>CAKSPC010000020.1 GCA_934481445.1 uncultured Oscillospiraceae bacterium
CCGAGGTGCTCCTGAGGGGTATTCCTGCCCGTGTATGTGGATGTCTGGAGAAACGTTACCTCTATCTGAAGCGGGGAGTTGGAAAGGCTGCGGAGTATCTGCGTTTCCGTGGTTATCTTTGTCGGCATGAGGTTTAGTATCGCGATCTTAAGAGGTCGTATATCCTGATGGAGCGCACGGTGCTCCGTCATTACAAATATATGCTCGTTTTCAAGTATACTCTGTGCGGGAAGCCCGTCAGCTATTTTTACAGGCATTTCATCAGTTCCTTTCGCCCGCATTTGCGGGATGATTGTCGTATTATTACCATTATAATATAGTTATCATCTTTTGTCAAGCCGTGGCTATTTTGGACGGGAAGACATTTTCGTCAAAATCACTGTTTTGGGGTAGATATTTTGTATATGGTTAGATATTGTTTTTTGAACGGAGTTGTGGTAAAATATAATAAATGCCAAAAGAATTTTATGGCAAAAGCAAAAGGAGGATATTCTATGGTAAGAGAAAAAACAAACAAAGTTCTGTCATTCCTTATGGCAGCCGTTATGACGGCGGCGCTGTCCTGCGTTTTCTGCTTCGAAAGAGCACACGCGGAAACAAGCGGCGACTGGGAATACACCGTCATTTCGGATACCGTTAACGTGACAGGATACACAGGCATCGACACGGCAATAACCGTTCCCTCTAAGATCGATGGCAAGAGCGTTTATTCCGTAACCGGTCTGCGCGACAACCGCACAAAGTCCCGCATAACCGCCGTTACACTTTCCTCGGGTATTAAGGTGCTCGGCGAAGGCGTATTTAACGGATACACAGGGCTCACAAGAGTAAGCCTGCCCGAAACGCTGACATCCATCGGTTCCAACGCGTTCTACGGCTGCACCGCTCTCACAGGCATCACGCTCCCCACTTCCGTAACAAGCATCGGCGAGAGCGCATTCATGAACTGCACATCCCTCAGCAGCGCAGACCTTACCAGCCGCGCTTCGGAGATCCCTGCAAAGCTGTTTGACGGCTGCACAAAGCTCACTACCGTAACACTTCCGCTTTATATCACGGGTATCGGCGCAAATGCGTTCAACAACTGCAACAGCCTTACCACCGTTGTTATCCCCGATGGCGTTAAGACCATCTCCGCAAACGCTTTCGCAAACTGCGCAAAGCTTACTAACATCAACATTCCCGCAGAACTCAAGACCATCGAAGAGGCTGCGTTCATGGGCTGCTCTTCCCTGACATCCGTATTCTTCCCCAACAAGGTAAGAACCATCACGGACAGCGCATTCAAGAACTGCACAAGCCTCAAGGAGATCTTCGTTTCTCCCTCTGTTACAGTTATTCAGGCTAACGCATTCAGCGGATGCAGCAGCATGGAAAGAGCTATCTTCGGCGGCGCGTATGTAAACATCACCAATGTTTTCGATGTTTCCACCTCCCCCGAGATATTCTACACAACCAAGTATGGTTCCACATGGAGCTCCTACTCCGGCGAAAAGACCGCATATAATGCTGTCGCTTCCATGACCATCTCCGGCAAGAACTCCCTCAACGAGGGCAAAAAGACAACTCTCACCGTAACCGCAAAGCCCGCAAGCAGCAGCTTCGGTGACATCTACTCCCTCACAAGCTCCAACATAAGCATCGCAACAGTAAGCAAGGATGGCCTTGTTACCGCAAGAAAGGCGGGCACAGTGACCATCACCGCAACAAGCATCAACGGAACCACAGGCACATTAACCATCAACGTTGTTCCCGCGACACCCACTAAATTCACCGTTAAGCCCAAGTCCACAAGCTCCGTAGAGCTGAGCTGGAAGGATACCGGCGCAACAGGCTATTACATCTACCGCTCCACTTCCAAGAGCGGCAAATACAAGAAGATCGACACCGTTCTCACCACAAGCTACACCGACAAGGGTCTTACCAAGGGCAAGACATACTACTACAAGGTTGCAGCTTATGTAACATCCGATGGTTCGAAGATCAAGTCCGCAAACACTGCAGTTAAGTCCGTAAGCGTTACTTCGCCCACACCCACAGGCGTAAGCGCTTCCAAGACAAAGAAGGGCGTTGCCACCATCAAGTGGTCCAAGTCCAGCGGCGCGGCAGGCTACGAGGTTTACATGGCTAGCTCCAAGAGCGGCAAGTACTCCCGCGTGACCACCATCAAGAGCGGCTCCACCCTCACCTACAAGAAAACAGGCCTTACCGCAGGCAAGACCTACTATTTCAAGGTTCGCTCCTACATCGAGGTAAGCGGCAAGAAGGTTTACAGCCCCTACTCCACCATCGTAAAGGTTAAGGTATAACCGATACATAACGAAACGGTACCGAGCGATCGGTACCGTTTTTTTGTAGGCATTAACAGAAAACCTCCCCGTTGGAAATCCGTCGGGGAGGTTCGTTATTATGTGTTATGCTGTTACATAACGTCGCCGCTCTTGAGAAGCGGGGTCATGCTCTTCGCGCAAATTGCGATCGTAGAGCCGTTATGCAGCAGCGCGGACATCGACGGGGTTATCACGCCGAAAAATCCCAGCGCCAGCAGCGCCGTATTGAACACCAGAATAAAGCGGTAGTTCGAATTTATCCTCTGCATAAGCTGCTCGCTTAAGTTACGCAGCACCGCAAGCTCGGTAAGCTCCGCGCCTCTCAGCGTTATGTCAGCGGTTTCCTTTGCTATGTCGGAAGCGTCGCTCATTGCCACGGAAACATCCGCCGCCGCAAGCGCGGGCGCGTCGTTTATTCCGTCGCCCACCATGATGACGCGGTGGCCGTCCGCCTTGAGCTTTTCGATGTGGCTGTGCTTATCCTCGGGGAGAACCTGCGCGTGCACCTCGGTTATGCCAAGCTGCTGCGCTATCTTTTCGGCCGCGGCTGCGCTGTCGCCCGTGAGCATTACAACGTTTTCTATGCCGCCCTTTTTCATCAGCTCCACCGCCGGTGCCGCTTCGGGTCTGGGCGGGTCGTTTATACAGAGAACTCCCGCGAGTTCATCTCCGATCGCAAGGTAAATCACGGAGGACGCGCCTGCGTTTTCGTCTATGCGCGCCTGCTGCTCGTCGGTTATGACAATGCCCTCGTCCTCGCAGACGAAATGGCGGCTGCCGATAACGGCGCGCTCGCCGTGCAGCGTTGTCGCGATACCGTGGGCAACGATGTAGTTTACCTCGGCGTGCTCTTCCGCGTGGACTACGCCGCGCTTTTCCGCGCCCTTTACTATCGCCCTCGCCATGCTGTGCGGGAAATGCTCCTCAATGCAGGCTGCGGTTTTCAGCACCTCTTCCTCGGAATAACCGCCGAAAGGAATTACCTTGTCAAGCACGGGCTCGGCGTTGGTGAGAGTGCCCGTCTTATCAAAGACGATGGTATCCGCCGCCGCGAATGCTTCGAGGTACTTTCCGCCCTTGACGGTGATACTATGATCCGCCGCCTCGCGCAGCGCGGAAATCACCGCAATAGGCGCCGAGAGCTTTATCGCACAGGAATAATCCACCATCAGCAGCGAAACCGCCTTGGTAATGTTACCCGTAAACAGCAGCGTGAGCCCGAAGCCGAGGAAGCTGAACGGAACGATGCCGTCCGCAAGTCTTTCGGCGCGGCTCTGAATGCCCGCCTTGAGGTTTTCGGAACTGTCGATAAGCTCGATTATTTTCTGGATCTTCGTGTCGGAGCTTACTGCCCTAACTCTTACGACAACGGAGCCTTCCTCCACAACTGTGCCCGCGAATACGGTGTCGTCCACGGACTTCATCACCGCCAGCGGCTCGCCGGTCATGGAAGATTCGTTTATGTATGCCTCGCCGTCGGTTATCTCGCCGTCGACGGGAATAACGCTGCCTGTTCTTACGCGTATCTTGTCGCCGACGTTTAGCTGCTTTATCGGGATAAGCACATCCTCGTCCCCGTTTGCGAGCCATACCTTGTCCGCCTTGACCGCAAGGCTGGATCTCAGCACCGCCTTTGTGCGTGCGTGGGTGTAGTCCTCCAGCAGAGAGGATACGGACAGCATAAGCATGATGGTGGACGCCGTCTTGAAGTTGCGCTGTGCAAGGCACGCGGTTATCGACGCGGCGTCCAGCACCTCTACGGTGAGCCTGCCCTCGGAGAGGATGGAAAGTCCCTTTAATATGTACTTTGCACCGTTGTAGATAGTGAGTGCTGCGCGTAGCGGCGCGGGCAGCAGAAACTTCTTGGCATAATGGGTGATGACAAGCTTTGCAAGGCCGTTCTTAAAATTATCGTCGATCTCCCTTGCGGCGTTGTCATCATGGATGGGGGTGAGGACCCTGAAATCAAGGCTCTTTACAAACCCGATGACCCTGCTCCTGCTGTCTTTTTTATAGCAGATAAGCAGACCGCCGTTTTCATAATGAACATCGGCGGACAGCACAAAAGAGTTAGCCTCGGTTAACTCTTTGATACGGCTTTCCAGCGACTTATCAAAAGCGTACGCCCCGAAGCGTACTCTAATGCGCCCGGGATTATCAGATATGATTCTGAAGCGCATCAGTTATCACTTTCTTCCTCGTTAAGACCTGCCTGCTCCTTCGCTTCGTAGCAAAGATCCTGTGCCTCGTCCTTCATGCTCTGGAAAGCAGCCTTGGCGTCGTTTGTGAACTTCATGCCCTTTGCAAGACCTGTTACGGCGATCTCTCTCGTTTTCTTTGCGGTGACGATCTTCTTACCTACGATAACGCCTGCCGCACCTGCGACTACCAGCCAGAATTTTTCGTTTTTAAAGATGTTTTTCATTTTGTTGTCCTCCTGTATTTTAATGCAGAGTGTTACTGTTCCTCTGTTATTCTGATTATATCGCTTTTGCTCCAAATTGTCAAGGCAAAAATTTCTGTTAGCAAATGGTTAACTTTTTGTTGACAAACAACAAAAACTGTGTTATAATCTTTTCAGTGTTGAAAAAACGCGTTATTTTTTAGCCGTGAGTTAACCATAGCTAACCGGTGTTTTCGTGAAAATTTTCGTTTGCTATTCACATTAGCTATAGGTTAGTTTATTCTAACATTTGGAGGAAACAATGACATCGTCGGAGCTGAAATACCTTATAAAAATAAACGAGATGTACGACGGCACTGTGGGAATACGCCTTACCGCCATAGCCGCCGAAATGAACGTTACAAAGGTCAGCGTTTTCAAGGCGGCGGAGCGGCTGGAGCAGGACGGCTGCATCCGCCGCGACGAAAAGAACAGGGTCGTCGTAACGCAGCACGGGCGCGGGCAGCTCGCGAAATACAATATGCTTATATGCTGGCTTGGCGGACACCTTGAAATGAACTGCAAAGTGCCCGCGGATATCGCGCGGCACGACGCAATTGGCGCCGTGTGCGCATTCAGCGAGGAAAGCATTGCCGCGCTGACGGAATTCATAACAAAGCAAAAGGAGAACATACATGATAGATAAACAGCTTCTGCGGCTTCTCGGAAGCAGCAGGAAATACATATTTTTTACGGTGGCTTCCATGGCGGTGGGGCTGCTAGCTAACCTCGCGATAACCTCGGGGATATGTTGGGCGATATCCCTGCTTGCGGCAGGGACGGTGGCTTCCGCGTACATCGCCCCCGCGATATGCGGAGCGGTCGGTATCGCCGTCAGATACGCCGCGGGCAGGACGACGGGATACCTTAAAGACCTGCTCGGAAGAAAGGCGAAAAAGGACCTGCGCGAAAAGACCTACGACAAGATAGTCCGCCTTGGCGTAAGAAGCACCGACGGCATGAGCATTGCGGGGCTTACTCAGGTGGCGATGGAAGGCATTGAGCAGCTCGACCTGTATTATTCCTCCTACATACCGCAGTTTTTCTTTGCTATGCTCGCGCCGCTGATTCTGTTCGGCGTGACCGCAGGAATAGACGCTAAGGTAGCCGTGGTGCTGCTGTGCTGCGTGCCGCTCATCCCTGTTTCAATCATTGCGGTGTCTAAATACGCAAAGAAGATCTTCGCGAAATACTGGGGCAAATACACCTCCATGGGCGACAGTTTTCTCGACAGCGTTCAGGGTCTGCGCGAACTGAAAATATTCCGCGCCGACGCCGCCCGACACGAAAAAATGAACCAAAACGCCGAGGAATTCCGAAAGATAACCATGAAGGTGCTTGTAATGCAGCTTGCAAGCACGACTATAATGGACATCGTCGCCTACGGCGGCGCGGGGGTCGGCATCGCCATTGCCGTGAGCGACGCGGCAAACAGCGCGATAACCCCCGTTGCGGCGCTGTTTCTGATACTTGTGGCGGTGGATTTCTTCCTGCCGCTGCGCGCATTCGGCTCGGCATTCCATATCGCAATGAACGGCGCAAGCGCGGGCAGGAAAATACTCTCCCTGCTGGAGCAGCCCGACCCCGTCTGGGGCGGGGAAACCCTCGCCGAAAGCGGGCTGAAGCTTGACAACATTACATTCAGCTACGACGGCAGCCGCGATATCCTGAAAAATGTCAGCATGGATCTCCCGAGCAGCGGAATGACCGCGATAGTCGGCGAAAGCGGCTGCGGAAAGTCTACCGTTGTCGGACTGCTTACGGGGGCGCTCCGCCCCGTTTCGGGCAGAGTTACCGCTGGCGGAAAGGAGCTCGAAACCCTCTCGCGGGAGGCGTACTACTCAAAGCTTGCAGTGGTAAGCTGCAATACATATGTTTTCAACACCACCGTCCGCGAGAACTTCATGCTTGCAAAAAAGGACGTAACGGACGGCGAGATGATGTCCGCCCTCGAAAAGGTGAACCTTGCGGATTTCATCCGCGAAAACGGCGGGCTTGACCGCGAAATAACCGAGGACGCCGCGAATATTTCCGGCGGACAGAAACAGCGCCTTGCCCTTGCGGTAAATCTGGTGGCGGACAAGGATATCTACATATTTGACGAAGCCACCAGCAACATCGACATCGAGAGCGAAGCGGTGATAATGCAGAACATAAAATCCCTTTCGGAGAAGAAAAACGTTGTCGTTATCTCCCACAGGCTTGAAAACATCGTCCCCGCCGACAGGATATATTACATGGAAAGCGGAGAGGTGCGCGAATGCGGCACCCATGCGGAGCTTATGGACAGGCACGGCGGCTACGCCGCCCTCTACACGGCGCAGAAGAAGCTTGAAAACGGCTATACGGAGGTGGAAGCATGAGCGAAAAAACAACGCGCAGAAGCGGCGCGAAAATAATGGCAAGCCTTATCACGCTGCTCGGAAGCCTTGCGTACATAATGGTGCTGGCGGTTATAAACGGCTCCCTTGGGTTTGTGTGCGCCATGGGCGTTACGCTGTTCGGCGCAGTGGGAATTGCAAAGGCGCTGGGCGAAACCATCGCGCTTTCCTACGGATGGATAATCGCGCTTGCGATAGGCTGCGGCGTTCTGCGCGGCCTGCTGAGGTACCTCGAGCAGTACGGAAACCACTACATTGCATTCCGCCTGCTGGCGGTGCTGCGGGATAAGATATTCGGCGCGCTGCGCACCCTCTGCCCTGCAAAGCTCGAGAGCAAGAAAAAAGGCTCCATCATCGCGATGATAACCTCCGACATCGAAACGCTGGAGGTATTCTATGCGCACACCATCTCCCCCATATGCATTGCAGTTATAGTTTCGGCGGCGGTGTTTATTTTCGTGGGGACGGTTTCGCACCGGTACATCGCGCTGGTGGCGCTGGCGGGATATATCCTCGTGGGGATAGTGCTGCCGATGATATCCTCCGCAAGGCTCAAGACATCGGGCGTGAGATACCGCGCGGAATTTGCGGGATTTAACGCGTTCTTTCTCGACAGCATAAAGGGCATAAAGGACATCGTACTCAACAACGGCGGCGAAAGCCGCAAGGCGGAGGTCGACCGCCGCTCCGACGTCCTCCTCGAGGAAACAAAGAAAATGAAGCACGACATAACAAGGGCTTCCTCCGCGACGGAGCTTACGGTTTCGGCGGTGATTTTCGCGGCGCTGGCTGTGGGGATTATCCTCGTAAGCGGCGGCGCGCTTTCCATCGGGAAAATGATAATCGGCGTTACGGCGGTGTTCGGTTCTTTCGGGCCCGTCATCGCGATATCCGCACTGCCGGGCAATCTCACGCAGACATTCGCAAGCGGCGACAGGGTGCTCGATCTCCTTGCGGAAAAACCTGCGGTGGAGCCTGTCAAAAACGGCAGTACGTTCAGCTTCGATAACCTTGATGTAAAGGATCTCTCGTTCTCCTACGACAAGGAAACGCAGGTGCTTTCGGATATATGTATGCACGCGCGCAGGGGCGAGATAATCGGTATCGTGGGCGAGAGCGGCTGCGGAAAATCCACGTTTCTTAAACTTCTTCTGCGGTTCTGGCAGAAAGACAGCGGCACAATATGTTACAACGGCACGGACATCGACCTTACGGACGAAGCAAGCCTGCTGGATAATGTCACAATGGTCAGCCAGACCACATATCTCTTTGATGAAACCATCGAGGACAACCTGCGGATAGCGAAGCCGGATGCAACGCAGGAGGAGCTTGAAGCCGCATGCAGAATGGCTTCGGTGCATGATTTCATCTCTTCCCTGCCCGACGGATACAAGACCCGCGCGGGGGCGCTGGGGGATATGCTCTCCTCGGGAGAAAAGCAGCGGCTGGGACTTGCGCGGGCATTTCTTCGCGGAAGCGGCCTGATACTTCTCGACGAGCCGACAAGCAACGTTGACAGCATAAACGAGGGCATTATCCTCAAGGCGCTGCGGCAGCAGAAACGCAGCAAGAGCATCATCCTCGTATCCCACCGTGAAAGCACCATGGCAGTCGCCGACCGCGTATACCGCGTAGAGAAAGGACAAATGTATGAATGCCGATAAAAAGCGCGAGCGCGAAAAAAAGACCGTCGCGCTGATGATACGGCTGTATTGCCGCAAAAAGCACGGCACCAAAACCGAGCTCTGCCCCGAATGCCGCGAGCTTGCGGACTACGCCGCCCTGCGCAGCGATAAGTGCCCGTTTATGGAGAGCAAGACATTCTGCTCCAACTGCAAGGTGCACTGCTACAAGCCCGAAATGCGCGAAAAGATACGCACGGTAATGCGGTTTTCGGGGCCGCGTATGCTGTTTCACCATCCCATCATGGCGGTGCGGCACATTATCGAAAGCAAGAGAGAAAAACGCAGAACGGAGAAAGAAGCATGAAAAAAGCAATACTCATCATCGTAGGCTGTCTGGGAGTAGGTCTGGGCGCGGTAGGAGCGGTGCTGCCGATACTTCCCTCGTTCCCTTTCCTGCTTGTGGCGGCGATATGCTTTGCGAAAAGCTCGGAGCGGCTGGACAGGTGGTTCAGGGGCACAAAGCTGTACAAGAATGACCTCGAAAGCTTTGTAAACGGCAAGGGCATGACCCGCAGGACAAAGATAAAGGTCATGATAACCGTAACGCTGCTGATGACAATAGGCTTCGCGGTTATGTTCTCGAAACAGATTTATATTCCCTGCATGATACTCGGCGTGGTATGGCTGTTCCATATCGTTTATTTCACTTTCTTTGTAAAAAGCCACTCCGCGGAGGACGGCGGGGACGACGCGGAATAACGCGATACATAATAAAGGCTCGGGATCTAATGCTCCCGAGCCTTGCCTTTATTTCTTTTCCAGAACGACTATCTTGTTCGATATATTGCTTACCAGCGGTATCTTACCCAGCACCTTGTATATCGGCATGAAAGCCGCCATACCCTCGGTAAGGCTGTGATCCTCCACAAAATCAAATTCGGGAATAAGCTCCGCAAGCTGCCTGCCGTTCTTCACGCCCCATGTAAATTTCGCCTTGCTGCCCTCGATGGACTTTTCCTTTATACGCTTAACTACCATGGGGTTCATTATCTCGACCAGCACCTGCACGTTCTCGAAACGCTCCGAAATAACGGCGAAAATCCGCTGAACATCCACCGCGGAAAGGTACATCGTCAGCCCCTCGATAATAACCAGCGCAGGAACGCCGCGCTCCGCGATCTCCTCGCTCCAGTCGTCCATGGCGGACATTGCTATCTGCGTTATCTTTTCTGTGGGAGGGAGTATGCTTTTGCGCACGGCTATCGTTTCGGGGAGGTCGAGGTTGTACCAGTGGGAATAGCCTTTCATGCGGTAGCAGCGTGTGTCAAGTCCGCAGGCTACATTCACCACCACCGCGCCGCGGTGCTCCGCAAGGTACTTTCTCGCCAGCCTGTCAAGCACAATGGTGCGGGCTATAACGCCGTCGTGCATTGCCGAATCCTTGTCGGCAAGGGAAAAATCATAATCCAGCTTCCCGACGATCTCCACCGCCTTTTTATCGGTGATGGCGCCGCGCTTTTTTGTTTCCTTTGCGCGGGCGTATATCGTCTGCAGCATTGTTTCAGTCACACCCGAGAGGGTTATTTTTTCGCTCATTTGCTTTCCTCCGTATTAATACTTCCACTGCTCGGAGCAGAGCTGCATATCCGCCATGTGCCTGTAAATTCCGCCAGCCTGCTTCAGCTCCGCAGGACTGCCGGTTTCGGCAACGGTGCCGTCTTTAAGCACAACTATCTTATCAACGCCGTCTACGGTTCTCATTCTGTGCGCGATTATAAGCACGGTCTTGTTGCGGATAAGCTTGGAGATGGATTCCTGTATCAGCGTTTCGTTGTCCACGTCGAGGGAAGCCGTTGCCTCGTCCATAAGGATTATCGGCGCGTCCTTGAGGAACGCCCTCGCGATGGAAATACGCTGGCGCTCGCCGCCGGAAAGCTCGGAGCCGTTCTCGCCTATCATGCTGTTCCACTTTTCGGGCATTTTTTCGATGAACTCCTCGCAGTGGGCAAGCTTGGCCGCCGCCATTACTTCCTCATCGGTGGCGTTCTTTTTGCCTATTCGGATGTTTTCCATTACGGTGTTGTTGAACAGCGTTACATCCTGAAATACTATCGAATACAGCGAAAGCAGCTTCTCTGGGTCTATCTCCGAAACATTCATACCGCCGACGGTGATGGTGCCCTTATCGCTGTCCCAGAATCTCGCCGCAAGGCGCGAAACGGTGGTCTTTCCTCCGCCGGAGGGACCGATAAGCGCCGTGACCTCGCCCTGCTTTGCGGTGAAGCTCACGTCAGAAAGCACCTGCTCGCCGTCCTTGTAGGAGAAAGCAACATGGTCGAAGCTGATGTCGTAGCCTTTGTTGTCGAGGGTTTCGCGGCCTGTCTGCTCGTCGTGGGAGAGTATCTCGTCCATGCGCTTGCAGGTAACGTCGATGCTGATTATCGCCGCGAGATTCTGCAGCGCTATCTGAAGCGGCTCGTACATTCTCGTTACTACCAGCAGGAACATGAAGAATGTCAGCACGTCTATCTCGCCCCTGATAAGCAGCGCGCTGCCCACAACGGCGACCGTGCCCATGCCAAGCTTCAATATCATCTGCGCCGAGCAAACGAAAGCCGCATTCGCAAATTCCGCAACAATGGAGTGCTTCTCGACAGCCTTTATTTTCTTGTCGAGTCCCTCCTGATAAACCTCGGTCATATTGTAGGAACGAAGGTCGCGGAGGGTTTCAAGACCCTCCTGTATGCCGTCAATGCAGTCCAGCTTGTACTGCATGGTCTTTTCGTGAACCTTTGTCATTACGCTTCTGGAACTCAGCACTATGATAAGCGCAACGGGCATTACCCACACCGCCGCCAGTGCCATCTTCCAGTTGAAGAAGAACAGGCTGATAACGACAATGGTCGTGGAGATAAGCGCGCCGACAAGCTCGGGTATCCAGTGGGAGGACGCGGTTTCTATCATCGCGCAGTCGCTCATTATCGTATTGGTGAGGTCGGAAAGGTCTTTCTTGCCGAAGAACGAAAGCGGTATCTTTCTGAGTTTTTCGGCAAGGGTCCTGCGCCTTACGCCGCTTTCTATATAGGTCGAAAGAAACGTTGACCTGTACTGGAACACCGCGGAAACTGCCATAAGCGTAAGCACCACTACTATCGCGATGATGAAGAATACGAATTTATCCCTCGGGAGATCTCCGTCGAGGAGGTAGGAGGACAGCATATAAAGCAGCCCCACCGGCAGCATAAGAACAAGGTTTGCCACCGTGACCGCGACAAACGCGCGGATCATGCCCTTTGCGCCGTTGTCCGAAAGCGCATATTTATGCTTTAATTTTTCTGTAAGTTTCATTACTGCACGCCCGCCTTTCCGACCTGCCAGCTGACAGATCTGTTATATTCGTTCCACATACGGCTGTAGATGCCGTTTGCGGAAATAAGCTCGCTGTGCCTGCCGCTCTCCGCTATCTTTCCGTCGGAAAGGACGTAAATGCAGTCGGCATTTGTAACTGTGGAAAGCCTGTGCGCTATCATGATGACCGTTTTGTCCTTGGAAAGCTTCTCGAATGCCTGCTGCACAAGGCGCTCGTTATCTGGGTCTGCAAAGGCTGTCGCCTCGTCGAGGATAAGCACGGGGGCGTTCTTCAGAAATGCCCTCGCGATGGAAAGGCGCTGGCACTCGCCGCCGGAAACGTATATGCCCTTGGAGCCTATCATCGTATTCACTCCGTCGGGGAATTTCTCGATGATATCCATGCACTGTGCGTCCTTTAACGCCTGCATGACTTCTTTATCCGTGGCGTCGGGGCGACCCATCCTTACGTTGTCGAGTATGCTCATTTTCAGCAGCTTGCTGTCCTGAAACACATACGAAACATACTGCATAAGCTTATCCGACGGGATATCCCTTACGTCCGTGCCGCCTATCTTTATCGCGCCGCTCCTGACATCCCAGAAACGCGCGATGAGCGAAGCGAGGGTGGTCTTTCCTCCGCCGGAAGGACCTACAAGTGCGATATGCGCCCCTGCCTTAACGGTGAGGTCGATGCCGTCGATGGCGTTGGTTTCGGACTTATCGTAAGCGAAAACAACGTTCTCAAGTTTGATGGAAGCGTCTGCGGGGGCGCATTCCTTGTCGGAATCGGGAAGAATATCCGACTTGAGTATCTCATAAACTCTGTTCAGCGCGTCGTCGACTATCATCTGCGATTCGCCCGCGTATGCGACTTTCATGAGAGTTACGGTGAGCACGGAGGTTATTATCACATAGAAAAACAGATTGAGGATAAATTCGTTCGTAACGCCCTGCCCCGTAAACGCGAATGCAGCGATGATAAGCGCCGCGAAAATTCCGTTTGCCGCCGTGGTGAAGCCAACCATCGGCGCGAGCATATTCTTTGTGTAGCCGAGCGTCCACTTTTCGTATTCGTCGATGGCAGCCTTGAAGCGCTTGAACGTGAACACCGTCTGACCGAAGGTCTTTACAACGGGGATGCCTCTTACATATTCGACAGCCTCTGCGGACATGGTTTCGAGGGCGTTCTGATACTGCTTCATATCCTCCGCCATCTTCGGACCCATCATAAGCGTGAACATAAGCGCGAAAGCGATCGCCGCGGGGATAAGGCTTATAAGACCCAGCCGCCAATCGAACACCATCATCATTATCAGCAGACCGACGGGCGTCGCAAACGAAACGGCCTTATCCGGCAGGTTGTGCGCAAGGAAAGTTTCGGTCGCCGCGCTGGAATCCGTAACGATCTTGCGGATCTTGCCGGTGCCCTCTGTTTCGACATAGCCGAGGGGTAGCTTCATGATATGCTTCATCATGCTGATACGCATATTCGCCTGCACCCTGAACGCCGCCTTGTGCGAGCACATCAGCGCGGCGATATAGAACACCATCGCAAGCAGCGCGGAGCCCACCGCTTCCCAGCCGTATCTTCCGATATTAACGGCTTCCGAATAGTTCGGGCGAACATCAAGCACTTCCTTTATAATGCGCCAGATGTCGTAAAACGGTATCAGCGCTATCCACGCGCTCACCGCCGCCAGTACGAGCGAAGCATATGTAAAGCCTTTATGCCCGCCCGCATAGTGCATAAGCACCGAAAATGAGTTCCTCTTTTTTTGTTTCACAACAAAACCTCCTTACATCTGCAAGTTAGTGGTATCTAACTTATGCACCGTAAAAAAGCAGCGAAACCACTGCCTTTTCTTTATTGATCCGCCCCGAGCACGCGGCTCCATCCCGCGAAGCTGAATTCCCTTATGCACTTCATGAAATCCCGCGCTTCATCGTAGGGGATATCATGGGAAACTACCTCGTAGATGTACTGCCAGCCCGACCTGCACACAACATGGATAAAGAAATCGCTTACCCTGCTGCCGTCCTTTGCAAACTGCCTTGCGAACTCCTTGTAGAATTTCTCCTCGATGGCGGCGAGCCTGTCGAAATAGTGCTCGTACTCCGTTCCCGCAGATCTGCAGAAGATAAGGCGAAACGCGTCCAGATTGTCGTAGATGTATTTCAGCACCAGCTCGGTGCCCTCGCCGCCCATATCCGTGGCGGACTTTGCGCTGTCGCAGTCCGAAGCCTCGTTTATGCTGGCGAGGTATATTTCCATAAGACCGTCCGCCGCGGGCTTGACCAGTGCGTCGAACAGACCCGATTTGTCGCCGAATCTCGTGTATATCGAATTTGTGCTTACACCGCTGTCCGCGGATATCCTGCGGAGGTTCGCGTCGCGGAATCCGTATTTCAGAAATTCCCTGCCCGCGCTTTCAAGAAGCGCCTCGGTAACGCCTGCTGTTTCCTGCCTCATATCAAATCTCCTCTTAAAATAACAATGTTATTATAACATTGTTATTTTATTATGTCAATACTTTTTTGAAATTTTTTTGGATATTTTTATGGATACGGGCGGATATGAAACATGGGGAAAGGCGCAGGCTTTTCCCCATGTTTAAGTCTGTCGAAAAAGTCTTACGACTTTTTCGACAGAGTACATCCGCACTGCGCGCACTCATTGTCGGCTTTGCCGACAATTAAGCGTAAAGCGAAGCTGTCGCTAACACACTTGTGCGGATAGAAGTGTTTTTCGCCCCGGGAAACCCGTGGCAAAAAACGGATTTAAAAAGCCCGCTTCGCGGGCAAACTCAATTTTTTCGACAAGCTGAAACAAGGGGAAAGGCGCAGGCTTTTCCCCATGTTTTATTTGTTGACCTAACGCGCGCAGATCACTCCGCATTCTTGAGCGCTTCGCTCTTGGAAACCTTTGCGACCTTGCGCATCTGCAGCAGTGCCACAACGATATAGCACCCGAGTCCCGTTACAAACATCACGGTATAGGTTATCGGGCTTATGGACAGCGGCAGGTAGCCTGTCATCATCGTGTAAAGATATCCGCTGAAAATAGCCTTCATTGCAAGATCAATAAACGGTATCGAAACTATCAGACCCAGCAGCACCGCAATAGTTGTGGAAGCGATATACAACGCTGCGATCTCGCCGTTACGGAAGCCGAGTATCTTTGTCATTGCAATGGACTGGAAGTTTCTTTCGATGACCTGCTTGCAGAGCACATATACAATGATTATAAAGAATACCGCGCCGAACCACTTGATAAGTCCCATCATACCGCCCATGGAAACCATAAGCTGTGTGGAAAGCTTGGTGTAATCGTTGGAGGTTATCACCGTTGCAACATCGTCGTCTGTAAGCTCCGTCAGCGCAACATCAGAGAAGTAACCCGTGAAAAATCCCTCGTCATTGCCGAAAGTGCGGTTGAAATCGTCTATGTTCATGAATATCGCCAGCGAGGACTCATAATCATAAACGCCCGCGATCTCCAGCGTATAGGATGTATCGCGCTTGTACTTTTCGTCCAGCGTTATAGTATCGCCCGTGTTAAGGCCGAACTTCTCTCTTATGCCCGTGGAAACAAGCACCTTGCCCTCTGGAATATCCGCGTGGATATACCTGCTGTCCTTAATTGCACCGTATACCGTTATGCTGTCGGTAAGGAAGCCGGGCTTTGTGTAATCATACGAAGCCATCGCAAATTTCTCCGCGGAGGGCTCTGTTACCTCGGTGGCTTCATCGCAGTCGTAGAGAATGTACTGGTTGTCGCTTATCATATCCCTGACAACGATATCCTCATACTCGTTGAGCATTCGCGGCATCATATCGCCGAAAGCAATAAGCACAGCGCCGAACATGATACCAACTATCATAACGATGTATCCCGGCAGGTTGGTGAAGAATATTCTGAGGCTGAACCTTGTTCTGAACGGAATTTTGGTGTTAAGGCGCATTGCCTTCTTGTTGCGGTTCTTTCTGAGGTCGTGCCGCAGGAACTTCAGCGGACTGAGCTTCAGCTTGGAAGTAAGCACGAACAGGTTGATTATCAGCATAAGAACTATCGGCACAACGGTAGAAAGGATGAATGCCGAAGCGTCCCATACGACCACATAATCCGTGAGGGAGTAGCTGTTGCGGTAGAGGTTAACGCAGTAGTCCTTCATTACGGTATATCCGAGGATATTTCCGACGACCGCCGCCGCAAGCGTTACGATTATGGGAAGAATCATGTAATGGCGGATAAGCTCGCCCTTGGTATAGCCCGACGCACGCAGCGTGCCGATAACTCCCGCTTCGGTGGTTATCGTGTTGGAGATGGTAACGGCGAAAATGAACGCGATAAGCCCTATCATCATATAGCACATTACCATTGTGCCCGCTTCGTCGCCGCCGATATCATCTATCGAAAATGTAATCGCCTGGTTAAGATAGCGCGGGATATAGTTGTCAACGGTTACGATGTCGGTCTTGTCTATCTCGCCCTCGAATGCTTCGTCGTCGGGCATTACATACTCGGTGCCGTTTATCTCCGCATCCGCGGCGTCCTCAACGATGCCGTAAAGGAAGTCGTCAAGCTGGATGGAAAGCTGCTCCCTGCGGGGCTTTTCTATCATACTCATGTAGTGGTCGGAAAGCTCCTCCTCGGAGGGCATTTCCGCTTCCGCGCCGCTCACCATGGCGGCTACGGCGTTTTCGATTATGCCGAATGTATAGTCGTCGATATCAACGGAAAGGTCGCTCTTCGCGGGCTTCTGACCCGTCGTCATGAAAATCTGCGCATATTCCGCCGCGCCTGTCTGTATCTTTTCGGAAAGGTCGGTCAGGAACGCTTCGGCGTTTTTCTTGTATATCTCGCCGTATTCCCCGCCCGCCTTTTCTAGCTTGTCTGTGAGGGCGTCAACCTGCGCAGTGACTATCGCCTCGTCGTAGTCGGTCAGCTCATCCTTGACTACATCAAGGAATTTGTCCGAGCGCTCCGCGGCTTCGATATCATCGGCGGGTTCGGTGTTGTAGAGCCATGCGTAGTTGTATTCAAGATTGCGGCTTCCCAGCGCGTTGAAACCATCCTCGGTCATGACCGCCACGGAGAAATTCACGGAATCGAACATGGAGTCCGTATTGCTCCGGAACAGCGTGCTGTAATGCGGCAGCGCGATAAATCCCGTAATATCAAGCTGCCTGTTGTTCAGCGTTATCTTATCGCCGATGCTTATATCGTTGTTCTGTGCGAATACGCGGTCGATGGCAATTTCATTATCGCCCGACGGCATCTCGCCGCTCAGCAGGCAGGGAACATTCACATCGTCGGTAACGCTGTAAACTCTCACCACCGCGCCGGTTTCGGCGGAAGCTTCGTCGAAATAAAAGTTTTCGCGGAGCGTCATCTCACCCTTTTCCTCAAAGGTGGAGCGCAGCCCGGCGGGCATGGGCTTGTCAAGCGTGATGTGGCCGTCCTCGAGGGCGTACTTATCAAAGCTGTCGTAATATGCTTTCGAAAGGCTCTCGTTGGAAACCCTCATGCCGGAGCATATCGAAATAAGCATAACCATCAGAATGAATATCGCCGCGTACTTTGCCCAGTCCCTGGCGATCTCGCGCGGAAGGCGCTTGTTAAGCGGATTTCTCATAACTCGCCCTCCATTACCACTCAAGCTCGTCGGCGGTGAGCCTGGTTTCGTTTGTAACGACCTTTCTTACCATGCCGTCGCGGAGCTTTACGACTTTGTCCGCCATGTCCTTTATCGCCTCGTTGTGCGTTACCATGATGATGGTCGTGTTGTATTTCTTGTTTACCGTTTCGATGAGCTTCAGTATCTCCTTGGATGTGTTGTAGTCCAGCGCGCCTGTCGGCTCGTCGCAGAGGAGTATATCGGGGTTCTTTACTATCGCTCTGCCGATGGAGCATCTCTGCTGCTGTCCGCCCGAAAGCTGCGATGGGAGCTTGTGGCGGTGCTCGTATAAGCCGAGGGTTTTGAGAATATCGTCAACGTCGAGGGGATGGTCGCTGAGATATGCGCCGGTTTCAACATTTTCCTTGATGTTGAGGTTGGGTATCAGGTTGTACATCTGGAAGATGTAGCCGAGGTGTCTGCGGCGGTAGTCCGTCAGCGCCTTTTCCTTCATGTTTTCTATCTTCTCGCCGTTGATGGAAATGTAGCCGCTGTCGGCGTCGTCTATGCCGCCGATGATATTCAGCAGCGTGGACTTGCCGCTTCCCGACGGGCCGAGGAGAATGCAGAATTCTCCCTTTTCCACGCCGAAGCTTATCCCCTTCAGCACGTCTACCTTGCTTTCGCCGGATCCGTAGCTTTTCTTGATGTCGCTTATCTCAATAAACATGACAACAGTTCCTTTCATAATTACCGATTTATATATGAACAATTGTTCATACGTTCATTATACCATTTAAGCATGGAAAGTCAATGAGTTTTGTGAAATTAATAACGATTACACGATATATTTGTAAAACCAGACAATACGTTAGGATTAACTAACCCATTTATATGTTTATTATAACAACAGCTTTTTCGCAAAAATAATCACATCGTTTCATCGCTGAATTTGCTCGGTGTTAAGCCTGTTATTTCCTTAAAATAGCTCCGGAATGAAAAAACCGGCATTGCCCCTCCGCAATCGGAACGCCCCGAAATAAAACTCTGAGCCGCCTTGATGCGGCGCGAAAGGACATACTGCATAATGATCTGCCCAAGCTCCCCGGCGTGGTATGGACAATGGACTAATATTTGTTTACCGTTAATGGCAACAACAAAATCTCCTTTTTAGATTTAGCAAAAGATACAAATTTAGAAAAACAGACGCAAATTCTGTAACAAATATTTTCAGAAATTGTCTTAGTTATTGAAGGGGTAATCTCAAATCTAGAACAAGAAATGAGAAAATTCAACAATGCTGATTAAAACATATTTATGGAGGACTCACAGATGAAACGTAAAGGAATCTTGTTGCTGTTGCTGGCTATTTTAACAACAACCGGTTGCGGCAAACGCGAACAAACTTCTGCTTTATCCTCCACGGAGAATTCAGCATTCAGTTTTGAGGAGAATGTAAACTCCACTGAATCGGATAAACAGAGCTCAGTCGAAAACCAATCGGAGGTAACATCCTCTCTTTACATTGAACCTAAAAAAGAAGAAGCAATGGGAGAAATCACAGTTCCGACCTCGTTCACCGAGGACGAAAAGTGGCTTCATAGCTTTATCAAGCAAAATTTTGAGGCTGCTAACAAATATGTACAGCTGGAATATATGGGCTGCGACGGTGACATTGAGCTCTGCATTGAAGGCGTCGATCAGATCGGAATATACGGCAGGATCAATAGCGAGGGGGCATTTGAGAATGCCGAAAAATATCGTGAAAGCCTGTCGGAGTATTACTCGGCAGATATTGTAGACAGGTTCATGGATAATGTCACCATCTGCAAAAAGGTGAAAGAAACAGATGAAAGTTATTATCATGCCGATGGTATAAATGGACGGATATATGTTGAGGTAGTCGACGGGGAAAAGCAGGATGAAACCGTAAAATACCTGACCAAATATATCGAAGTCGATGGAGTTATGTACAAGGATACAGGTATGGGTTCATGCGGCAGCGCGGGAGTATTTGAGTATTCTAAAATAGCCAGCATGAACGATGACGAAATCATCTTCACTTACCCTATTAAACAGGATTACACAGACGAGATCATTCTCATAGGCATTGCAGAGGGGCGGCTTGTACAGGAAAACGGAAAATGGAAATTCGGATGGTATTTAGGTGAGGATAAAATTACGGATCAATACAACAGTATCTGGTACGACTGAACGCGATAAATTCTGTTTATATTGAAAACCTCTAATTAATCTTATACATCTTCTGCGCGCCTTTATCAACGTGTCATAAATAAAACTGGAAAAGAAAAAGTCCGAATTAGGTCTTTGATAAACCCGCCTGATATACCCCCGCCCCTCCGTTCAATGTGGAGGGGCATTCCTGTCCCTGCGGAGTCAGCGCATGGAAACTCGCTTTACTTTTTCATCAAATCATGATATAATGTAAAAAAATCCGCAAGCAAAGGAGATAAAACATGGAAATTAAAACTGTCGCGGTGCTGGGCGCTGGCGCCGTTGGTTCGTATATTATATGGGGGCTTTCACAGAAAAAGGACATCACGCTGGGAGTGATCGCCGAGGGCGGCCGCGCGGAGCGTCTGAAAAAGAACGGTTGCGCCATCAACAACGCCGTTTATCATCCGCAGGTATGGACACCCGAGGAAGCGAACGGCGTCGACCTGCTGATAGTCGCGCTGAAATACGGCGCGCTTCCCGCCGCGCTTGAAAGCATCCGCGCCGCCGTCGGCGAAAACACAATTGTCATGAGCCTTATGAACGGCGTGGACAGCGAGGAGATAATTTCCGAGGAAATCGGAAGCTCCCATGTTATGTACTCTCTGATAAAGGTCGCTTCTCACAAGGAGGACGACGGGTATCATTTCGACCCAGAAACCACCATCGGTATCGTATTCGGCGAGGTTTCCGCGCCGTTTGACAGCTGGCGCGTCCGCGCTGTGGAGGAGCTTTTCTCTCATACAGGTCTGCACTACCGCAGCACCGGGCACATCCGCGAGGAGATCTGGAGCAAGTTCAGGCTGAACGTATGCAACAATCTCCCGCAGGCAATACTTGGCGCGGGAGTAGGCTGCTACCGCGACAGCGCCCACATGAAAGCCATAAGCGACGGGCTTAAACACGAGCTTGAGGCCGTCGCGGGTGCAAAGGGGATAGACATGAGCAAGGCTGACTCCTCCGCCTCAAGGGGCAGCACCGTGCCGCCCTCCGCGCGGTACTCTACCCTGCAGGACCTCGACGCTGGCAGGCATACGGAAATTGATATGTTCTCGGGCGCCCTTGTACGAATGGGAAAGGAACTCGGCATACCCACACCGTACAACGAGTACACCTATCATATGATAAAGGCACTGGAGGAAAAGAACGACGGTCTTTTCGACTACAGCAGCAGCGAAACTCCCACCAGCGCGGGATGAACTCGGATAAATAAACACAAAAATACCCTGCCGTTTCCGACAGGGTATTATTTTTATGCACCGAAAAATTACTTGCCGAGTGCAGCCTTGACTGTTGCGGTGATGTTCTCCGCGCAGAGGCCGAATTCCTTAAGCAGGTCAACGGCGGGGCCGCTGTGGCCGAATACATCCTTTACGCCGATCTTGATAACGGGAACGGGGCACTCCTCTGTAACAACATCAGCGACTGCGGAACCAAGTCCGCCGATAACGCTGTGCTCTTCAACAGTAACGATCTTGCCGGTTTCCTTTGCCGCCCTGATGATGATATCGCGGTCGATGGGCTTGATAGTGTGGATGTTGATAACGCGGGCGTTGATACCCTGCTCCTCGAGTGCCTTTGCAGCGTCGAGGGCTTCAGATACCATCAGACCTGTTGCGATGATGGTGATGTCCTTGCCGTCCTTGAGCTGAACGCCCTTGCCGATCTCAAACTTATATGTTGCGGCGTCGTTGAAGATGGGCGCAGCAAGTCTGCCGAAACGCATATATGTCGGGCCTACGAAATCAGCCATTGCAAGAACCGCCGCCTTTGCTTCAACGTCGTCCGCAGGGTTGATTACGGTCATGCCGGGGATGGTGCGCATGAGGGCGATATCCTCGTTGCACTGATGGGTCGCGCCGTCCTCACCGACGGAGATACCCGCATGGGTAGCGCCGATCTTAACATTGAGGTGGGGATAACCGATGGAGTTGCGGACAACTTCAAATGCTCTGCCCGCCGCGAACATCGCGAAAGAGCTTGCGAAAACAAGCTTGCCTGTCGTTGCGATACCCGCCGCAACGCCCATCATGTTAGCTTCTGCGATACCGCAGTCGAAGTGCTTTTCGGGGTATGCTTTCTTGAAAATTCCTGTCTTTGTTGCCGCAGCAAGGTCAGCGTCGAGAACTACTAAATCGGGACGCTTTTCAGCGAGCATTACAAGAGCTTCGCCGTAGCTGTCACGGGTTGCTTTCTTTTCCATAATATATAAAGTCCTTTCGGTATGATATCCTGATTATGCCTCAAGCTCTGCGAGGTGAGCCTTGAGTTCCTCCATAGCCTTGGCATACTCCTCGTCGTTGGGAGCCTTGCCGTGCCAGCCTACCTGATCCTCCATAAAGGAAACACCCTTGCCCTTAACGGACTTCTGGATGATTACGGTGGGCTTTCCTGTTACGGTTTCAGCCTCGTTGAACGCCTTTTCGATCTGGTTGAAATCATGGCCGTCGATGTTGATAACGTGCCAGCCGAAAGCTTCAAACTTCTGGTCGATGGGGTACGGGGACATTACGTCGCTAACCTTACCGTCGATCTGAAGACCGTTGTTGTCAACTACCGCAACGAGATTATCGAGCTTGTAGTGAGCCGCGAACATTGCAGCCTCCCATACCTGACCCTCCTGAATTTCGCCGTCGCCGAGGATAGCGTAAACCTTGTAGTGGTCGCAGGAGATCTTGCCGGAAAGAGCCATGCCGCAGGCTGCGGAAATGCCCTGACCGAGGGAGCCTGTGCTCATATCAACGCCGGGTGTCTTGCCGCGAACGGGGTGACCCTGTAAGCGGGAGCCGATCTTGCGGAGCGTCTTGAGCTCCTCGACAGGGAAGAAGCCTCTCTGCGCCAGTACAGCATACAGCGCGGGGGCTGTGTGACCCTTGGAAAGAACCAGTCTGTCGCGGGTGGGCATTTCGGGTTCCTCGGGGCAGACATTCATGCGGTGCATATAAAGGTATGTCAGTGTGTCAGCTATCGACAGCGATCCGCCGGGGTGTCCCGCCTTTGCGCTGTGAACGCCCTCGATAACGCCCATTCTGACCTTGGTTGCAGCAATTTCAAGCTGCTTTTTCAGTTTGTCGTCCATATAGACCTCCTGTGTTTTATGGGCTTGCGCCCGTTTATCTGTATCTATCAAGCGGTTTCCCGCCGAATATTTGTTGTTTTGCGGCAGTATCACATCGCTTCGATGTGGTCTATCAGCGCCGATATCGCGCCGCTGTTGTTGTCGCAGAGGATGATATCCGCCGCCTCCTTAACGGAGGGCTGCGCATTCGCCACCGCCGCGCCTAAATCCGCGGTCTGAAGCATATGGGTATCGTTCATGAAATCCCCCGCCGCCGCGGTAAATCTGTCCTCCGCGCCGATAACGCGGATAAGTTCGCGGTAGCCCGCCGCCTTGTCTATCCCCTCGGGCAGGCACTCGAAGAACATCGGCGCCGAGCGCACCCACTGAACCCCGCTGAAATAAGGCTCATGCAGGATATAGTCCTCAAGCCCGTCCATTTTTTCGGGAGGATACGCAAACAGCACTTTAAGCCAGCCATCCTTTGGGATATCGTCGAGAGCGCTCCAGTCAGCCTTTACATTTTCAAGGCTCAGATGCCACTGCTCCGTTTCGTTAAGGAACGGAACGTGCACCACATTCCCGCGGAGAACTTCCACGCCGATATCGGGATAACGCTCCGCAACGCGCCTGATTATCCCCACAGCCTTTTCGCCGATGGCGCACTGCCACAGAAACTTATCCTGCGCAAAATCGTACACCGCCGCGCCGTTGTAAACCACCGCAGGGGCGTCAAGACGGAGCTTGTCCGCGATATGCTTTGTCATGGAATAACCGCGTCCCGTCGCGATGGTGAATATCCCACCGCCAGCGCGGAAGCGGTCTATCGCCGCAAGATCCTTCGGGAGTATCTGCTTGTCATCTGTAAGCAGCGTGCCGTCAAGATCCGTCATTATTATAACTTTACTGAAATCCATATTTTCACCTGTCTATCGACGAGAGGAATTTTGTGAAATAATCGGGCAGAGCGCTGTCAAATTCCATGTACTCCCCCGTCCTTGGGTGGATGAAACCGATTTTTTTCGCGTGCAGGCACTGTCCGCACAGCCATGCCGGCTTGCCGTTCCCGTAAACGGGATCCCCGGCAACGGGGTGGCCGATGTACGCCATGTGAACGCGTATCTGATGGGTCCTGCCTGTTTCAAGCTGTACCCGCAGGTGCGTGTATCCCGCGTAATTCCGCAGCACAAAATAATGCGTGACCGCCTCGCGGGAGTTTTCCGCCGTGACGCACATTTTCTTGCGGTCGGTT
This sequence comes from uncultured Oscillospiraceae bacterium, assembly GCA_934481445.1. Lineage (GTDB taxonomy): Bacteria > Bacillota > Clostridia > Oscillospirales > Ruminococcaceae > CAG-115. The sequence continues at coordinate 24,294 of CAKSPC010000020.1, forward strand.
TTGTGGCGGCCTATCGGGGCGTTGACTATTCCGTCCTCTTTCACAGCGCCGCATACGACGGTTTCGTATTCTCGGGTGAAGCTGTGCGCCTTTATCTGCTCGGAAAGACCGATGTGCGCAAGGTCGTTCTTCGCGACCATAAGCAGCCCGCTGGTGTCCTTGTCGATGCGGTGGACTATCCCGGGGCGTATCTCGCCGTTTATCCCCGAAAGACTGTCGCCGCAATGATACATCAGCGCATTCACCAGCGTTCCAGAATAATGCCCCGCGGCAGGATGAACCACCATGCCTTTCGGCTTGTTGACGACAAGCAGGTCGCCGTCCTCATAAACAATATCCAGCGGGATGTTTTCGGGAAGAATGTCGGTGCTCTGCGGCTCGGGGAGCGTTATCACTATCTCCGCGCCGACGGGCGGCTCGTCCTTTTTGTTGGGAATTTTACCGCCGACAAGCACCGCACCCTGTTCTATAAGCTTCACCGCCGCGCTGCGGGAAAGCTCCGTCTGCTCGGAAATGAGCTTGTCGATGCGCGTTCCGCCGGAGGATATTATCTCAATCGTTTCCATTTTCGTTTGCTTTTTCGGCGGAACCCTCAAGGCGCTTTTTCCTGCTCTCGCGTATTTCGTCGATAACGACCATAACGAACAGCATAGCCGCGCCGCAAACCGCGCAGATATCCGCAAAATTGAATATTGCGAAATTTATTATGCGGAAATCAATGAAATCCACAACAAGTCCGTCGTTGAATATCCTGTCGATAAGGTTTCCCACGCCGCCGCCGATTATCAGCGAAATCGCGATAATATACGGTGTGCGCTTGACTTTTTTTATAATCAGCATGGCGACAAGCGCAACGATAACCACCGATGTTACGATAATAAGCATGGTGGTCTTGCCCTCGAATTTGCTGAACGCCGCGCCGGAATTGAGGTAGTACGAAATATTCAGCACCTCGGTGTCGCCGAACATGATGAGATGTATGGAATCCTGCAAATTCATGTTGGATACCACCAGCCACTTTGTAAGCTGGTCTATCCCGACAAGCACCGCCGCGAGCGCCAGCCCGAGATACTGGAGATTGTTCTTTATTTTTTCTGCAATGCTTTTCTGCATCAACTTCCCCTTACTTCAAAAGAAAATGAGGGCAGGGGCTGATCCCCTCCCCTCATAAAAACTTAGCCTAAATTGAGCTTGATAACAGCCGCGCAGCGTGCACATACATGAGGATGCTCAGCGTCGGAGCCGACGGTATCGTCGTACTTCCAGCAGCGCTGGCAGCTCTCGCCGCCCTTGCGGGATACGGTGATGGATACGCCCTCTTCTGCGCCCTTGTATTCGCCCACTCCCTCGGCGTGAACCTTTACGCCGGAAACGATGCAGGCGTCCGCAAGGTCGCCCTCGATAGCGGCGATCTCGGGATCGGCAGTGTAGATATCCACCATAGCCTCGAGGGACTTGCCGATAACCTTTTCTGCACGCTTCTGCTCGAGCGCAACGAGAACATCGTCGCGTACGGCGTGGATCTTGTTCCACTTTGCCTCGAACGCTTCGTCAACGGTAACGCCTGTCTTTTCGGGCATCTGGTTGAAAACAACACTTCTGAGGTCGTCGCCTGCTCTGTGCGGCATATACTGCCAGATCTCGTCGGCGGTGAAGCTCAGGATAGGCGCAACCAGTCTTACCAGAGCGTCGAGGATAAGGAACATTGCGCTCTGAACGGACTTTCTCTCGGGAGAATTTGTGCCCGCGCAGTACAGCGTGTCCTTAACGATGTCAAGGTAGAAGTTGGACATATCAACAACGCAGAAGCTGTTGATAACGTGGTAAGCAAGGTAGTAGTCCATTGCCTCGTACGCAGCCTTAACCTTTTCAATAACGGTGTCAAGACGTGCCAGCGCCCACTTGTCGAGGTCGCTCATCTTGTCGGGGGATACCATTTCGGTATCGGGGTTGAAGCCGTTAGCGTCGTTGAGGTTGCCGAGGATATATCTTGCGGTGTTTCTTATCTTGCGGTAGCTTTCGGAAAGCTGCTTGAGCATGTCCTTGGATACGCGCACATCGTTGTGATAGTCAAGAGAAGCTACCCACAGACGGAGAACATCCGCGCCGAAATCCTTGATGATCTCCTCGGGCAGAATTACGTTGCCCTTGGACTTGTGCATCTGCTGGCCGTTGCCGTCGACAACCCAGCCGTGGGTGCAGACAGCCTTGTAAGGCGCCTTGCCCGTTGTTGCAACGGATGTCAGCAGCGAGGACTGGAACCATCCTCTGTACTGGTCGCAGCCTTCGAGGTACATATCCGCAGGCCAGCTGAGCTCGGGACGCTCCTTCAGAACAGCCGCGTGTGTGCAGCCGCTGTCGAACCATACGTCGAAGATATCCATTTCCTTGCGGAACTTATTGCAGCCGCACTCGCACTTTACATCCGCGGGAATGAACTCGGAGGGATCCTTTATATACCATGCGTCCGAGCTTTCCTTGCGGAACATATCGGAAATTGCCTTGATGGTGGTGTCGTTTATTACTGTCTTGCCGCAGTCCGCGCAGTAAAGCATAGGAATGGGCACGCCCCATCTGCGCTGGCGGGAAATGCACCAGTCGCTGCGCATATTTACCATGTTCTTTATGCGCTCCTCGCCCCACTCGGGGATCCATTTAACGGTTTCGATAGCCTTGATGGTTTCGGGCTTGAACATATCAACGTTGCAGAACCACTGGTCTGTAGCGCGGTAGATGATGGGCTCGTGGCAGCGCCAGCAGTGAGGATACGGGTGGACGATCTTCTGCATTGCAAGCAGGGTGTTGTCGTCCTCAAGGCGCTGTGCGATCTTCTTGTTTGCGTCGGAGGTCTTAAGACCTGCGAACTCGCCTGCTTCATCGGTGAGAACGCCCTTTTCATCAACGGGAACGATTATCTTGAACATCCCCTTGTAGTGGCTGCAAACCTCGAAGTCCTCGACGCCGAAGCCGGGGGCGGTATGAACGCAGCCTGTACCGCTGTCGAGCGTTACATGGTTGCCGACGATCAGCGGAGAACGTCTGCCCATGAAAGGATGTTCAGCCTCGAGAAGCTCGAGATCCTGACCCTTGAAAGAGCCGATGGTGCTGTACTTCTTTATTCCGACGGCGTCCATAACGGTGCTTACAAGCTCGGAAGCCATCAGCAGGTACTCGCCGAAGGACTTGCTTTCCTCATCCTCTACCTTTACGAATGTGTAGTCGTAGTTCGGGCCGAGGCAGACAGCAAGGTTGCCGGGGAGTGTCCATGTAGTTGTTGTCCAGATAACGACGTAAGCCTTGGAAAGATCAATGCCGAGGTCGTCGAACTTGCCCTTGGTTTCAACCAGCGGGAACTTGACATAGATGGAGTAGCAGGGGTCGTCCTGATACTCGATCTCCGCTTCCGCGAGGGCGGTGTTGCAGTCCGCGCACCAGTAAACGGGCTTCAGGCCCTTGTAGATGTAGCCTTTCTTGTACATCTCTCCGAATACCTCTACCTGCTTCGCCTCGAAATCGGGCTTGAGGGTAAGGTAGGGATCGTCGAAATCGCCCCAGACGCCAAGGCGCTTGAACTGCGCTTTCTGATCGTCCAGGCAGGACAGCGCGAACTGGCGGCAGCTCTTGCGCAGCGCAACAGGGTCAACGGAACCGCTGTCAACGCCGAGCTGCTTTATAGCCTTGAGCTCGATTGGCAGGCCGTGGCAGTCCCAGCCGGGAACATAATTTGCATTGTAGCCTGTCATGCTCTTGTACTTTACGATGATATCCTTCAGCACCTTGTTCAGCGCGGTACCCATGTGGATATTGCCGTTTGCATATGGAGGGCCGTCGTGAAGCGTGTAGGTGGGCTTTCCCTTATTTTTCTCAGAAAGCGCATAATAAAGACGCTCCTGCTCCCACTTTGCGAGCATCTCAGGCTCCCTCTTGGGGAGATTGCCGCGCATGGGAAACTCGGTCTGCGGCAGATTCAATGTGCTGTTAAAATCCTCTGACATATTTCTATCTCCTTAAGGTTTTGTTTTACATTATATGAAAGTAAGCAGGGCTTACTTGTTTTTTCCAAACTGAAGATCGCTGTGGCGCATTTTCGGCTCCGAACCCGAGTTGAAGAACGGGAGATTTTCGGTAGTCTTGGTGGATACGCCCTCAGCGACGGCAACCTTTTCCTCGGGCTGCTCGGCCTTTGCGGCGGGTTCCTCTGTGGGGACTTCCTCTGCGGCGGGAGCGGGCGCGGGTTCAGCCTTTGCTGCCTGCTGCTTTGCGGCTGCGGCAAGCTTAGCCTTTTCGGCGTTGCGCTTCTCCACCTCTTCGGCGGTCTTTTTTACATAATCATTCTCGCACTTTTCGGGCAGCTTCTCGATGAACTCAATGTGCGCCTTGTAGGATGTGAGTATCCTGTTTCTGTAATCAAGGACCTCCTTGCGGGTCTGCTGGAGGATGCTCTCCTGAATTTCCTGCTGGCGGTTCATTTCCGCCTTTATCTCGTCAGCCTTTGCCCTTGCCTCCTTGACGAGCTTGTCGGCACGTTCGTTGGAGTCCTTAGTCATGCGCTTGGAGTAATCATCGGCGTCGGCTATCATCTTTTCGGACTTGGCCTTTGCCTCCGAAATCTGTTTTGCGATGGCGTCCGCGGTTTCTTTCTGAAGCTTTTCAGCGGCAGCCTTGGATTCGGCAACGATGGCGTTGCCCTGTTTCTGTGCGAGAAGCAGCGCGTCTTTCAGCGCGTCCTCGTCATCACGGTACTCGCGTATCTTGTCGGCGAGCACCTCAAGCTTACGCTCAAGCTCGCTCTTTTCTTTCTGCAGCTGCGCATATTCTCCCGAGATTTCCTTGAGGAAATCATCGACGTCTTCCGTTTTATAGCCGTTGAACTTGGCCTTTTCAAATCGTCTTGTAATGATGTCCTTTGCGTTCATTTTGTTATATCTTCCTTCCGACAGTCCGCGCGCAGCACGCAGACGATACTGCTGTGATTTAGATGTATTTGTCGATAACGACCCGTATTCTTCCCTTTGCGGAAGTCCCACGGATCTCACTCAGGCGATACCGCCCGCTTCCGCGGATGGATATCACCGTATTTTCCCTGACCTCCGCGCTGATATTCAGACACGGCGAAAAATCCGCATTCACAAGACCCGATCTGATGAGCGACGCGGACTTCTCTCTTGAAACATTTGCTGCGGCGCTGACTATGCAGTCAAGCCGAAGCGACGAAACGGTGGTTTCTATCTTTTTCGTTGCGACAGCGGGAATCGGCTCTGTTATGCCCTTTTCCGCAATAAGACCCACCCTCCCGACCATGCCGAGATGATAGATAAGATCCTCCGCGTTTTCATGGCAGAAAACCAGCGCGTAATCCTCCGCAACGAGAATATCGCCGACCAGCTCCCGCTTTATCTCCAGCCCCATGATTGCGCCGAGAAAATCGCGGTGCGACGGCATATCGCATTTTCTGAAGCGGAACGTGACCGCGCGTACGGGAAACAGATCCTCTTTCGGCATCTCCTCGGCATATGTATCCTCGAAAAAACCGCAGATCTTCCGCGACGCTCCGTCGTATCCGCCATAAAAAACAGGATGTCCCTTTACCGCGCATTCCGCAACCGCCGCTTCCCTTTCATTTAAAAATGCGGAAAAGCGCGGCACGCCCGACCTCGCGCTTATGCGCTGCAGGTCGGCGATGTGCGCGGCAAGGTAACGCTCCTCTTCATTAAGCTCGAAATTCAAATCAGACGGTGTAGTCGTCGATGTCGTTGATCCACTCAACGTTCTTGGGCGCTACTGCGTAGGAGCAGGTGCCGGTTTTCTTCATCTTGCCGTCGAGAGCAGTGCAGACGCCTGCCATAAAATCAACGATTCTCATCTTGGCGTCAGCCTCAACATTGTCAAGGTTCAGGAAAACGATAGCGTTGTCCTTCAGGTAATCAACAGCGTCCTTCATAACTTCCTCGTAGCTTGTGGGGAAAAGGACAGCCAGCTTGCCGCCGTTGCTGTTGTGCATGCTGATAACGCGGGATGAATTGCTTGTGTTCTTCTTCATGCTGAAACGGTTCTGTGTCTGCTCTGCATAGTCGGAAGCGTAGTCGGCCTCTTCCTCTGTAACTGCGGAAGAGGAAGCGTCGTAGCCGCCCTCGTCGTAGTCAACAAAACCCTCATTGGTCTCCCCTGCACCGAAAAGATCCTTAAAAAACTTCATTGCCATAATAATTTCCTCCCAATTATATTATAAATATTTTCTGTATCCGAACAGACCTGAGCCTATGCGGACAATTGTTGCCCCGTATTTCACCGCCGTCGCATAATCGCCCGACATCCCCATGGAGAGCGTGTCAAACGGCAGTTCTTTCATTTCGGACTGCATTCTGCCGAAAAGCTCCTGCATATCCGAAAAGCACTTTTCGCCGCAGCCCGGCGGCGGTATGGTCATAAGGCCGCGAAGCCTTACGCCCTCAAGCTCGGACACTCTCCTGCAGAATTCCTCGGTTTCTTTCGGGGAAATGCCGCCCTTGGTGTCCTCCCCGCCGATGTTTATTTCGGCGAGTATATCCATGACCAGACCGTGCTGCTGCGCCCTGCGGCTTATTTCCTCCGCAAGATGCAGGCTGTCGACGGAATGTATCATTGAAACCTTATCAATAATGTATTTGACCTTGTTCGTCTGAAGACCGCCGATGAAGTGAATTTCCGCGGGAGAGTAGCTCTCGCGCTTCTCCATGAACTCCTGCACGCGGTTTTCGCCGAGAAGGTCTATGCCCAGCCCCACCGCGAAATTTATCCGCTCGGGGGAAACTGTCTTTGTCACAGCCATGACGCGCACCTTATCAGTTCTGTCCGCGGCACACATGGCTTCCGAAATATTCATGCTTATCCGGGCATAATTTTCGCGTATGTCCTCAAAGCTTGTTTCGGAATTACTCAACAACTTTTCCATCATACAGATCCTTGCCCTCTGTAACTATCCTGTCATAGAGCTTGAGATAATCGTCGCCGCCCTCCTGCGAGCAGATGACGTAGCCCTCGCCCCAGTAAATAACATTTATCTTCTTGAACGCAAGGCTTGTCCCGCGGACGATATAAACGCCGCGTTCGCCCTCATCGTTGTAATAGATCGCGTCGCGATTCACCCTGAGCCCGCCATAGCTGTTTATGACCAGCTTGAAGCGCGCCGTGCGCCCGCTTACGACCTCTGATGTCAGCCTGTCGCATTCAAATATATACACGGCAGTGCCGTCGCCGTTGTCTGTAACGGAAACGACCTCCGCGTCAATCAGCATACCCTCCGAGCCGACGCGCAGTGTGACGTCCGTGCCCGCGTTTATGCCAAAGAGATTTTCCTTATCAATGACCGCCGCGACGCGCCATGTGTAGCCCGAAATGAGCTTTCCCACCGCGTTTCCCCGCGACTTGTCGGGATCGTCTATTATGCTTTGGATACGCTTTGCAGTCATGCCCTCCGTATCGTAAAGGGTGACTTCGCCCTCGTACCCGTCCACATTGCTGACGAAATAGCCCGTGCCGTCGGCGTAAACGTTCGTAACGTCCCCCGAAAGCCGTGCCTCAAGCTGAGAAATGCGGCTCTCAAGCTCGCTTATCTTCTCGGAATAGCCATCGCTCTCCTTGAGGGTTATCTCCCGCTTGCAGAGCGCTTCGAGCATACCGTTCTGCGCCTCCACCGCGGCGGAATAATCCCCGTCGAGGATAAGGCTCACAAGCTTTGAGTGCTGCTCGTTTATCTGGCTGGAAATGACCTCTAGCTGGGAATTATCGGTGCCGATGAGCTTTTCGGCGTTTTCCAGCACCTGTATCTGCCCCGTGAGCTCTTCTATCTCGCGGCGGTATTCAACTTCGCTTTCGTTTTTGTATCGCCTTGCGATGACAGAACTTTTTCCCACCTTGGAGCCGTCGGCGTGCTCATAGCTGATAACGCCGTTTCCGGAGCTGTATATAAGCGTTTCGTCGCGCATATACACGCCCTCGAACGGGACTTCCTCTTCCATGCTGTAGGACAGCGCGGTTTCCGTGGTGAGTTCCTCACCGCCGGCGAAGAAAACCTGCCCCACGCCGATGACGATGATGAACAGCGACAGCAGCGCGATTATGAGGGTCGTCCAGCGGGAATGCATTATTCTTCCTCGGTCTTTTCGTAAGCGTCAAGGATGGAAACGGGCTTGAACGGAGTTATGGTGGAAATTGCGTGCTTATAAATAAGGTTCTGCTTTCCGTCCGTATCGAGGATGACAGTGTAATTGTCGAAGCCCTTTACAATGCCCTTGAACTGAAATCCGTTGGTGATATAGATAGTGACAGGGATCCTGTCCTTTCTAGCCTGGTTAAGGAATACATCCTGTAAGTTAATGTCTTTTGCCATAATAACTGACCACCTTTTTCTCTCTGTATCGGTCGGCGCACCGTATGCGCTTTACTGCTTTATACGGCGAATGCAAAAATATTGCATACTACCCCAACTATATAATCTAGTATAACATATCTTTCAGAAAAATGCTATAACTTTTTTAGTATTTTTCAAAATTTTTTTCAAAAAAAAGCACAAAAGCAGCCACCAAAAGGCGGCTGTTTTACATATTTACCAACAATTTCAATTAATTCTTTGATTCAAGTTCCGTGTCGATAATTTCGCACGCCTTTGCGACAAGCTGCGGCAATCCGTCGCAGTTTTCCGCGATTATATGCTTTATCCTGCCGTCGCGGCGGAACCATGTCATCTGCCGCTTTGCGTACTGCCTCGTGCGGAGTTTGAGTTCATCGACGCATTCCTCAAGGGTTTTCTCCCCGCGGAAATACGGGTACAGCTCCTTGCAGCCTATCGCCTGCGCAGCTGTGGGGCGGTCGGACTGTTCAAAACAGCAGCGCGCCTCTTCAAGAAGCCCCGCCTGCATCATCAGATCCACCCGCCTGTTTATCCGCTCGTGAAGCACCGTCCTGTCCGCATAGTCTATCGTAAGCATGATGAACTCATACGGCGACGGCACCTGCCTTGACATACGCTTCGCCTCAGAAATGGTGTGCCCCGTTGTTTTGTAGACTTCCAGCGCGCGGATGACCCTGCCGACATTGTTTTCGTGAAGTTCCGCGGCGGTTTCGGGGTCGATTTCACGCAGTTTTTCAAGCAGGGCGGCGTTGCCGTTTTCCTCGGCGAATTTCCGCATTTCCTCGCGGAAATCATAGTCGGTGCGGCTGTCGTCGAATGTGAGATTATCCACAAAAGACGAAATATACAGCCCCGTTCCCCCGCAGATTATCGGAACCTTTCCGCGGGAAATGATGTCCCGCGCGGCTTCATCGCACAGCTTCACATAATCCGCCACGGAAAAGCTTTCCGACGGGTCAAGGAACCCGAGAAGATGGTGCGGTATCCCCTGCTGTTCCTCGGGGGTCGCCTTGGCGGAGGCGATGTCCATATCCGTGTATATCTGCATGGAATCCGCAGAAATGACCTCGCCGCCGTATCGCTTCGCAAGCTCCACCGCAAGCGCCGTCTTACCCGAAGCGGTCGGGCCGCACACAACGATTATCCTGTCCATTCCGCCTCCGTTATTATCATACAATCCTGCTGAAATACTTTTCAATCTGCCGCTTGGATATCTGCGTCATTACCGGTCTGCCGTGGGGGCAGTACCGTATCGCGCGGTCGTTTATGACCCTGTCGGCAAGGTATGCAAGCTCCGCGATGTCCTGGTTTTCGTTCGCGCGGATGCTCGCCTTGCACGCCATCATGTGCAGAACATCGTCGAACAGCTCCCCCGCCGCATTGTCGTTGCTCTGCGCGAGCATCTGCGCAATGCTTTCAAGAAGATCCGACGGCTCCACGGTGTCCATGTACTGCGGCATTCCCGTGACGGAAACCCTGCCGTTTTCCGAGAATTCCAGAAGCAGCCCGACCCCCGCGAGTTTATCCCTGAACGCGCTCACGGCGTCGTATTCCTCGGGGGAAAGGAACACCTCCCGCGGCTCGAGAAGCAGCTGTCCGTGGCTGTTTACGCCGCGGCGGAGATTCTCGAAATTGATACGCTCATGCGCCGCGTGCTTGTCTATCAGTATCATGCTTTCGCCGCTCTCGCATATGATATATGTCTTGAACAGCTCGCCGACCACCCTTATTTTTTCATGCGTCTGCGCCGATGTTTCGGGGGCGGGTTCGGCGGCACGAAATGTCGCTTCCGCAGCGAGGTTTGTATTTTCCACAGCGTCAGGTGCGCTTTCCGCAGCAGCGGGTGTGCTTTCCGCAGCGGGCATTTTTTCCTCGGTATTAGCAATTACCTCAACCGGTGCGGCGGGTTTCTCAAAAGCAGGTGCCGACGGCTTTTCCTGTTCCGCTGGGCGCTTCTCGAACGATCTCTGCGAAAGGAACGCGAACCCGGGAAGCTCCTCAAGCGGAGTTTCCTTGGCAGGCTCGGGCTTCAGCAGCGGCGGCAGCACCTCCGTCATCACGGTCTGCTCGGCGCTTTTCTGCTGAACATCCATTCTGAACGGTATCTCCTGCCGCAGCGCGAACTTGGTCGGCTCTGCGGTTTTCTGCGGATATGTGACCTCCGCGTTTCCCGACGGGATAGCCACGGTGGCAGGCTCACGCTTTGCCGCGGAGGTCTGCTCCGCCGCGTTGGGAAGCTGTATCTCGCGGCTCTCGTCGTAGCCGAGCAGCCCGTTTTTCACCGCGAAATAAATCGCGTCGAAAACCGATTTTTCGTTTGAAAAGCGCACTTCCGTCTTGGTCGGGGAAATATTCGCGTCCAGCATGGACGGGTCGAGATTAATGCACAGCACGCAGGCGGGGAATTTCCCCACCATGATATTATTTCGGAACGCTTCCTCCAGCGCCGCGCAGCACAGCGGGCTCTTGACGCTCCTGCCGTTTACGAAGAAATTCTGCATGGAACGGTTCGCGCGGGTGAACAGCGGACTGGAAACATACCCCGCCACGCTTATATCGCGGTAAATGCCGTCCACGGGGATAAGTCCCGCCGCGAACTGCTTTCCGAACACGGAATAGACCGCGCTGTAATACTCTCCGTCGCCGCCGGTCATCATGGTCTGCCTGCCGTCGCGGATAAATCTGAACGATATCTGCGGGTGCGACAGCGCGAGTTTTTCAATGACAGCCGCGCAGTAGTTTCCCTCGGTAACGTCCTTTTTGAGAAATTTCAGCCGCGCCGGGGTGTTGAAGAAAAGGTCGCGGATGATTATTGTGGTGCCGTCCGAACAGCCCGTGCGCTCGTACTCTACGATATCCCCGCCGTCAATACGGTAGGATGTACCCAGCTTATCCTCGGGGCGCTTGCTGAGGCACTCCACCCTGCCCACCGCGCACACGGAGGCGAGCGCCTCGCCGCGGAAGCCGAGCGTATTTATGTTTTCAAGGTCGTCCGCGGAATACACCTTGCTGGTGGCGTGGCGCAGGAATGCCGTGGGGATATCCTCGTATGCCATGCCGCAGCCGTCGTCGCTTACGCGTATGTAGGATATGCCGCCGCGCTTTATCTCGACGGTTATCGTATGCGCGCCCGCGTCTATGGAATTTTCCGCAAGCTCCTTTATCACCGACGACGGGCGCTCAATCACCTCGCCCGCCGCGATGAGTTCGTACACGCTCTTTTCAAGCAGATTTATCTTTGGCATTGTTTCTCCGTTCTAACGCTGCATATCTCCCCATTACTGAAGCGACTCTTTTAAATCCCTGACGAACAGCAGCGCGTCCATCGGGCTCATGCTGTTTATATCTGCGGTGCGCAGCTTCGCAATGGCATTCTGCTCGTTCACCGCCGTGAAGCTGAACTGATTGTCCGCGGATTTCTCGATGACCTCCGCCATGCGGACCTTTCCGCTGACTTCGAGTTCCTTCAGCTCTTCCTTGGCGCGGGTTATTACTTTCTGCGGAAGCCCCGCCAGCTTTGCGACCTCAATGCCGTAGCTGTCGTCCGTTCCGCCCTCGACTATCTTGTGCAGGAACTTGATATCGTCCCCGCGCTTGGAAACGGCGACGCTGTAATTCCGCACGCCCTCCGTTTCCTTTTCCATGGCGATAAGTTCGTGATAATGCGTGGCGAACAGCGTCTTGCAGCCGATCTGCTTTCCGCTTATGTACTCCGCCACCGCCCTTGCGATGGAGATTCCGTCGAAAGTGGAAGTTCCCCTGCCTATTTCATCGAGGATAACAAGGCTCTTGGATGTTGCGTTTTTGAGTATCTCCGCGACCTCGTTCATCTCCACCATAAAGGTAGACTGCCCCGCCGTTAAGTCGTCAGAAGCGCCGACGCGGGTGAATATCTTGTCCACCACGCCGATCTTCGCGTACCTTGCGGGGACAAAGCAGCCTATCTGCGCCATAAGAACGATTATCGCGGTCTGCCGCATGAACGTGGATTTACCCGACATATTCGGCCCGGTGATTATAATGAGCCTGTTGTCCTTTATGTCGAGCCGCGCGTCGTTCGGCGTGAACGGTCTGTCACCCAGTATCTTTTCGATAACGGGGTGTCTGCCGTCCTTGATGTCGATAACGCTCTCGAGGGTCATTTCGGGCTTGACATAGCCGTTTTCAACGGACACCTGCGCAAAGGAACACAGCGCATCGGTTTCGGAAACCGCCTGCGCGGTAGTCTGTATTTCCTCAAGCTTGGTTGCGATGAAATCCCGCACCTCGGCGAAAACAGCCTGCTCCAGCGCGAGTATCTTGTCGTTGGCGCCGAGTATCTCGCCCTCCACCTTTTTCAGCTCGTCGGTGATGTAACGCTCGCCGTTGGTGAGGGTCTGCTTTCTGTGATAGTGCGCGGGCACCTGCGCCTTGAAGCTGTTGGAAACCTCGATGTAATACCCGAAAACGCGGTTGTAGCCGACCTTGAGCGTGCGTATTCCCGTGGCTTCCTTTTCGCGCTCTTCTATCTCGGCGAGTATTTCCTTGCCGCCGCCCGCGATGGAGCGCAGCCTGTCTATCTCGTCGTTGAAGCCGTCCTTGATTATCCCGCCGTCTTTCATCAGCAGGGGCGGGTCGTCGGTTATCGCGTTTTCAACGAGGGACGCGACATCCTCCAGCTCGCTTATCCGATTGTTCAGGTCGACCATCAGGCGGGAATCAAGCGCCGACATCCGCTTTTTAAGTTCGGGCAGCCGCAGGCAGGTCTGCCCGAGGGAATATATATCCCGCGGGTTCGCGGATTTATACATAACGCGGGTCATAAGGCGCTCGAGGTCGTATATGCCCTTCAGCGCGTCGCATATTTCGGAGAGGACAGCGGTGTTCTTCGTCAATTCCTCCACGGCGTCCAGCCTGCGGAGAATGGCTGTCGGGTCGATAAGCGGCTGCTCCACCCAGCTTTTAAGGCGGCGCCGTCCCATAGAAGTCACCGTTTTGTCCAGCACCCACAGCAGCGAGCCGCGCTTTTCCTTGGTGCGCATGGTTTCGGTGAGTTCAAGGTTGCGGCGGGTGGTGAGGTTAAGCCCCATAAACTCCCCGTCGGAATGTATCTTCATGCCGACGAAGCGCTTTACTGTCGCTTTCTGGGTTTCGCCGAAATAGCGGAACATCGCGCAGAGAGCCCGCTGCGCATACGGCATGGAAGATATGCCAAGGCTCTCGGCGGTGCTGCCCTCCTCGAACTGATTTGTGATGGCGCAAAGGTCATCGTTCGAGAACATTTCGTCGTCCAGCATCTCGCAGGAGCAGCTTTTCAGCCTGTTTCCGACAAATTCGTTGACCTCTTTCAGATCAAGAAAGCCCCTGTTTATCAGCAGCTCGACAGGCGCAAACCGCGAAAGCTCGGAGATTATCTCCTGCTCGCGATCCTTTCCGCGCTTTTCAAAAACGTGCACCTCTCCCGTTGAAAGATCCGCAAAGGCAAGCGCGGAGCACACCTCGTCCGAATAAATGCAGGTGATGTAGTTGTTGCTGTCCTCGCTGAGCATACTCGCTTCAATAACCGTGCCCGCAGTGACAAGGCGGATAACGTCGCGCTCCACCAGCCCCTTTGAAAGAGCGGGGTCGGTGAGCTGCTCGCAGATGGCGACCTTGAAGCCCTTGTCTATCAGCTTTTTTATGTACACCTCGCAGCTGTGGTACGGCACGCCGCACATCGGCGAGCCCGCCCGCGATGTCAGCGCAAGCTCCAGCTCGCGCGACACCGTTACTGCGTCCTCAAAAAACATTTCGTAAAAATCTCCCAGACGGAAAAACAGTATATAATCGCGGTATTTTTCCTTTATATCGAGATACTGCTTGAGCATCGGGGACATTTTTTCCGTTTCCTGAGCCATGTTTCCTCTCCGTTTCTAAAGCGCTGTTTTATCAGTGGCAGCCGCCGCAGCTTGCGCAGGAGCCTGTGCAGTTTCCTGTGGGGACTTCGCTGGGGCAGGTTTCGGGATCCATTCCCTCAACGCAGTAGGTGAGGATGGTGTTTATCTCGCTCATAAGCTTGTCCATGCCCGCCTTTGCCATGGTGAAGTTCGCCATGTTTTCGTTGGTCATTACTGCGTTGTATGCGGTGTGCATCTTGGCGGTAAGCTCCTTGAGCTTCTCTTCGTTCTGCTCGCCCTCGGGCTTGCCCTGCTCCATGGCAACGTTCTGCCTTGCAAGGTTGAACTCGCCGATGAGGTCCTGAAGCGCCTCGTCCGCGTCGTTGATGTTCTTTGCGTTTACATATTCAATGTATCTCTCGTCTGCCTGTAATGCCTTTCCGAGCTGTCTTGCACCTTCGATAACTGTCATGATTATTCTCCTTATTTATTAACAATTTTTCCGAGCAGCGCCCAGTTGAGCGCGTCGGTTATCTCCACGTCGACAAAGCTGCCGATGAGCGACCTGTCGCCGTCAAAATCCACTATAACATTCTGCTGCGTCTTTCCCGTAAGGCAGCCGTCGCGGGTTCGCCCGGGACCCTCGCACAGCACACGCATGGTCTTTCCTATATAGCCCGAATACACGTTGCAGCCGCTCTCCTGCTGAACATCCAGCAGCTCGCGGAACCACCTTCCCTTTTCCTCCGCGGAGATGGGGTCGGGCATTTCCGCCGCCTTTGTGCCCTTTCTCGGGCTGTATATAAAGGTGTACAGCGAATCGTACTTCACCTCGCGGATAAGCGAAAGCGTATCCTGAAAATCCTCGTAGGTTTCCCCGGGGAAGCCCACGATTATATCGGATGTAAGCGCCGCGTCGGGAACGCGCTCCCGCACATATCGCACGAGCTTCAGATAATCCTCGCGGGTGTAATGGCGGTTCATAAGCTTCAGTATCCTGTCGCTGCCCGACTGCACAGGCAGGTGGAAGTGCCTTGTGACCTTTTCGCAGGAAGCGATCGCGTCGATAAGCTCGGGGGTGGCGTCCTTCGGGTGGCTGGACATATAGCATATCCTGAATTCGCCGTCGATGGCGTTTATCGCCCGCAGAAGCTCCGCAAAATTCGTGCCTATCTCCTTGCCGTAGGAATTGACGTTCTGCCCCAGCAGAAGCAGCTCCTTTGCGCCGCTCTCCACCGCCTGCCTTGCTTCCGCAACAACGTCGTCGAACGCACGTGAGCGCTCCCTGCCGCGGACATACGGCACGATGCAGTAGGTGCAGAAGTTGTTGCAGCCGTACATTATCGGTATGCTTACTTTAAGGGCGCTTTCGCGGCGGATGGGTATTCCCTCGGCGATAACGCCGTCGCTTTCGGGGATGGAGATGTGCCGCTTCCTCGTCGTCAGCGTTTCGTAGATAAGCTGCGGCAGTGTGTGCAGAACGTGCGTTCCGAACACCATATCGACATACGGAAAGCTTTTCCGTATGCGCTCGGTGATGTGCTCCTGCTGCACCATGCAGCCGCAGACGCCGATGAGCATATCAGGCTTTCTGCGCTTGTTGTGCTTCAGCGCGCCGAGGTTTCCGAACACCCTGTCCTCTGCATTCTCGCGGACGGCGCAGGTGTTGAACAGCACTAAATCCGCGCCGTCCGTATCACCTGAAAAGCCATAGCCCATCTCCGCCAGCATTCCCTTTATTTTCTCGCCGTCGCTTACATTCTGCTGACAGCCGAAGCTGTGGACATGGGCGATGGGCGGCTCGTCGCGCTGCGCGTTGAGCTGCGCGACCTTTTTCATATATTCCCGCTGTAAAGCCATTTCCTCAGCGGATATTCTTGAAGTCATAGAAACATTCCTTTATAATTATTGTGACCCGATATTTCAGTATAACACATTATACATAATTTTTCAAGCTTTTTCACTGTATGGCGACACGGCAAAAACTGCCGCCCCGACATCCGCCGCGCCCGCCCTGCGGAGCAGCGACGCGCACGCGCTGAGAGTTGCGCCGGTGGTGCGGATATCATCCACCAGAAGCAGCCTCATCCCCCCGGCATTGCTGCCTTTCGCAATGACAAAGCTGTCGCCCGCGTTGATAATGCGCTCCCGCGTGGAAAGGCGCTTCTGCTCGTCCTTTGTGTCGGCGGCATAAAGCAGCCGCCTTATCCGCACGCCGCTGCGCTTTGATATCTCCCGCGCGATTTCCTCCGCGGGAGCATACCCGCGCCTTAAAATGCTTTCAAACGAGCTCGGCACAGGCACCAGCGCGTCGTATCTGCGAATCTTTTCGCCTATGTTTTCCGTCATCATCATTCCGATGGTTTCAGCGGAATAGGCGTATCCGCCGTCTTTCAGCCGCAGCACGGCATCCCTTGCCCGTCCCGTATATTCGCAGCAGGCAAACATTTCCGAAACGCCCTCCGGCGGAGTTATCTCCCCATCAGCACGGCTTATCAGCACCGCGCACTCGGCGCAGTAATATTCAAGCGCGCCGATCAGCGCATCGCAGAACGGACACCTGTTCGGATAGAAAAACGATACCGCCGCGCGTTTTACGTCACTCCACAAAATGATCCTCCAGCATAGGTTTAAGGCAGGAATAGCGCCGCGTACGCCTGTCGTTGTTTACCATTCCGTACACCTTGGCGGGGGTGCCGATGAGTATAAGAATACGCTTTGCGCGGGTCACCGCCGTGTACAGAAGATTTCGGTAGGAAAGCCTGTCCATGCCGTTCGGCAGCGGGATTATCACCGCGGGGTACTCGCTTCCCTGACTTTTGTGGACGGTCACAGCATATGCGTGCTCTATCCTCCGCAGCATTTCGCTGTCGTAGGTGGCGGAGCGCCCGTCGAAATCTATCTCGCAGATATCGTTCACCCTGTCGGCGGATTTTATCCTGCCAATGTCCCCGTTGAATATTCCGTGGGATTTTTCATCACCGCGGCGCCATTCAACGTCGTAGTCGTTTTTCGTCTGCATGACCTTGTCGCCGTCGCGGAAGAGGGTGTTTATGTATTTCAGCTCGCGCTTGTCCTTTGAGGGAGGGTTCAGCGCAAGCTGCAATTCCTTGTTGACCGATTGTGTTCCCACCGTGCCCATTTTGGAAAGGCACAGCACCTGTATGTCGTTCACGGGGTCAAATCCATAGGATTTCGGCAGGCGCGTTTTGCACAATTCCACCACCAGCCGCAGGGTGTTCTCCTCGCTTTCGGAGGGCATGAAAAAGAAGTCGCTCTTCCTGTCGTTCAGCACGGGCATTTCTCCCCGCACTATCCTGTGCGCGTTAGTTACGATAAGGCTCTCCGCCGCCTGACGGAATATTTCTTTCAGCTCAACCTTGGGCACCCTTCCGCCCTCGATAAGGTCGCGGAGGATATTGCCCGCGCCCACGGACGGAAGCTGGCTGCTGTCCCCGACCATGATGAGCCGCGTCCTGCTTTTGACAGCTTTCAGCAGCGAAGCCATCAGCAGCGTATCCACCATGGACATCTCGTCGATTATCAGCACATCGCAGCTTATGGGATTATCCGAGCCGCGGCGGAATGAGCTTCCCCCCGCCGCAAAATCCACCTCGAGAAGCCTGTGTATCGTCTGCGCGGGAGCGCCCGTAAGGTCAGCCATGCGCTTTGCGGCTCTGCCCGTCGGGGCGGCAAGCTTCAGTTTCAGCCCTCGCTGCCTGCACAGCTCGATAACTGCGTTGAGGGTAGTGGTCTTGCCAGTGCCCGGGCCTCCCGTGAGGATAAAGACGTGGTTGTTCATGCAGCCGTTTATTGCTTCGCGCTGGCGCTCGGCGTACTCTATCCCCTGCGTCCATGCTATTCCGTCTATCTCGGAGGAATAGTCGCTGTGCGGGATGTCGTCGCGCTTTATCATCTCCGCAAGCTTGTCCGCGATGAACACCTCGGCGTTGTAATACTCGGTCAGGAAAACGAATTTCTCGTCGTACTTATCGTCGCGGATGATATCCCCCCTGCCCTCCGCAAGCGGCAGCACGGCACAGCAGAGCCTTTCATCCACCATGAGCACTTCGGATACCTTTTCGGTAAGCTCGCCCTCGCGCATACAGGTGTTTCCGTTGTTTGCGTTATGGCGCAGCATCCACAGGGTGCCCGCGTATATGCGCTCCTCGCTGTCGCGGGGTATGCCCATATCCATCGCCATTCTGTCCGCGTCGCGGAACGGCAGTTCTATACCGCTTTCGCACAGGCAGTAGGGGTTCTCGCGGACTATCTCGACGGTCCTGCCCTCGTAGGTTTTCCATGCGGCGGCAATGTACATCGGCTGTATCCCGTATGCCGAGAAGAACGTCATCGCCTTGCGCAGTCCCGAGATACCGCGGAATTCCCTGCCGATGCCCTGAGCGCGCTCGGGGGATATGCCCTTTATGGCGGAAAGCTGCTCTGGTTTATCCTCAAGGACTTTCAGCGTGTCCTCTCCGAACGCCTGAACGATTCGCTTTGCCATGGCGGGTCCTATCCCTGCGATAACGCCCGAACCGAGGTATTTTCTTATTGCATTGACGTCCTCGGGCATTGCGCGCTCGAAGATCTCCACGCGGAACTGCCTGCCGTATTTCTGCGAGTTGATATAGTCGCCGTACAGCGTGAGCTTTTCGCCATCGCGCACATCGCCCATATTTCCCACGGCGGTAAGCAGCGTTCCCTCGACATCCATATCGAGAACGATGTAGCCGTTTTCCTCATTATAAAAGATAACATCCTCCACCGTTCCCGAAACGGACAGAAGGCTCGCGTTATTGTCCAAAAAATTCACCGACCCGTTTTCCCGACGATATTCACATCGGGATATTGTTCCGCTAGTTTTTCCGCGGGGACATTCTCGCCGTCGGTCACGAGGTAGATATCCCCGATGAAATCCGAACGGTGCGCCCGCCCCACAAACTCGCCTATATTCTCATCCGCCCTGACATACACGTCGTACCGCCTCACGGAGCTTCTGAACAGCGCCCCGAAAAAAAGCCTTATCAGCATTACCAGCCCGAAAATGGACAGGAACATCAGCGCCATAACATACAGAAATTCCATCTGAACCGCCTCCTTGAGGCAGTATATGCGCCTGCGGCGGACATTGCGACAGCATTACCGCGCCTTTTCAAGCAGGATGCAGTTCCAGCCCTCTTCGTTGGCAAGGTTGAGCGTTCCGAAGCCGTTTTCGGCGAGCGACGCGGTAACTTCGTCCATTCTTTCGTCGATTATGCCGGATACGATAAGCTTCGCGTCATCCTTCATGAAACCGCCGAACAGAGGGCTCATGCCGATGATCACATCCGCGACGATATTCGCGCAGATAACGTCATAGCCCGTGCCGAGCTTTTCGCGCAGGGCTGCGTCGTCGATGATATTGCCGCAGAATGCGCGGTATTTTTCGGACGGGATATGATTCTTGCCGACGTTTTCAGAAGCGGTCTTAACGGCATTCTCGAAGATATCGCACATGGTAACGCTATCTGCGCCGAAAAGCATTGCCGCGATGGAAAGTATGCCGCTTCCGCAGCCTAGGTCGAGCACGCGCTCGCCGCCCCGGATAACGTTCTCGAGGGTTTCCATGACAAGCTTTGTGGTGTGGTGCTGGCCCGTGCCGAATGTGGAGGCGGGGTCGATCTCAAGTATCTTGTCGCCGTCCGCGGGGGTGACATCCTCCCAGGAGGGTTTGATAACAAGGCTCTTTCCAACGCGGAATGGCTTGTAATATTTTTTCCAGTTATTCGCCCAGTCCTCTTCCTTTACATTTGCAAGCTGCATACGGATATTTCCGTAATATCCGTCGGAATTGTTCTGTGCATAGCCCTCGATAAGCGAGCGTATCGCCGCGAGCATTTCGGCGCCCTGCGCGTTGTCATGGACATAAACGGTGATGTGCGGCTCGACGGTCTTTAATCCCATAAGCTCGTCATCGACGTAATCCCAGTTGGCGTCCTTATCCTCGAGAAAGCTCTCGAAATCCGCGCTGTCCTGAATGATAAAGCCCGTAATGCCGTAGTCTGTGAGGGCTCCGGTTATGCCGTCGATCGCCTGCGACGATGTATAGATATCGATCTGAATAAAATTATCCATTTTTAACCTCCGAATTGCATAATATTCTATTTTATATTATATATCAATCAACCGATAAAATCAAGGGGTTATTGAAAAAGATAATGCGGCGGCAAAATGCCGGAATTCGCCGCAGAAAAATCTTTCCCACCCCTTGACAAATTATAAAAATATGGTATAATATATGTGCGGAGTGATCCGCAGCGTCGTGTTATTCCCGACAAAATGGGGCCGTAAAGGCTTCGACGGGGATCCTGAGGCATGATAAGCGGGTAGTGAGGGCGAAATCACTTTAATCGTCGCACCTTTAAATTTAAACGCAGATTACAATTCTGAGTTAGTAGCTGCCTAAGCGCGCTGCCGTCATACCTCGCAGTACCACGGGCGGGGATATGGCGTCGACTAGTGGTGAACGTCACGGATGAGTCGCCTTGTAATCCTTGATGTACTAAAGGCTGCCAAACGCGAGAGCCTGTTTATCGGCGCTCGTGCGCGGGAGATCTAAATGATAAACTCCACCCGAAGAAAGTTGTGAGGACGGGTTTTCGGACAGGGGTTCAATTCCCCTCGGCTCCACCACGCTTCAAGGTCCTGCAAATGGCTGTATT
>CAKSPC010000021.1 GCA_934481445.1 uncultured Oscillospiraceae bacterium
GTTTGTCGGCAATGCCGACAAACCGCACACTTGTGCGGATAGAAGTGTTTTTTGCCTCGGCAGAGCTGAGGCAAAAAAACGGATTTAAAAAGCCCGCTTCGCGGGCAAATACGATTTTTTTGACAAGCTGACATAAAATAAGCCGGTACAGCTGATGGATTTTGTATACATAAGCATTAATTATATAAAATGAGATCAGAACTCTGCGAAAAATTCGCCTTCGGCAGTGAAATACAAAGGTTTTCGATGATCCAAACCTTTATCATTTATTCCCCCGCCGCGCCCATCTCAATAACAACAGGCTTCGCGATATCTCCCCGCAGGGTGTAATCCACCACCAGCTTCACGCCTCCCTCGTCGGGATAATACTTCTCCTCCGCTGCGGCAACTTCGTATTCCGAATAGAAATTCTGCTCATAATCATCCTTCAGCCGCTTCAATTCCCGCGTGCAGTCCTCCGCACTGCGGATGACTTCAACGTAGCGATAGGCGGTGTATGTGCCCGTCTTTATCTTGAACGGCATTTCCGCGTCAAATATGCGCACCAGCTTCGTTTCCTCGGAATATACCGCGTCGGGAACATTCGCTTCCCCGAAGAACATCGGATATTCGTCGTCATTGAAAACAATATAGCTGAACTCCGTCTTATCCCCGTCGGCACGCTGCACCGTTTCGCTGAACGGAACGTAAAATTCCTGCGTTTCAGTAAATTCCCCGATGATCTCCGCGTCCGCGCGGACGAACAGCACATCATCGTTCCCATCGGGAACCACCCCGCTGACAAGCAGCGTGCCCTCCGCAACGCCGCTTCCCACCGCCACTTCCGAAGCGCCCTCGCGCACCGTCTGGCTGATTATCATCGCTCCCCGCGAGGCAACAATATTTCTCGGCTGATCTTCCTCCATTTCGGGCAGGGGCGTGCCCTTTTCCACGCGGACGTTAACCCTGAACCCAACGCAGGACACATCCACCCATGAGCAGTTCTCCACCTCAAGCATTATCTGGTGCTCCGCCCGCGACATTTGCAGGGAGTATTTGTCCGCGCCCTTTTCTATGCCGTTTTCGCGGAGTATCTCGAGTATCTGTCCCCGCGGAACATCCCCCTCGATATTTATCGCCTCCACCCGCGTCTGAAACATCGACAGCATTATCATCAGCATCAGACCGCCGACGTACAGCCCGAACCGCATTTTATATCGCATCAGCGTGAAATACAGCCCCCGCCGTTTTCCCGCGCGGATACGCACGCCGTTCCTGCGGGCGGCTTTCGCGGCGGTGTAATAGTCCAGCGGGGATATCTCCCCCGAAACAGTGCCGCCGGCAGTCATTACCCTGCGGAGGACTACGCCGCTTTCCAGCAGCTCGGAAATCATCTTTTCCTGATACCCGCCGATACCGCTGAAAGAAACTCTGCCGAAATACAGCCCGCGGCTTTTTTCATGCGCTGTTTTTTTCTTCATGTCAGTGTTCCTCCAGCGTGAGCGAATGTATCTTCCCGCTTATTTTAACGCCGTTCACGCCGAAGCTTTCCAGTACAAGCGGCGTGCCCGCTATGCGGATATCCGCCGAATACACGGAAAGCGTGATGAAATTATCGCCGCATTCGCGGACGCAGCGGCAGTTTTCAATATAAAGCTCGCCGCTGTCGCGCATGGTTATCGTAAAGTGTCGCGCCGCCTCATTCTCAAGCGAAATGAGTTTTTCCTTAACTCCCATATTTTCTCCTTTTCAAAACAGCATTGCCTATCCGAGGGCTTGTTTATTTATATGCGGCGGCGCGGAAGCTTATGACGGGTACGAAAAAAGCGGCGGTCAATCAAGACCGCCGCCGAACGATTTATTCAGATGTAATTATTCTTCGTCCTTCTTCTCTGCTTCCTCGGAAACCGCCTCCGAAGTAACCTCCTCGGAAACCTCCGGCTCCTCCGCGGGTTCCTCGCGGACGGGAAGCTTTGTTCCGCAGCTCGGGCAGAACGCGTTTTCGTTCTTTGTCTTCTTGCCGCAGTTCGGGCAGGAAATCTCGCCCTTGAGTGCGTCTATCTTTTCGTTTATCTCGCTCAGCCTTGCGAAGCAGTCGTCTATCTCGCTTACCATCAGAGCGAAGGCATTGTCGTCCTTCTTATCGGTCTTCGCCATCTGATAGATAAGCTCGCCGAGCTTTTCATACTTATTCTTAATATCGCCGTTGAGCTGGCTCTCCTTTATCTTAAGCTTGGAAAGCTGGACAGCCTCGTCGGTCTTTTTTCCTGCCGTTGCGGCAACGTTCTTGGTGGTGTTGATAACGTCATCTAAAAATCCCATAGTTAAGCTCCTTTCAGCGCATCATCGGCGCATCCCGATGTGTTAGTGATATTGTACCACACATTTATGAAATTTGCAAGAATTTTTTTTAGCGAAATCAACAAATTCGCGCGATAGTTTATTACGCCGCATCCTGCCGATACAGTATATAAGAATACACCGTGGAAGCCGCCGCGGCGGCAGCCAGCGCCCCCAGCATGGCAAACACGGAAGCTATCCCTTTCAGAACAAATCCCTCCGCAATGGCGGCGACGCCCGAAGCGCACATCATAACCCCCGCGAAGCGGTTGCTTTTCGCCCATATCATATCGTTCTTCACGCTCCATGTTGTCCGCAGTCCGACGGAGCCGCCGCGCTTGGTTTTTGGTATGTAATTCCCGAGGAATATCTGCCCCGCGCCGCACGCCGCGCAAAGTACGGTGTATATCCACTCCGACGGGGAAGCAGCCTCCGCCCCGCCGCCGAATGCCGCAAACACGAATATAAGCTGTATCAGCGTCTGTATTCCCGTCTGGAATGCGCCCGCATACAGTATGATCTTTGCGTTCGTCATGGTATCCTCAGCGGTCTTTTCATCCTTTGCACGGCGGGATTTTCTTATATAAACCCGCACAAATAATTCCCAGAAAACCACAAACGCCGCCGCCAGCCCCGTAAGAACAAACATCTCATATTTCGAACCTGTTCGGTCGACTATTCCCTCAAGATCATAATGCAGCGGTATCTCATCCGGCAGGAAATTCATCGCCGCGGCGGTCATTATCAGGTTTATCGAAAGAATTATCCACAGCGCCCGCGTTTTTACCGTTTTCATTTCTTCTCCCTCCAAACTGCCCCAGCCACAGCACAAGCTCGTCGAAAACGCTTGTGTTCAGCTCGTAATATACAAAATTCTTTTCCTTGTACTCGGTTATAAGCTCCGCGCCTTTCAGCAGGCGGAGATGATACGACAGCGCCGCGTGGGTTATCCCAAGCCGCTGCGCGATCTCCCCGGCGTTCATCCTGCCGTCTTTAAGCATATCAAGGATAGCCCGCCGCTGCACATCGGACATTGCCTTGAATGTTTCTGTTACACCCATGATATCACCAACTAATTAAAATTTTCTTTAATTAGATTATATCACTGTTTCTTTGTATTGTCAAGGAGTATTTAAAAATATTTTTAAATACCAATCCCCGACGCTAATTGTCCCCAAAATGAATTGCATTTAAAAAAAGAATATGATATAATAAAAATAGTCTTTTAAATTCGAAAGGAGAGATCGGTATGCAGGTGCCGAAGAGGATAGCTTCGGGAATAATCAACGCCCTCAAAGGCGGCGTTGTGCCGCGCACAGGACTGGGTTACATCGCTGTCGGCAGGACGGATGAGATAAACGCTCTGCTCCATGATGTGGAAATAACCGAGGAGGGCGGCGCATTCTTCCGCTTTATCTGCGGACGCTACGGAAGCGGCAAGAGCTTCCTGCTGCAAACCATGCGCCAGCACGTTATGGACAGGGGGTTCGCGGCGGCGGACGCCGATCTTTCCCCCGAGCGCAGGCTGATGGGCTCCAAGGGACAGGGGCTTGCCACCTACCGCGAGCTTATGCGCAGCCTTTCCGTAAAGGCAAAGCCCGACGGCGGCGCGCTCACTCTTATTCTTGAAAAATGGATAAACGGCATAAAAACCGATGTCGTTTCCGAGGGCACCGCGCCCTCCGACCCATTCTTCGATATCGCGGTGGAAAAGAAGATATACACCGTCATCGGCGGGCTTGAGGATATGGTGCACGGCTTCGACTTCGCGGCGGTGATAAACGCGTACTACCGCGCCTACCGCGACGGAAACGAAGAAATGCAGGGCATGGCGGTGCGCTGGCTCAGGGGCGAATATCCCACCCGCACCGAAGCAAAGCACGACCTCGGCGTAAATTCCATAATCACCGACGAAAACTGGTACGATTATATCAAGATACTCACATCGTTCCTTGTCAGCGCGGGATACAAGGGACTTGTCGTTATGATAGACGAGCTTGTGAACATCATGAAAATTCCCCACGCCGTAACGCGGCAGTACAACTACGAAAAAATACTCATGATGTATAACGACGTCATGCAGGGAAAGGCCTCGCACCTCGGCATAATCATGGGCGGCACGCCGCAGTGCATCGAGGACACCCGCCGCGGCGTATTCAGCTACGAAGCGCTGCGCAGCAGGCTGGAACGCGGAAGATTTGCTTCCGACGAAACGCACGATATGCTCGCGCCGATAATAAGATTGCAGCCGCTCACCTACGAGGAGCTTACGGTGCTGACCGAAAAGCTTGCGGAGATACACGCGGGACTGTACGGCTACGAAAGCCGCGTCACCCTCGAGGACAGGGTGAACTTTATCAAGGCGGAATTCGGGCGCGTCGGCGCGGACACGAACATCACCCCCCGCGAAATGATACGCGATTTTATCGAGCTTCTGAACATTGCCATGCAGAACCCCGACAAGACTCTCCCCGAGCTTATGGGCAGCGAGGATTTCAGCTTTGCCGAGGGAGAAAACGCCGACAACAGCGCCGACGGCTTTGAGGATTTCGAGCTATAACGAGGTATAAACATGAAATACAGCATAAAGGAAATGCCCTGCCTTTACGAGGACAGGCGGATATACGGCGTACTATATTCCCCCGAGGGCGGAAAGAAAGCCCCCGCCGTTATACTGAGCCACGGATACAATTCTTCCTATACGGAGCTTACCGACTTTGCGGAAAAGCTGGCGCAGAACGGATTTTACGCCTACTGCTATGATTTCTGCGGCGGCTCCGCACGGTCGAAAAGCAGCGGAAACAGCACCGACATGACGCTGTATTCCGAGATGGAGGACCTCCGAGCGGTGATGGATATGATATCCTCGCTGTCCTTTGTTGAAAATATCTATCTCTACGGAGAAAGTCAGGGCGGATATGTTTCCGCACTGACCGCCGCGCAGCTTCCCGAAAGGATAGCCGGCGAGGTACTTCTCTACCCCGCCCTGTGCATACCCGATAACTGGCGCGGAAAAGCGCAGACCATGCCCGAAACCGTGCATTTCATGGGCATGACGATATCGCGGAAATACGCCGAAAACATTCCCTCCGGGGATATGCGCGGGCAGATAGGCGGCTTCACTAAACCCGCGCTTATCATGCACGGCGACATGGACGGTGTAGTCGATATAAGCTACTCAGAGCGCGCCGCAGAGGTGCTCCCGAATGCGAAGCTTATAAAGTTTTCGGGGGAGGGGCACGGGTTTTCTCCCGCGGCAAGGGCGCGCGCGTTTGAATGCCTGCTGGAATATCTGAAAGGATAACGCGATGGTTCTTTTTCTTTCGGGAGCGTCGCACACGGGAAAAACGCTTGTGTCGCAGAAGCTTCTCGAGCGGCTGAAGATACCGTATGTTTCCGCCGACCATATTAAGATGGGGCTTATCCGCAGCGGAGTAACAGCCCTCACACCCATGGACGACGACAGGCTTCTGCCTTATCTGTGGGATATCGAAAAGGAAATCGCAAAGACCGCCGCCGAAAATAATCAGAGTCTTATCATCGAGGGCTGCTATGTCCCGCATGACTGGCGCGAAAGCTTTTCGGAGGAATATCTGCGCGATATCCGCGCCGTATGGCTTATCATGAGCGAGAGATACATCCGCGATAATTTCGCCGAAATATGTGACAACGCAAACGCCATCGAAAGCCGCCTTGATGATTCATGGCTTACGCCGGACGCGCTTATAAAGGACAACGCAGAAAACCTTTCGGGCTGCATTTTGCACGGCTGTGATCATGTCATGATAAACGGAAAATACTCTGCGGAGGATATCGCCGAAGAGGTCGTAAATTTGATCGGAGGGTAACGTGAGCAGCATTTTTTACCGCCTTGCGCCATTCATTCAGGATTACATCTACCGCAACAAATGGGAAGAGCTGCGGGATATTCAGGTCGCGGCGGCGGAGGTCATTTTCGACACCGACGACAACCTGCTGCTTTCTTCCGGCACGGCAAGCGGCAAGACCGAAGCGGCGTTTCTCCCCGTGCTCACCTGCCTGTGGGAGAACCCCTCGGCAAGCGTGGGGGTATTATATCTCTCCCCGCTTAAAGCGCTGATAAACGACCAGTTCGAGCGCCTGACCGACCTGCTGGAGGAGCAGGATATCCCCGTAACAAAATGGCACGGTGACGCCCCGCAGACCGCAAAGAAAAAGCTCGTCAAGAACCCCCGCGGCGTTATGCAGACCACCCCCGAAAGCCTTGAAAGCCTGCTTATGCGCAACAGCTCGAACGCCTTCAGGCTCTTCTCCGACCTGCGGTTCATCGTCATCGACGAGGTGCATTACTTCATGGACAACGACCGCGGATTGCAGCTTCTTTCCCTGCTTGAACGGCTTTCGCGGCTGATAGGCTTCTCGCCGCGGAGAATAGGCCTTTCCGCGACACTGGGCGACCCCGCCAACGCAGAAAAATGGCTCAACATGGGCAGCGGAAGAAACTGTATAACTCCCCGCGTGACGGAAAAAGGGCGCCTGCTGCGCCTTTCGGTGAAATTCTTCCCGATAAAGGAGAAAATAAAAAACAGCGACAGCGCCACGCTTCTTGATAACTACTACAACTATCTTTACGAAAGCACCGACGGAAAACGCTGCATTCTGTTCTCCAACAGCAAGGGGGAAGTCGAGGAAAACATCGCGCACATGAAGCGCATATCCGAAAAGCGCCACGGCGTCGGCACATATCTTGTGCACCACGCGAATATTTCCGCGGCGCTGCGGGATTTCACCGAAAAAAGCATGAAAAACGGCGAACAGCCCGTCTGCACCGGCGCGACGGTCACGCTGGAGCTTGGCATCGACCTCGGGCGGCTGGAACGTATCGTGCAAACAGGGTGCCCGCTTACGGTTTCGGGGTTAGTTCAGCGGCTGGGGCGCACGGGGCGCCGCGGCGGTGCGGCGGAGATGCGCTTTGCATTCCGCTGGGACATGAGCCTGCCGCCGAACGATTTCTATAAGGAAATAAACTGGGATTTCGTGATGTGCACCGCGATGATACTGCTTTACACCCGCGAGCGCTGGATAGAGCCAACGTTTCTGCCGAAGCTTCCGTACAGCCTGCTGTATCACCAGACCATGTCGATAATGGCGTCAAGCGGCTCGATACAGCCGAGGGAGCTTGCGCGGCAGGTGCTGTCGCTGGCGGTTTTCTCGCATATCACAAAGGAGGATTACCTCCTGCTGCTGCGCTATATGCTGCAAAACGGCCAGCTTGAGCGCAGCGAGGACGGCTCGCTTCTCATAGGCGAAAAGGGCGAAGCCGCGGTGTCGAATTACGAATTTCTCGCGGTGTTCACCGTCCCGCAGGAATACTCAGTGCGGTGCGGCTCTGAAGAAATAGGCACGGTGCAGAGCCCGTTCCCGCCAAACAGCCGCTTTGCGCTGGCGGGTCAGGCGTGGGAGGTCGTGGAGCTTGACAAAAAGGAGCTTCGCATTTATGTAAAGCATATCGACGGTATCTCCGCAAATATGTGGATGGACACCGGCAACGAGTATGTTCACACCAAGGTGATGAAGAAGATACTCGAAGTCATTCAGAGCGACGAGCAGTACGGCTTCCTTGACGAAGCGGCGCGGAACAGGCTGTCGGATATCCGCGCGATGTGCAGGGGCGCGGCTTCGGTGTCGGAGGCGGGGCACGCGGTGCTTCCGCTGACAGAAACAAGCTGCGCGGTGTTCCCTTTCATCGGCACAAGAGGCACCATGGCGCTGATGTACGCCCTGCGGGAAATGGGGTTCGAAGCGAATGTGTGGCTGTCGCGGTATATTCCGGTGTGCATTGAGGTGCAGTCGCCAAAGGGCGCGCGGGCGGTTTCGGCGGCGCTTGAAAAGCTGAAAAGGGACGGCGCGGATAAGTATTCGTTCAGCATTCCGGATAATTGCGAGATATGCGGGAAGTATAATGACTATATCCCGCGGGAGCTGCTGAAAAAGCAGTATGTCGAGGATTATCTTGATACGGATGAGTTTGCGAATATTGAATAAAACAGCGGGCGGAAATCACTTTCCGCCTGTTGGTTTGTTGGGAAACATTTAGTCTTTTTGAAACAAATACACGCGGTCAATGGGTCGCACCCCTTGCAGGTCAAGGGCAGCGCCCTTGTCGCCACCGCAGTAGCGAAACTCCCCACGCATTTAAAATTTTGAACAGTGAACGCTTAAAGCAGCTACGTTAATCCGACTTCCAAGGCGCTAAAGGGGGTGTGGGGTTAGGGGTGGACAAACGGAACGTTTGTCCAGAAAACGTAAGAGTTTTCCCCCCACAGTCTGTTGCAATTTACTGCCGTTTGAATTCTTTAGCCGAACTGAAACAGGCGGAAATCACTTTCCGCCCGCTAAATTTATTTTTCGTCCTTATTCTTCCTGTTCTTCCGCTTGAACTTATACTTCAGCCGCGAATTTCTTATCTCATGCGGGATACTTCTGAAACGCTGGATATTGTTCGTTGCCGTATCCATCAGCGAGAAAAATTCCTCCGCCATGAAGTTTTCCCTGCGCTGCGTCTGACCCGAGCGGTATCTCTCGATCACCGCGCCGTAACGGTCGTATGCGCGCTTTACGGAGGTTTCCCACGAAATATAAACCTCGTTCATGGCGTGCTCGCCGATCTGACGGATTATATCAAGATTTGCGCAGGCAAATTCAAGCTTCTTTGCAATCGCAGCGGGGTCTGCTTCGGTGAGGATGCCCGTCCTGCCGTCGGTTATGCCCTCCGCCGCGCAGCTTCCGTCGATAAGAAGCGCGCCGACGCCGCACGCTGCGGCTTCCCTTACAACTATGCCGTTAGTGTCGTATTCCGACGGGAACAGAAACAGATCCCCCGCCGTGTAATATACGCGCAATTCCTCGCGGTCGTATATCGCGCCGGTGAAAATGCAGCGGTCCGAAAGACCTATCGAAGCCGCGTAGTCCTCAATCTCCTGCCTGTCCATGCCGTCGCCGACGAACATCATGCGGAAATCGTTCCCCGCCTCCGCCGCAAGCTTCAGACCGTCCAGTATCAGCTTTATGCCCTTGTACCACAGCAGACGTCCCACAAAAAGGAACAGCGGCATATCTTCGGGGATCCCGTAAGCCGCGCGAAGTTCCGCCGCGTCGTTTTCGTCCGCGCGGCCGCAGGGGAAGTCAACGCCGTTTTCCATGACGTAATATTTTCCGTCAAAGCCAAGACTGCGGAGGTTTTCGCCCGCGCCGTGGCTGACCGTCCATACCTCGTCGCAGGCGGCGATATTGCTCACGACAAATTTTATCGCCTGATCCGCCATAAGCTTGTTCGGAAGCGCGCGGCGGATATCAATGTCGAATTTCGTGTGGTAGGTTATGATAAGCGGAGCGTCGACCTTCTCGCGAAGCACCCGCGCCATCATCGTCGAGGCAAACGGGCAGTGGCTGTGTATAACGTCAAATCCGCTTCCCGCAAGCTCGTCCAGCTTGCTGCTGCTGAAAGGATAACCCGCGCGGTAGCCGCATATCTTCTCGGAGATGGTTATGCTCTTGTAGCGCACGACGTCAAACGGATAATCGTCCACCACCCCGGGGTAATCGGGGGTGACCACCGTCGCTTTTCCAAGCCCCGAAGAAATAACATTGGCGTAATTTATGACAGCATTCGCAACGCCGTCTATAACGGGCGGGAATGAATCGTTCATTAAACAAACGTTAAGCTTGTCCGACATTTTCTGCTCCTTTTCCAAAATGGATTTATATGTAATGTGAATAATGGTTTAGTAACATTATAGCGCAAAATCTGTCATAAATCAAGCTTTTTTTGTACAATTTTTATACAAGCTGCTCCCGCAGGGACAGAATTATCTTCCTCTCCCGCCGCGATACCTGCACCTGCGTCATGCCGAGCAGCTCCGCCGTTTCGCACTGGGTCTTTCCGCGGAAGTAGCGCAGCAGTATCAGTTCCTTGTCCTCCCGCGGCAGCTCGGAAAGGCACTGCCGCAGCGCAAGGCGGTCTATCAGCTCGCTCTCCCCGGATTCCTCGGGCAGGTCAAATTCCCCCCCATCCTCCGCGGATGTCAGCGATACCGTCGGCTGACCCGCCGCCACCGCCTCCGCGGCTTCTTCGGGAGTCACCCCCAGCCGCTCCGCTATTTCGGATATAAGCGGCTCACGCCCCCCGGCGGCTATTTCATCGTGCACCCGCGCCGCCCGCATTGAAAGCTCCTTAAGGCTCCTGCTGACCCTTACAGTGCCGCCGTCGCGGAACAGCCTGCGTATCTCCCCGAGGATAACGGGCACCGCGTAGGTCGAGAAGCACAGGCCCCTCCCCTCATCAAAATTAGCGCATGCTTTCACAAGACCCACGCTGCCCGCCGCGAAAAGCTCCTCGTATTCTATTCCCCGTCCGCGGAAGCGGTTCGCGAGGGAATGCACCAGCGGGAGATTGCTTTTTACGAACTCGTCGCAGAGCTTCCCGTCAGACAAGGCATTTCTCCCTGCTCTTTATGCGCTTTTCCATAACGACGCAGGTTCCTTTCCCCACCGTGCTTCTTACGCGCACCTTGTCCATGAAGCTTTCCATCATCGTAAACCCCAGCCCCGAGCGCTCCTCCTCCGCGGGGGCGGTGGAAAACATCGGCTGCATCGCCTGCGTTATGTCAGCTATGCCACTGCCCTTGTCCTTTACGGATATGTAAAGCGTGCCGTCGGAATACAGCCGAAGCACAAGGGTGACTGTTCCCGTACAGTCGCGGTAGCCGTGCACGATGGAATTCGTCACCGCCTCGGACACCGCAGTTTTCACCGCTGCAATCTCTGCAACGGTGGGGTCTGCCTGCGCCGCGAATGCCGCCGCGGCGGAGCGCGCAAAGCTTTCATTCCGCGACAGCGCGGGAAAGCTTATGCTGCTTTCGTTAAGTATCTCTCTTTTCATACGTTTACTCCTTTTACGAGAAGTCCCGACAGCCCCGAAACGCTTATCACGGACGCTATATCGGGGCGGGCGTTCTTTATCAGCACCGAGCCGCCGTATGCCTCCACCGCCCTCGACCTGCCGAGGATAAGCCCTATCCCCGAGCTGTCCATAAATCCGACGTTCTCCATGTCGATGATGAGCACCTCCGGCCGCGAATGCGCTATCACATCATCCAGAGCCGCGCGGAGCTCCCGCGCCGCGTGGTGGTCGATGTCGCCGTAAAGCGCGGCTGTTATCCGCCTGCCGTCGTTGTATATTTTCAGCATAACAATGCTCCTTTCGTAAGGGTAAATTCACCGCCCTGACGGAACAGCCGCTCCCGACAGCAGACTGCCCCGCGCGGTGGGCGAATTTCATGGTGTAATTATATCATCATTGCCATAAAATTCCTGTCGATATCACGGCGCGGAAATAAATTTTTTTGAGCGGAGTATATCGTATACGGCGGTTTGTTCGTAAGTTTCGGGGAAATCTGACGAAAAAAATAAAACAGCCTCATTGCACAGGCTGTGATAATGTGTTATTATTGAAGCAGGAGGTGCATTAAAATGGCAAACGAAAACAAAAAGGACTTCAACGCAATGCTGGCAGACGGAAAGGATATGCCAAAAATACAGATCATCACCGATGAAAAGAGCATCGAAAAATACGGCGGAAATCGGATGTATTTTGCCCCGCCCTCCGATTATGACGCCGTGATGAAACGGGTGCCCTTCGGCAAAGTAATAACCATTGAGAAAATACGGGAGTATTTCGCCGCGCAAAACAACGCAGACTTCACCGAACCGATAACCGCGGGAATATTCGTGTCCATCGCCGCATGGGCGAGCTTTCAGCGCGGCGAAAATGAAACACCGTACCACCGCACCCTGAAAGCCGGCGGAGAGCTGAACCCCAAATATCCCGGCGGCATAGAAGCTCAGAAAGCAAGGCTGGAAGCCGAGGGACATACGATAATGCAAAAAGGCAGGACAAACCTGCGCTATTATGTCAAGGACTACGAAAAGGTTTTGTTTGAGCTCTGATACCACGCCGCGCGGTCGTATTACACCGAAGCCGAAAAATAATTTTTCCAACCCCCTTGAAAACGATTTCATTTTATGCTATACTGTTATCGGACGGTAATTTTCGGCGTGTATCCGCGCCGTTTCCGAAATACAATAACACCGAAAGGAAAAACACCAATGAACGAGAAGATCTACGAATTAAAGCTCGGCCCCGCAAAGTGCGCCGTTGACCTCGGCGACGGAAGCGAGCGCGGCGAGTATGTCGACCAGGACTACATCCTGCACAAGCTCGGCAGACCGCACCGCGCAGTAAGCCTGATGTACTGCTACTACCCCCTTGACGAAACATGGCCTGCAAGAGCGCGCCACGCCTTTGCCGACCGCGAGGTAACATTCCAGTGGGATTACCCCTACGACGACTACTTCACCTACAAGGGCGGTATCGGCGGCACCACCGACGGCGAGCCTTTCACCTGCATGAAGGATGTACGCCGTCACGGTCAGGACGTTATCCTCACCATGACAGTCGACCCCAACCTGCCCGACGTGTTCCTAGAGCGCATCGCAAAGGAGCTCAGCACCTACGGCAGAATGCAGCTCCGCATCAACCACGAAGCCACCGGCAACTGGTTCAGCTTTACAAAGCGCGCAAGCTATCAGCAGATCGCTGACTTCTTCGTTCGCTTCCACAATATTATCAAGAAGGAAGCTCCGAATGTTTCCACCATTCTTTGCATCGGCGGCGTAGAGCACCCCGAAAACGGCCCCGAGATAGAAATGGAAAAGGAATTTGCCGAGGCTGTAAAGGCTACAGACATCTGGAGCGTCGACAAGTATATGTCCCTGCACTGGGGCTGGCCGTATGACGTTGCGGAAGTCGGCGGAAACTCCTTCAGCAGAAGCAAGGTTGCCGATACATACAACCTCACCAAGCTTTCCGAAAAGCGCTACAAGGAGATCTGCGGCGGCGTTAAGAAGCCCATGGTTATGAGCGAATTCAACGCCGACGGCGACGTAACGGGCCCGTATGATCAGGCGGCAATGATAAAGGAATTCTGCGACCTGCTCAAGAACGACCCCGAGCAGGGATGGTTCAACGGCTTCACATTCTACCAGTTCCGCGACCGCGGCAGACTCGGCCTTGAAATTGAAGATCCCAACAACCCCAATGTTGGTATCGAGCAGCCCGCGCTGAAAACATACAAGGAAATAATCCACGACGAATACTTCTACCCCTCCGTTGAGCAGGGTGCAGAGGTAACTCTTCCCGCAAAGCTCCGCTGGGGCGGCAGCGAGGACGCAACAGGTCTTGCTATCCCGCTTCATTTCGAAAAGAACCCCGTGTTCTGCGAGGTTTATTTTGACGAGCCCCTCAACCTTATGATGGAGATAAACGGCAAGTGGTTCTACAAGAGCCCCGAGGCTAAGTGCATCGACCTTATGTCCGCATTCTTCGAGAAGCCCCTCGACGGCGAAGCCGACCTCACCCTCAAGATCTTCGCGCCCCCCGCAACCGGCGAGAACGATCCCTCCCAGGGTGACGACTGGCAGACCAACTACTACACCACTATCACAAAACTTCCGAACATCCGCATAAGATTTGCGCCCATCGTTCCCGAAGTAAAGTAAGCTTATTCCGTAATACCTCATATAAAAAACGGCGGCAGCTCCGAAAGGAACTGCCGCCGTTGATTTATGGCTGTATTTTATTTTATGTTACGTCCAGAAATGGAGGACTCGATGAAAACTGTAGTCCGATTTTCCAGTAGCCATTGATTTTCTTCAATGTTATCCAGCTCGTTTGATTTTCTTCGCCTGTATTTCCGAGATCATACCATACGCGTATGGAGGTCATGCAGTAAATATGTTCTTCTGCGTCGTCGCTGTCATAATACCCGTCGGGAGCGTCCTCGACCTTAAAAAGTTCCGCATCGTTATACAAAAACAGAATGCGCCCCTCCAGCTGCAAACCGACCAAACGGCGTGCATAATCCTTGAGAAGTTCTTCCGTTTCTTGCTCGGTGGGTTCGCGGAGTTCGCCCGTCAGTTCGTCTTTGTAGCTATAGTTGTTATAGGTTATCACATACAGCCGCTGGGCATTGCATTCTCTTGTGCATTGCGCCCAGAGCTGTATAAACTGCTCGGCCGTGAGATCTTTATATGGAATACCCATATATTCAATGTCGTCCTCGGTCAGAACAGGAACGAAATCATATTCTGTCTGTTCATTTCCCGATTGGACAGGTTCGGATGTACCTTCCTTATCCGACCCGCTATTGTCTGTGCTTTCCGTTTCGCCTGTTGTAAGGACGGTCGTGCTTTCGTCCTGCGATGTTTCCGGCTGTTCCGAAACGACGGACAAATCAGCCGACGAAGCAGGGGAAACACTGCAGGCGCAAAGCATTGAACAAATACAAACGATCAGCACGGTCTTTGCCGCTGTTTTTTTCTTCATATAACTCCCTCTCTTTCAGCAATTGTCGGTAATACTTTCCTTTATATATTATAACAACATAAAACGCAGAAAGGTTACATCTTATGTGCGCGCCGTAATATTCCCCCTCCGCCAAAAATATAATGGCAGTACAGACCCGAAAGGAGCGCACTGCCATGAAAATTCCGAACATTTTAAAAAAGGAAATCCCCGCCGGGGAAAAGCGGCGGGAATTTTTCGAGCGAAGCTGCTCAAGGCTCACCGAGCAGCTTAACAATATCCGTGCAAATTTTGATATGACCACCGACGCCGACGCCATCGACGCCCTCATTTATGAGGAAAACGCGGTGCTCTGCCGACTGGACAGCCTGTACAAGCAGGCTCGCAGCGAGGGTATCACCCTCGCTATGCACGAGCGAAAGCGGTATTACTGATCACTGCCTGGGTTCGTGCCTGTATTCGCCGCGAATTTCCGCGCGCTTTATCTTTCCGCTTACGGTCTTGGGAAGCTCATCCACGAACTCAACAACTCTCGGGTATTTGTACGGAGCGGTGTTGTGCTTAACGTGGTTCTGAATTTCCTTTGCAAGCTCGTCGGAAGCGGTATAGCCCTTTGCAAGCACGATGGTCGCCTTTACTACCTGACCTCTTATCGGGTCGGGGGCGCCCGTTACCGCGCACTCAAGCACCGCGGGGTGAGTTATTAGAACGCTCTCTATCTCGAACGGCCCTATGCGGTAGCCGCTGGATTTGATAACATCGTCGTTTCTGCCGACATACCAGTAATATCCGTCCTCATCGCGCCATGCGGTGTCGCCGGTGTGATAATATCCGTCATGCCATGCGCTGTCGGTTATCTCCTTGTTGCGGTAGTAACCCCTGTAAAGTCCCGGGGTGTGGGTGTATTCACCCTTGACGACTATCTCGCCGACCTCGCCCACGGCGCAGCTTTCGCCCTTGTTGTTCATGAGATCCACCTCGTAC
Organism: uncultured Oscillospiraceae bacterium; assembly: GCA_934481445.1. Taxonomy (GTDB): domain Bacteria; phylum Bacillota; class Clostridia; order Oscillospirales; family Ruminococcaceae; genus CAG-115. The sequence goes on from CAKSPC010000021.1 coordinate 15,707, forward strand.
AGCGGGGTGGGCTTGCCCATGGAGCCGGGCTTCGGGGTCATGCCGATTATGTTGCCGAGGATGCAGGTGCTCTCCGTCTGTCCGAAGCCCTCCATAAGCTTCAGACCCGTGTATTCGTACCACTTGTTGAACACCTCGGGGTTGAGCGCCTCGCCGGCGATGGTGCAGTATTTAAGGCTGGAAAGGTCGTAATTTTCGACCCCCGCCTTTATGAAAAATCTGAACATAGTGGGCGGCGCGCAGAAAGTCGTTATGCGGTATTTCTGCATTATCGCCAGCATATTTTCGGGGATGAATTTATCGAAATCATACACGAAAATGCAGGTGCCCATTATCATCTGACCGTACAGCTTGCCCCATGCAGCCTTCGCCCAGCCCGTATCGGAAACCGTAAGATGCAGCCCGTCGGGGTCGACGTTGTGCCAGTGCTTTGCGGTCTGGATATGCGCCAGCGCATAGGTGTGGTCGTGAATTACCATCTTCGGATAGCCCGTCGTGCCGGATGTGAAATACAGCAGGAAAATTTCGTCCGCCTTGGTGGGGACTCTCTCCAGAGTATCGGGGTATTTTTCTACCTCGGTGTCGAGATCCGTCCAGCCCTCGCGGGTGCCGTTTACGATGTATTTGTTTTCAAGGCAGCCGCCGAGCTGCTCGTTGGCGTCGTCGATAAAGTGCGCAACATCCGCGTGGTGCGTCGCTACGACAGCCTTAACGTCCGCCGCTCCGAAGCGGTATGCAAAATCCTTTGCGGTCAGCAGATGGGTCGCGGGGATGGCAATAGCGCCTATCTTCATCAGCGCGATCGCAACATACCAGAACTGATAATTTCTTTTAAGGACGAGCATGACATGGTCGCCCTTTTTTATGCCCATGGATATGAACATATTCGCCGCCTTGTTTGAAAGCCGCGAAAGGTCGCCGTAGGTGAGCAGCTTTTCGTTGCCCTGAAGGTCTACCCAAAGCAGGGCGCGGCGGTTCGGCTCAGCCTCGCCGTATTTGTCGATGATGTCGTATCCGAAGTTGAAGTTATCGGGATACTTTATCCCGAATTTAACGAGCATACCGTTCTCGTCGTAGGTTTCTTCTACAAAGTTCTGGTGGTAAGATGGAATATCCATAGCATTTGACCCTTTCCGCTGCTCTGCCTCTTTTCAAAATGAACCTTTTCTATTTTGTGCCGACAGTCAGTATATATACATTATATAGTTGTTAATAACATTTGTCAAGCATATTTACAGCTTGGCAATGCTTTTTGCGCAGAGAAGAACTTCTTTCAGCTCCTCATAATCTATGCAGTAGTCCTTGCTGCCCGCCCTGACTGCCTTTATGAGCGTCTTTCCGTCCACCCAGCGCAGTTCGGATATCTCCTCCCGCTCGAATTTCATGGTGGCGTCCGCGACCTCGCCGCGGTAGATATACACCCATGTTATTTCATTATTAATGAAGCGTTCCCCATGGAATATATTGTCCTCGCTGACCCTGCGCCGCATAAGCGGGATGAGCGACGCGGGCTTTGCATAAACGCCTATCTCCTCGCCCATTTCGCGCACCGCCGCGCCGAGGGGATCCTCGCCGCTGTCGATGTGACCCGTCACTGCCGCGTCAAAACAGCCCGGAAAGCTGTCCTTGTCGTCCGCGCGCTTCTGCACCAGCACCTCGAACCCGTGAAATCTTCCGCGGAGTACCCATATGTGCACGCTGCCGTGGAGGGCGCCCGTTCTGTGCACTTCCCCGCGGGACATGGTTTCGCCCGTGCGGACCCCTCTTTCGTCGCGGATATCGAATAATTCGTCGTTACTGTACATGATGTCTCTCCGTTATTTTCCCGCTATCCTGCCGTACATCTCGGGGCGTCTGTCGCGGAACACGCCCCAGCTCATGCGCATATCCCGCAGCTCGTCAAGGTCGAATTCATGCGCCAGCACACAGTCGCTCTGCCTGTCGGCGCACTCCGCGATGGCTCCGACGCCGTCGGTGATGAAGCTGCTCCCGTAGAACGTAAGCGCGCTGCTCTGGTGTGAATTATCGTCGTCCGGGGTGACGGTTTCGGTGCCGACTCTGTTCGCCGCGATAACGGGCATGAGATTGGCCGCCGCATGACCCTGCATACATCTCTGCCAGTGCGGCATACTGTCGCACTCGATGATAGGCTCGCTGCCTATCGCCGTGGGATAAAGCAGCAGCTCCGCACCCATCAGCGCCATGCACCGAGCCGCCTCGGGGAACCACTGGTCCCAGCATATCCCCGCGCCTATGCGTCCGAATTTCGTATCCCATACCTTGAAACCCGTGTCCCCTGGGGTGAAATAGAACTTCTCCTGATAGAAGTGGTCGTCGGGAATGTGGGTCTTGCGGTAAACGCCGAGGATGGTGCCGTCCGCGTCTATCATCGCAAGGCTGTTGTAAAGCACGGTTTCGTCCCGCTCGTAAAAGCTTATCGGAAGCACGACGCCAAGCTCCTTTGCAAGCGCGCTGAAATGCTTCACGGCGGGGTTTTCGTTCAGCGGCAGCGCCAGCTCATAGCTTTCATAACGGCGCTCCTGACAGAAATACCATGTTTCGAAAAGCTCGGGCAGAAGTATCACATTCGCGCCCTTTTCTGCCGCCTCGCGGACGAGTTTATCCGCCTTTTCGATGGACTTCTCGCGGGTATCGGGTATGGACATCTGCACAGCGGCAGCAACTAACTTTCTCATTTCGTATTCTCCTTATTCAAAGGTGTAAAGGCTGGTGGGGGCGTATTTCTCGCTTGTCTGATACGGGATCAGCGGCATTTCCTTGCCGCTCACCGCCGCCGCAATAAGTTTCTTTGAGAGGTCTGGCACGTCGTCGTGCGACAATGCTTCCTGCACGTCCATCCACAGCACCTCGCTGTTTTCATCGTGGTCGCTGTGGGCGGTGCCGCTTATGTATTCCGCGCGGAATGCAATGTACCAGTCGTGCATATTGAAACGTATGCCTATCACCGAAACGGGCTTTACGACGATACCTGTTTCCTCGGTTATCTCGCGGATGACCGCCTGCTCTGGAGTTTCTCCATGCTGAAGATATCCCCCGGGGATGATAAGCCTGCCCTTTCCCGCGCCGTATGTATGCCGCGCCAGCAGCACCTTTCCGTCCCTGATAACGACGCTGGTGACGGATTTTTCCCAGATGGTATTCTGCTCAGACATTCTTATCCCTCTCCGAATATTCTCTCCGCCGCCGCGGGAAGCTCCGTTATATCGCGAAGCACCGCCGCCGCGTCGGACACCGTGCCGAAGCCGTAAGACGCATGGATGAAAGGTATCCCGGCAACCGCGGCGGCGTCATGGTCGCCCGCGGTATCGCCGACGTAAGCCGCGTTTTTAAGCCCGCTGCGCTCCATAACAAGCTTTATATTCTCGCCTTTCGGGAGCATCGTCCTGCCCCACATTTCGTAGTCCTCGAAGTATTCCCCAAGCCCCGTCGTCCGCAGGAAAAGCTGAACATATCCGTCCATCGAATTGCTGACGATAAACAGGCGGTACTTCTCCCGCAGTGATTTCAGCACATTCTCCGCGCCCGCGTAAAGCTCGCCGCAGTGGGTTTCGAGGTAGGAATATTCCTCGTCGGTGCAGAGCTGCATGAGCTCTCCCCTGCGGGATACGTCTATATCGGGCAGAAGCATTGCCGCTATCTGCTCCATGGTCCTGCCCATAAAGCGGTGCATATCCTCCTCGGTGACTTCCCGCGCCGCTTCCGTCCGCGAAAGCGCCTGCGTCCATGCCCCCGCGCACTGCCGCGAGGAATCCCACAATGTCCCGTCGAGGTCAAAGATAAGTGCGTTTTTCATCGGCTGCTCTCCTTAAAAACAGGTATCTGCTGTGTAATGCAGTGGATATTTCCGCCGCCGATAAGGATATCCCTCGCATACACGGGGATCACCTTTCTCCCGGGGAAAAGCTCCGCAAGCTTCGCGCGGGCAGGCTCGTCTGCGGGGTCGTTGAAAAACGGCATTACCACCGCTCCGTTTGAGATGTAGAAATTCACATACGAAGCCGCAAGCCGCTCGCCGGGGGTCCTTGTCGGCTCGAAATCCATCGTATCCAGCCCCTCGCATTCCTCGGCGGTGATGGTAACGGGCTTCGGGCAGTGAAGCTTGTGTATCGTGAATTTACGCCCCTGCGCGTCGGTTTCCCGCGAAAGTATATCGTAGCAGGAATGCGACAGCTCGTACTGCGGGTCGCTTTCGTCGTCCGTCCATGCAAGTACGACCTCCGCAGGGCGGACGAATGCGCATATGTTATCGACATGCTCGTTGGTTTCGTCGTTGTATATCCCGCGCTTCAGCCATACCACCTTTTTAACGCCGAGGCAGTCTTTAAGCTTCCGCTCTATTTCTTCCTTTGTCATGTCGGGATTTCTTCCCGCACTGAGCAGGCAGGCTTCCGTCGTTATGCAGGTGGCCTCTCCGTCGACGTGTATCGAGCCGCCCTCCAGCACGAAACCGCTCATGTCGTACATATCCTTTTCATAGAGGTCGCAGAGCTTCCGCGCCATTTTGTCGTCCTTGTCCCACGGGAAATACAGCCCGTCCACAAGCCCGCCCCACGCGTTGAAGCTCCAGTTTATGCCGCGTATCTCATCGCCGTTTGTAACAAAGGTAGGGGCGTAGTCCCTCGCCCATGAATCGTCCGAGGACATCTCCACCACGCGGATATGCTCGGGGAGCATTCTGCGGGCGTTTTCGTACTGCCGCGCGCTTGCGCATACGGTGACTTTCTCGCTCTCGGCTATTGCGGCGCAGACCTTTACGAATGCCTTTCTTGCGGCATACGCGCCGTACTGCCACGAATCCCCGCGCTCGGGAAAAATGAGTATACAGCCATAATGCGGCGAGAACTCCGCGGGCATATAAAATCCGTCCTCGGCGGGGATGGTGTGTAATGTTTTCATGGGCGCTCCTTTACAAATAAGAATTCACGTTGATTATACCACAATCCCGCTCCGATTTCAAGGCATATATAACAAATATCATTCATATACATATCATAACCCCGGGCAGCGGACGATATAAGTTTATTAAGCAATAAAATAACATGGATATGTGCAAAAAACACAAAAACGCTATATATTTTTTGGCAGGCAAAAGTCCTCGGAATTTGTTGACTAACAAATTATTATATGGTATAATGTTTTTGATAGCGGAATAACCGCTGTTGGTTTATTTATTTATTTGGAGGTATATGAAATGACAACAAAGACTATGTCAATCATCTCGCTGGTTTGCGGCATTATCGGTATTGCAGGCGGCTTCCTTACAAGCGTGCCCGTAATCGGCTACCTGATTCCTTTCTGCCCGCTGGCAGGCATCATCTTCGGCGCTATCGCGCTCAACAAGATCAAGAAAGAAGGCGGCGAAGGCAAGGGCCTTGCAACCGCAGGTCTTGTTCTGGGTATCGTAGCTCTCGCACTCGATCTTATCACACTGATCGTCTGCACAGTATGCATCGCTTCCATCGCGTCAAACCCCGACGTAATGAACAGCCTCGCAGCTGCTATGGGCTGATAAATCAGCTTGTATTCGTTCAACGGCAAAAGCCCTGCCCATGCGGCAGGGCTTTATTTTCGAAAGGTATTATATGTTTCCCGGATTTACTGTCTTTGGCAAACTCATCAGCAGCTATGTCCTGTGCACCCTCGCGGGGATATTCACCGCCTGCCCACTCGCGATACGCAGATATAAAAAACGCGGCGGCGATGATATCAGCATGATATTCGTATTCCTGTTCGGCGCGCTGGGCTGCGCGGTGGGAATGCACATTCTGTACGGAATTACAAACATACAGCACTGGCACATCCTCGCGGAAGCGGAAGGCTTCACGGATTTTATAAACAGAGTCATGGTGATATTCGGCGGCTCGGTCTTTTACGGAGGTCTTATCGGCGGGCTTATCGCGGGAGGTATCTCGCTGAAAGTCCAGAAGCTCCCCGCAGCCCTCACCTCCGACTGCATAGCGCCCTCGATAGCGCTTTTCCACGGCTTCGGGCGGATAGGCTGCTTCCTCGGCGGCTGCTGCTACGGCGTGGAATGGGAGCACGGCGTGACATTCACAAACTCCCTTATCGAAAGCGCCAACGGCGTGCCGCGGGTTCCCGTGCAGCTGTACGAGGCAGGGTTTGAATTTGCGCTGTTCGCGCTGCTGTCGGCGTTTCTGTTAAAGGACAAGCTTAAGGGAAAGCTGCTGGCAATGTATCTTCTCATCTACCCCGTGGGAAGATTTACGCTTGAATTCTGGCGCGGGGACGATTACAGGGGACATCTTTTCGGGCTGTCAACGTCGCAGCTTATAAGCATCGCGTTTTTCGCGGCAGCGGCGGCGTTTCTTATAATAAAAGCAATCAGACGACCCGCACGGGCAGAAGGAAAGGAAGCACAATGAACATAGCACAGAAAATACTGAGCGCGCTTGCGGCGCTCACCCTCGCAATGACAGGCTGCGCAGGAAACACAGGCACGGGTTCTCCCGATGCCAAAAATTCGGTATCGGAGGAAACTGAAATGGAACTTACACAGAAAACATTCGCGGCTGATTCTCAGCACGTTAAGATGCTCGGAAGAACTTATTCCGAGGACGGAATTTTATGGCTCGCGCTGTCGGCAAGCGGCGTTGAATTCACCATGAAAGGCACGTCCGCTTCCGTGACCCTCGCGGGGGACAGCTCCATCTCCACAGAGGAGAACAGGGCGCGCTTCGCGGCTTATGTCGACGGAAAAAGAGTGGCGGACGAAATGATAGTCGAGCAGGAGCAGACGGTCGAGATCTTCACCTCCGAAGAGGAAAAGGAAGTCACCGTAACGCTGATAAAGCTCTCCGAGGCGGCGCAGTCCACCGTTGGTATCAAGAGCATAAACGTCACCTCCGTCGGCGACATCGCCCCAACGGCTGAAAAGGCACTCAAGATAGAATTCATCGGCGACTCCATCACCTGCGGCTACGGCGTGGACGACGAGGACAGAAACCACCACTTCTCCACCGCCACCGAGGACGCGACAAAGGCGTACGCCTACAAGACAGCGCAGCTTCTCGACGCGGACTACAGCCTTGTTTCGTACAGCGGCCACGGAATTGTTTCCGGCTACACCACGCAAGGCAAAAAGGTAGCCGCTCAGCAGGTTCCGAATATGTACGAGCAGTTCGCACGCTCCTACGGCAGCTACAACGGCTTCTCGGTATCCGGCGTTGACTGGGATTTCTCGCAGTTCGTGCCTGATTTTGTTGTGATCAACCTCGGCACCAACGACGCTTCTTATACCGGCAAGGATGAGACCCTCATCCGCGAATACATCGACGGATACGTTAAATTCCTCGGAAAGGTTCGCAGCGACAACCCGAATGCACACATAATCTGCGCCCTCGGCGTTATGGGTCAGGATCTCTGCAATGCAGTCGAAACCGCCGTTTCGGAATACTCCGGGCAGAGCGGCGACACGAATGTATCCGCATTCAGGCTTTCCATGCAGGATGGCAATAAGAACGGCTACGCCGCCGACTGGCATCCCACCGCGGCAAGCCACGACATCGCCGCGGCGGAAATGGCGGCGGAGATAAAGCGCCTTATGGCGGAGTAAGGCATGAATGCAGTCTTTATGCTTGTCGTAAACATTTAAAATTTCCGCGCAGCGTATTGGTTTTCGCTTCCTTTTGACACAAAAGGAAGCGGGGGTGTGGGGGCAGAGCCCCCGCAAAAGCGGCACGTTAAGTTGTGGAACACTGCGGTAAAACAGCCGCAAATCAAAGTGCAGTTTAAACGACTTCCAAAGCGCTAAAGGGGGCGTGGGGGGAAAACAAGAGTTTTCCCCCCACAGTCTATAGCAATTTACTGCCGTTTTAACTTCCTCAAAGAGGTATCGCAATGGAAATAATCATCGGCGCGGCGCTGATAATCATGCTTCTCCTGTTTGCAGGGGTGGATATATGGTTCATTTTCGTCGGGTTTATGTTCCTCGTCGCCGCGGCGGCAGTTTTCACGGCGGGATTTTTCGCGGTCTGCGCCGTTATGCTTATCCTCTCGGAGCGCCGCGCGGCGGTGTTCGCGAGGTTTGAAAAAAACGGCAGATTTGACGCCGCGGTATACTCCGCCGACGGAAAGGAATACACAAACGTGTTCCCCGCCGAATTTATCCTGCGGGATAAACTCTACAGCGCCGACAGAACCGTTACGATACGCACCACGAAACGCGGCCGCGCATTTGACAAAAACGCGCTCATGAGCACCGCCGCGGGGCTCCCGCTCAGTATCATAACAGCGGTCATTTTCGGCGGCGGAGCGCTGTTCTTTATCGGAGCGATATAAAAAACAGGGGTGATTATCGGAACAGTTCCGAACGTCACCCCTGTTTTATTATTCGGCAATACCGAGCCGTTTATCAATAAATTGCCCGACCTCCCCGGGATCTATCCCGAGGGCATACGCAAACTCGCTGTTTATCATCTGCTGCGCCGCCTTCATGGCGCGCTCGTCGGCGGCGGGGAGCTTCTTTCCGACGCTTCTGCGCCGCTCCTGCTCGCCGTAGATGGCTCCCGCCATTTTTATAACGCTCTCATAATTACCGGATAAAAGTATCTCGTTCTGCTTGACTTTTCTGCGGGCGCTGTCCGTTGGAAATTCTCCGCCGGCGCCGCGCATTTTGTCGATAAGCGCAAGCGCCTCGTCATGCGTCAGCGGCTCGCGCAGCTTATCCTTCGCGTATTCCGTCGGGACATAATAGGTCGAACGCTCCGAATCCAGCGGCGTTAGTATGCAGTATTCCCGCCCGTTTACGCCGTCGGGGGCGTACATCCCGACATTTTTGATACGGCATAGCTCCGACCGATATACAACGATGTTTCCCTGTGCAAGAGTCATTTTTCCCTCCGTTTTCGTGTCTGCGCCAATGGTTATGTTATTTATTATACACCGAAAACGAATTTTTTTCAAAGGCATAATTGCACAATAAGTCACGCCGTAAATTCAGTCATTTTTACCTACAAGGACATATCCCTCGCCGTGGATCGTGACTATCCTCCCGCCGTATTCATCACCGAGGGCGCGCTTCAGCCCGCATACATGAACATCCACCACGCGGTCGTTGTCGGGCACCTCTCCCCATGCCGCTGAGGATATCTCATACCTGTGCATGACTATCCCGTGCCTTGCCAGAAACAGCCGAAGCAGCTTCAGCTCCCTCGGTTTCAAATCAAGCTTCCTGCCGCCCGCCCATGCAGTTTCCGTCAGCATATCCACGCCCATGCCGCCGTACTCTATCCGCTGCGGAAGCGGCTCGAATATTTTCTTCATCTGATTCGGCATGAGGTCGCGCAGGCGGCTCTCCAGCAGGTCGATGTCCAGCGGCTTTGAAATTATCTCCGCGGCGCCCATGTCGATATACCGCCGCCGCGTGACCTCCATCAGCGAGGAAAGCAGCACCACAACGGGTATGTGAAACGGCGCACATTTTTCCAGCAGCTTATCCGCCGCGCTGCCGCTGTACCGCAGGGATATCACCGCGACATCCGCAACTCTGTAGTCGAAATGCTCGGCACGAAGTCCATTTTCCGTGGTAGAAAACACCATGAACCCATGCGCCGAAAGCTCGTCGTAAATAAGCGTGCGCATGGAACGGTCGTCATCAGTAAGCAATATCCTGCCTGAAAACATCTGCTCTCACCCCTTTTTATGTTATTATTTTAGCATACCGAACCGCGGCTGTCAACGAATAAAAACGCCGCAAAAAAATTTTCCGTCCCCCCTTAACAAAACGGCAAGGTTATGGTATAATAGGAATTGTAGTCTTAAACGCAGAGAAAGGATAAAAATGTCAAGAGCAAAAGAACTGTTTCTAAAATGCCTGCCGATGCTTATCGTGCTGGTTTCAACGGGAATATTCATGTTCCTTATCAAGTTTGTTATAGGTATATTCTACGAACCCCGGGACACCGTCACAAAGGTGGAGTACGCGGGGGAGAAATTTACGGTGGTGCAGTGCTACCAGAACCCCTCCAGCCACTACTACATATTCAGCGGGGATTACGAATACAACGCCGACAACTACAACAACGTAGCCGACGAGCACGACGACGCGCACTTTGCCGACAGACCGCTGGCTTATTTCATCCTCAACGAAACGCCGCTGGATATGTCGGATATAAAAATAAAGGTGCTTATCGACACCAACAGCCTTTACGCCGTGCAGTTCGATGAATTCGTGCTGTACAAGCTCGAGGGGCAGTACGGGGTGTTCGCCCCCCTGCGCGAATACAAGGAGAGCACCACCGCGCGGAAAAACGACCTCTACGTTATCCGCCAGCTTATGAAAAACGACCGCTATCTTGCCTTCGACCTTCCCGAATGGGAAAGCGAGGAGGATTTCCTCACGCAGCTCGAGCAGATAGAATGGTATCTCGACAGCGAATACGAAGATTAAAACAGGAGGAAACATCCTTGGAATATTTAAATAAAATACGAAATTTCTGTATCATCGCCCACATCGACCACGGCAAGTCCACCCTCGCGGACAGAATTCTCGAGCAGACCCAGACCGTAGCCCTGCGCGATATGGAGGAGCAGCTTCTCGACAACATGGACATCGAGCGCGAGCGCGGAATAACCATCAAGGCGCGCGCCGTAAGGCTGAAATACCACGCCGACAACGGCGAGGACTATATTTTCAACCTCATCGACACACCAGGCCACGTTGACTTCAACTACGAGGTTTCCCGCTCTCTTGTTGCGTGCGAGGGCGCACTGCTCATCGTCGACGCGTCGCAGGGTATCGAGGCGCAGACACTTGCAAACACCTATCTTGCAGTGGAAAACGACCTCGAGGTAGTCCCCGTTATCAACAAGATAGACCTCCCCTCCGCTCACCCGCAGGAGGTAAAGGAGGAGATAGAAAACGTCATCGGCATTGAAGCCGAAAGCGCCCCCGAAATCTCCGCAAAGATGGGCATAAACATCCACGCAGTCATGGAGCGCATAGTTGAAGCTATTCCCGCCCCCAAGGGCGACCCCGAAGCTCCCCTCAAGGCGCTTATCTTCGACAGCTACTACGACAGCTACAAGGGCGTTATCGTGTATGTCCGCCTGAAAGAGGGCAGCGTCAAGGTCGGCGACAGGATTCGCATGATGGCGACGGGCGCGGAATTCACCGTCACCGAAACAGGCTACATGGGCGCGACGGAGCTTGTCCCCTGCGGCACGCTGAAAGCAGGCGAGGTTGGCTACATCGCCGCTTCCATCAAGTCCATCGGAGATACAAAGGTCGGCGATACCGTCACATCCTGCGACAATCCGGCCGCAGAAGCGCTCCCCGGCTACCGCGAAGTCAACCCCATGGTATTCAGCGGCATCTACCCCGCCGACGGCGCGAAATACGTCGACCTGCGCGAAGCCCTCGAGAAATTGCAGCTCAACGACGCTTCACTCAGCTTTGAGCCGGAAAGCTCCGTTGCCCTCGGCTTCGGATTCCGCTGCGGCTTCCTCGGTCTGCTCCATATGGAGATAATTCAGGAGCGTATCGAGCGCGAATACAACCTCGACATCATCACCACGGCGCCCTCCGTTGTATATAAGCTTGAAATGACTGACGGCTCGGTGCGCATGATAGACAACCCCACCAACTACCCCGACCCCGCCGAGATAGCGCAGGCATACGAGCCGGTGGTAAACGCCCACGTCTATGCCCCGTCGGATTATGTCGGGAATATCATGGAGCTCTGCCAGAACAGGCGCGGCGTTTTCAAGGATATGAAGTATATCGACGCAACCCGAGTTGACCTGCACTACGAACTCCCGCTGAACGAAATAGTATACGACTTCTTCGACGCGCTGAAATCCCGCACCCGCGGATATGCAAGCTACGACTATGAAATGATGGGATTTGCGCCCTCCAAGCTTGTGAAGCTTGATATAATGCTGAACGGCGACGTTATCGACGCGCTTTCGTTCATCGTACACACCGACAAGGCATACGAGCGCGCACGCAAAATGGCGGAGAAGCTCAAGGAGCACATCCCGCGGCAGCTTTTTGAAATACCCATTCAGGCAGCGGTCGGCGGAAAAATAATCGCCCGCGAAACCATAAAGGCGATGCGCAAGGACGTCCTCGCAAAGTGCTACGGCGGCGATATCACCCGAAAGAAAAAGCTGCTCGAAAAGCAGAAAGAGGGCAAGAAGCGCATGAGAGCGTTCGGTACCGTAGAAGTTCCGCAGGATGCTTTCATGGCGGTCCTCAAGCTTGACGATGAGTAATTCCCGCGGATTATATATCCACGTTCCGTTCTGCATTTCAAAGTGCCCGTACTGCGATTTCTATTCCGTTCCGTTCTCGCAGAACGCCGCGCGGGAGTATTCCAAAGCGGTGATACGGAACCTCGCGCGGTACGACGAGCCGTTCAGATCGGTATATTTCGGCGGCGGCACGCCGATATTACTGGCGCCGTACATGGCGGATATACTGAAAAACGTGCGGCTCGAAAGCGGCGCGGAAATAACCGCCGAAGCAAACCCGTGTATGTGCATTCCGAAAACGCTGGAGCAGCTCCGCGCCGCAGGAGTGAACAGGCTCTCGATAGGCGTGCAGTCGCTTAACGACGAAGAGCTTTCCGCGCTGGGCAGGCGGCATTCCGCCGGGGAAGCCGTCCGCGCGGTGCACGCCGCAAAGGCGGCGGGGTTCGACGATATCAGCGCGGACATCATGCTCGCCATACCAAAGCAGACCGAAAACAGCCTGCGTGAAACAATATCGCGGCTGGCGGAGCTTCCGCTGACGCACGTTTCGGCATACCTGCTGAAACTTGAACAGGGAACGCCGTTCGGTCAGTCCCCGCCGAAAATTCCCGACGAGGACGAATCCGCCGAGCTGTATCTTTCGGCGGTGGAATTGCTGGCGGAGCACGGCTTCGCGCAGTATGAGATAAGCAACTTCGCAAAAGCGGGCTTCGAAAGCCGTCACAACCTCATCTACTGGCGGCGGGAGGAATACCTCGGCATAGGCCCTGCGGCGCATTCATTCTATAATGGAAAGCGCTTCGCCGTGCCGCGGGATATACGGAAATTCATCGACAGCCCCGCGCAGGAAGAGATCATCACCGACGCCTCCCCCGATGAATCCGAAGAGCGCATAATGCTGGGGCTGCGGCTGTCCGAGGGCATTCCGGAGGAACTGTGGAAGCCCTGCGAAAAGCGCCTGCGCTTTATCCCGAAAGAATACTACGCCATAAAAAACGGCAGGCTCTCGCTGACGCCGCGGGGGTTCCTGCTTTCGAACGAAATAATCGCGCTGCTGACAGAGGAACTATAATGAAACATCACGCCCTAATTCCGCTTCTCATTACCTCGGCATTACTGACGGGCTGCGCAGGCGGAACTGCGGAAATTTCCACAGAAACGACGCACGCCACGACCGTAACGGCGACTTCCTCAGCGAAAACCGACCCTCCCGTTTCATCGCTTATTTCTTCCGAAACTTCATCGGAACCGACAGAAACAGACGAGATCGTATGGAGCGCCGATACATTTGACAGCGGCAGCTCGGAGCGGTTTTATATTCTCGGAAACAGTAAATATATCGGCTCGCTGTGGTTTGAAAACAGCGACGGTGCAGAACAGATAATGTCAGATTATTGGTATTCGGAGCCTGTCGTATGCGAAAGCGACGGCGTAAAAATACTTATCACCGATGAATGCTATGTGACATCATCAATATCACACGCATTCACCGTTATTGACGGAGAGCCTGTCGTGATACCCATAAACGGCTTTGCGGCTATGCGCCTCATCCCCGATGAAAACGGCGGCTTCACCGCGCTAAGCAGCGAATACGAAGGCTATATGGGACACACATGGAAGCCGTATTGGTACACATTTTCCGCCGAGGATATGGCATTTATCCCCGTGGGCGGGATTGTTGCCGATAAAAGCACGCTGCCGCAGGATATCACCGACAGGATAGCGCAGGACGACGGAAAAGTAAGCGAAGTCATAGCGTTTGACAACGGCATAACCGCCGTAAATTATATCACCGAGGAATACGGCACGGAATTTCAATTTCACCGCCTGTACGACAACGGCGAGGACATCACCCCCGAGGACAACAGGGGGCACTACAAACTGCCGCAGTAGCGGCAAAAAAGGAGCACACAAAATGGCATACGCAATTGAAAAAGGCAAGAAACTCATCCCCGCCGACAGCGGCTTCTTCCGCTATATGGGAAGAATAGACTTCGACGACCCCAAGCGCCCCGTTATGGTATGGCCCGCAACCTGCGCGGATATCAATTTCACGGGCACGAGCGTTTCCGTTATACTGAAGAACATGAATTTTCAGGACGACACGCATTTCGGCGTGATACTCGACGGGGTTATGAAGAAATTCACCCTCCCCACCACGCGCCAGGATGAACTGTACACCGTCGCCGAAAACCTTGAGGACAAGCCGCACACCCTGCGCATTCTCAAGACCATGGCGGCGCACAACTACCTCGAATTTGTCGGGATAGTAGTCGACGAAAACGCCGAGGTGTCCCTGCCCGAGCATAAGTATGATTATAAAATCGAGGTCTACGGCGACAGCGTTTCCGCGGGCGAAGTCACCGAAGCGCTTTATTACGAGGGTCAGTGCGACCCCGAAAACCACCGCAACACCCTTGACAACTCTGCATTCAGCTACGCCTATAAGCTGGCGAAAAAGCTCAACGCCGAGCTTCACGACATCGCACAGGGCGGCATCGCGCTGCTGGACGGCACGGGATATTTCTGCTCCGACCGGCTTACGGGCATGGAAAGCTGCTACGACAAAATTCAGTACAGCCCCTACGCCGACAGAAAGCAGTGGGATTTCTCCCGCTATACCCCCGACTGCGTTGTCATCGCCCTCGGACAGAACGACGCAAACCCCGAACCCGAGCGCATAAAGACCCCCGAATACCGCCGTATGTGGAAGGACGAATACATAAAATTCCTGCGCACGCTGATGGAAAAGTACCCCGCCGCGAATTTCGTGCTGATACTCACCATCCTCGGCCACGACCACACATGGGACGACGCCCTCGAGGAAATAACCCGCGAGGTGAACAGCAACCGCGTTTCCCACTTCATGTTCCGCCGCACCGGCTGCGGTACAAACGGACATCCCCGCGCCACCGAGCAGGAGGAAATGGCTGAGGAACTCTACCGCTACATAAACGGGAACATTCTTAAAAATGTGTAAACGCGCCGAGGTTTCAAGGTAATCATCTACATGATTTAACAGGCAAATTGCGCGTTATTTCAGCATAATGCACAAAATAATCGTCGGTAATATTATTTTGCACCGAATTTTGTTGTAAATCAGTGCCTTATATGCTATAATAAGATGTACGCGTTGGGAACTTTGGGTCTTTCAAGTGATAAAGCGACAACGTGAAAAAGACAATTGTGTGTTTACAACAAAGGAGAAAACCATGAAACTGAGAAAATTCTATGCAGTTCTCGCAGCTGCAGCTATGATGCTGACAGCTACCGCTTGCGCAAGCAGCACATCTTCCACCACAGACAGCTCTTCCGCTGCTGATTCTTCCGTTGCCGATTCTTCCGCTCCCGCAGAGAGCACAGACGGCGCAGAGGACAACACCTCCGGCGACAAGACATACACCATCGGCATCTGCCAGCTCGTTCAGCACGAAGCTCTCGACGCCGCTACACAGGGCTTCAAGGACGCCCTGACCGAAAAGCTCGGCGATAATGTTAAGTTCAACGAGCAGAACGCCAACGGCGAAAGCACAAACTGCACCACTATCTGCACAGGCTTCGTTGCAGAGGGCGTTGATCTTATCCTCGCAAACGCAACAGGCGCTCTTCAGGCAGCAGGCGCGGCAACAAGCACTATCCCGATCCTCGGCACATCCGTAACAGACTACGCTACCGCTCTTTCCATGGACAACTGGACAGGCGCTACCGGCACAAACATCTCCGGTACTTCCGACCTCGCTCCCATCGACCAGCAGGAAGCTATGCTGAAGGAAATGTTCCCCGACGTTAAGCAGGTTGGCATCGTATACTGCTCCGCAGAAGCTAACTCCAAGTACCAGGCTACCCTGTTTGAGGAAGCCCTGACCGCTGACGGCGTTGCATTCAAGGAGTACAGCGCAGCTGATACAAACGAGATAAGCACCGTTGTTTCCACAGCAGTTACCGAGTGCGACGTTCTCTACATCCCCACAGATAACACCATGGCTTCTTCCACAGAAACCGTTAAAAACATCGTAGTTCCCGCAGGCATCCCCGTGATCGCAGGCGAAGAGGGTATCTGCAAGGGCTGCGGCGTTGCAACGCTTTCCATCAGCTACTACGACCTCGGCTACACCACCGGCGAGATGGCATACGAGATCCTCGTTGACGGCGCTGATGTTTCCACAATGGATGTACGCTTCGCTCCCAACGTTGTAAAGAAGTACAACGCTGATATCTGTGCAGAGCTTGGCATCACAGCTCCCGAGGGTTACGAAGCAATCGCTGAATAATTCTTCATCAAAAATGCCGTCCATGCGGCGGCCTAAATGCGGCAACGGGGCACGGGCAACACTGTTCCCCGTTTCTGCGTAAATAAAAAGGCAGTTATCCTGCCGAAAAACAGCAAATTCGATCGGAGAGGTAAAATGGATATTTTCTTATCAAAACTAACTACTTTCGGCAATGCTTTGCCGGGCGACATCACTCAGGGTCTGATATGGGGCGTTCTTGCGATAGGCGTTTTCATTACATACAAGATCCTCGATTTCGCCGACCTTACCATTGACGGAACGCTCGGTTTAGGCGGCGTTACCGCCGTCGTTCTGATAACAAACGGCGTTCCCGTTCCGATCGCAATGCTTATCGCTTTCCTTGCAGGCTGCTGCGCGGGACTTGTAACGGCGCTGCTGAACACAATGCTCGGCATCCCCGGCATCCTCGCGGGTATCCTTACACAGCTCGCGCTGTATTCCGTTTATCTCGACATAAACGGCAAGGCGAACGCCCCCATAAGCGTCGATAAGTTCCCGCTGGTCATTTCCTCAAGATATGTCACCGCGGGCAACGAGGTGCTTGATATCATCCGCACCGTCGGCACTGCGCTTATATTCGTCGTGCTGATAATCGCCGCGCTTTACTGGTTCTTCGGCACCGAATACGGCATGGCGATAAGAGCCACCGGCTGCAACAGCGCAATGTCCAAGGCAGAGGGCATCAACACCAAGCGCACCACCATCATCACCCTCGTTCTTTCCAACGGTCTTGTAGGTCTTTCCGGCGCGCTGCTGGCGCAGTATCAGGGCTTTGCGGATGTAAACATGGGCAGAGGCGCGATCGTTATCGGCCTTGCGGCGGTTATCATCGGCATGGTGCTCGGCGAGGTCATCCTCAGAAAGCACTTCAACTTCATCGGCAAGCTTGCTTTCACAGCTTTCGGCGCGATAGTTTACTTCGTTGTTCTGAGAATAGTAATGCTCATCGGTCTTTCCACCGACAACACAAAGCTCTTCTCGGCGGTAATAGTTGCCCTGTTCCTTGCGGTTCCCTACCTCCAGAAGAATGCGAAAACATCCTTCGCCAAGGCGGGCAGGAACTCCACGGGAAGCATCAGCGGCGCCGCTGCGGCAGTGGAGAACGATATCGCGGAGCTTGACAGCGTGATGAACGGCACTTCCCGTTCTGACGAAGGGGAGGATAAGTAAATATGCTGGAATTACACAACATTCACAAGGCCTTCAACAAGGGCACAATAAACGAGAAAAAAGCGCTCAACGGCGTTGAACTCACGCTGAACGACGGCGATTTCGTAACCATCATCGGCGGCAACGGCGCGGGTAAATCCACCACGCTGAACGCCGTAGCGGGCGTTTGGCCCGTGGACGAGGGCGCGATCATCATCAACGGTCAGAACGTAACCGGTCTTTCCGAGCACAGGCGCGCGAAGTTCATCGGACGAGTATTCCAGGATCCCATGACAGGCACCGCAGCCACCATGGAAATTCAGGAGAACCTCGCACTGGCGGCGCGCAGGGGTCAGTCCCGCGGGCTGGGATGGGGTATCTCCCGCAAGGAGCGCGAGGAATATCACGAGCTTCTTAAAATGCTCGACCTCGGTCTTGAGGACAGAATGACCTCCAAGGTCGGACTGCTCTCCGGCGGCCAGCGACAGGCGCTGACGCTTCTCATGGCAACGCTGAAGAAGCCCGAGATACTGCTTCTCGACGAGCACACCGCCGCCCTCGACCCCAAGACCGCCGCAAAGGTGCTGGAGCTTTCGGACAAGATAATCTCCGAAAACCACCTAACCGCGATGATGGTAACGCACAACATGGCGGACGCCATCAAGCACGGCAACCGCCTTGTAATGATGAACGACGGAAAGATAATCTACGACGTTAAGGGCGAGGAAAAGAAGAACCTCACCGTCGACGACCTGCTGAAAAAGTTTGAGGAAGTCAGCGGCTCCAAGCTCAACAACGACAGAATGCTTCTCGCAAATGATTAAAATTAACGGGACTGTTTTCGGACAGTCCCGTTTTGTTTATCAAAACCCGAACAACTGCTTTTCATACCGCTCAAACGCATATTCCATCGCGTCAAGGCTGTCGATATTGCTTGTGCCGTTATCCAGCCTTACATCCTTGTGAATATCGCGCTCATCCCAAACTGCCCCGCGCAGCGCCTCGATAACGTGCGGGCACTCGTTCGACACATAAAACCGCTTCGCCGCAATGAGCCTGTTCAGCATATTTATGCGGGTGTTTATCGGGCGCTTCAGCGCATTTTTCACCTCCATCTTTACGGCCCTGCGGAAGCTCTTTACAAGAAGCTGCTCCGCGCTGTCGCAGCAGGCGCAGCTCAACATCGGAAACCGCTCCTTCTCCCGCGCGGCGTATTCCGCAAACGCCGAGATAAGGCTCTCCGCCGAGCGGTTGCGGCTGTCGTAGTATTCCGAAAGGACATACATATTCCTAAATCCCGCATCAAATCCGACATGGACAAAGGCGCTGGCACTGCCGTTTCCGCCGTAATCCACCCCGATGACCGACAGCACGAGCCTGTTCTCCCCGAGCCGCTCCGAAAGCCCCTGCGAGGATATGATATTTTCCGTGGAGAAGCCTTCGTATACCCTGCCCTCCGCCGCCACCCATTTTCCGAGGATAAAGCGGTCGTAAAACACCCCGCAGAACTCCGATTTCAGCGTTTCGATGTACTCCCGCGGGAGAAATATGTTGTCCTCCAGCGTGAATTTAAGCGACAGCAGATCAACCCCGCCGTTGTCGAGATAATCCCGCTTGACCCAGTGCGAGGGGTTGTCGGGGTTGGTGGTGGCGAAAAGCTTCGCGCCGCTCTCCGACAGGCGCGAAAGCAGCATGACGAAAAAATCCTCCCCGAACAGCGTAAGCTCGTCGCAGTAGGCGCCGCGCAGGGTCATTCCGCGTATCTTGCCCTCCGCCTGCGCATTCGCCGCGCCCTCCAGGTATATCCTCCGCCCGAACAGCCGTGCCTCCTTTTTGGTTATGCTGTAGGAAAAGCTGCTGCCGAACAGCCCGCACATCGGCTCCAGCACGTTTCTTTTAAGTGTGGTGAGGGTCTTTCCCGCCATGAGATACGCGCTGTCCGCGGGAGAACCCGCCACCCAGAATCCCCACATTATCATGGAGATATATGTCTTTCCGCTGCGCACGCTGCCCTCGAAAATGTTCAGCCTGCGCAGCTTTCCGTTTTTCAGCAGCCGCAGCGCCTGCTCCTGCTTCGGCGAAAACCTCACTCACCGCCACCTCCGTCCAGATCGGTATATTCGCCGATAAGCCGAACCAGCTCGGCGGTGCCGTTGTCGCTGTTTTCCTCGAGCATTTCAAAAACCAGCTTGAACACCTTCGCAAGCTTTTCAAGGTCTTTCTCCGCGAGGGATGATATCAGATCGGGGTCGGTGAGCTTCTCCGCGAACATCTCCCCGAATTTTATGAAGCTGCGGTTGTGCTTCCCGAAAAATTCCGCAGCCGTCTGTTTCTTTGCCATATTGTCATAACCTCCTTATCGGGCTTCTGCCCGATGTTATCATATCATCGCGGGAACTGCATTTTCCTGCATTTTTTTGCATATACATCAGTATAAACTTGTTTGGAGGTTATTTTTATGGATGATATGAAACGGCTTATCGAAAAATATAAGCGCGAGCTTATGGAATACAGCAAGGCTTCCGCACCCAAGGAGAAGCTGGATTTCCCCGAAATGCTGCCCGAGTCGGACGAGCAGACCCATACGCAGCCCGACATCACCGCACCGCCCGAGCCCGAGTCGGATAAGACTGCCGACTGCCCTCCCGAGGAAACTCCGCCCGAAAACACCCCCCAAACGCCCGCCGAGAATATTCCGACAGAAGCAGAAATAAGCGCGGAGCCTAAAAACTCCGCGCCGAAAATAATCGGGTACGTCCGCGACGGGGACATCAGCGGCGGGCTTCCCGAAAGCTTTTCAAAGCTGTTTTCGGACATGATAACCGATGAAAAAAATCTCCCGCCGGACGGCGGCGAAACCGTCTACGATGAATTCCCCGACGGAAACGAAAATATCGAATATGAAAACGAGGGTCAGCTCCCGTCGGAGGAAACGCAGACATCCCCGCCGCAGTTTCACAGCGTCGATTCGATAGACGATACGCAGACCGCCGTCACCGCCGCAGGAACGAAAGAGGGCAACGACAAAATATTCGACCCCGCCGAGCTTGGCGACAACGCCCGCATTGAGCAGCGGCAGGAATTCGTCGAGCCGCAGAGCGTTTCCCCAGAGGCCGCCGAGCGGCTGCCCGACCTGCCGATAAGCGGCAGGGATGTCGACGAGCAGCTTACGGGCCGCAGCTTTGAGGACGAAACAATCCAGCCGCAGAATCCCGACGATATCGCAAATCAGGGCAGAGGACAGGGCAGCGGCCGCGAGCAGATAATATACGACGAGAACAACTACGCCTCCTACGAGGAATTTGAACGCGCAAACCCGCAGCGCGGTTCCATAAGATTCAGAATTTACACTGCCCGCGGCGCCCTGCCCGTAAAAGGCGCGGTCTGCGCCGTTTCCAAAAAATTCGGCGGCGAGCCGCACGTTATCTTCACGCAGATAACCGACGAAAGCGGGCTTACAAAGAAAATGCCCCTGCCCGCTCCTTCCCGAAGCCTTTCGCAGAAACCCGAGAACTCCGTTATGCCCTACGCGCTGTACGACGCCACCATCAAGGCTGACGGATACTCCACCGTGGAGCTCACCAACATCCCCGTATTCGACGGGGTGTCGTCTGTCCAGCGCGTTGCAATGATCCCCGCAAACGAAAACGGAGGTGTATGATATGCCCGAGATAAACCGCCCCTATATCCCCGAAACCATCGTCGTGCACCTCGGCCCGCCCGATTCCGCCGCGCAGAATGTCACCCTGTCATTCCCCGACTACATCAAGAACGTCGCCTCCAGCGAGATATTCCCCACATGGCCCGAGGCGGCGCTGCGCGCTAATATTTATGTGCAGATATCATTTGCACTGAACCGCGTATATACCGAATGGTACCGCAGCCGCGGCTACGATTTCGACATAACCGCGTCCACCCAGTATGACCAGGCGTTTGTATACGGCAGGGATATTTTCGAAAACATCAGCCGTATCGTCGACGAGATATTCAACAACTACGTTGTCCGCCGCGGTGCGATAGAACCGCTGTTCACGCAGTTCTGCAACGGCACCACTGTGACCTGTCAGGGACTGTCCCAGTGGGGAACGGTCACGCTGGCGAACCGTGGGATGACGCCTTACGAAATTCTGCAATACTACTACGGCGAGGATATAGACATCGTGCGGAACGCGCCGATATCGTCATATATCCCGAGCTACCCCGGCACGCCGTTCGGTTTCGGATCCCGCGCAAGCGAGGTGCGCACGATCCAGCTTGAGCTTAACAGGATAGGCAGGAACTACCCCGCCATTCCGAAAATAACCCCCGTAAACGGCGTGTACGGCGAAAGTACCGTTGAAGCAGTCCGTGTGTTCCAGAGCATATTCGGGCTGCCGCAGACCGGCATCATCGACAAATCGACGTGGTATCAGATAAAGTACATCTTCGTGGCGGTAAAGCGGCTGGCAGAGCTTGGCTCCGAGGGGCTCACCGCCGAGGAAGCGGAGAACATTTTCGGCACCGAGCTTCGGCTCGGCGACTACGGCGACGGCGTGCGGGCGCTGCAATATTATTTGAATGTGATCGCGTATTTCAACCCCGAAATACCCACGACGGACAGCAACGGAGTGTTCAACTCCGCGGTGCAGCAGCAGGTAATAGCATTTGAAAGGTTCTACGGGCTTAACCCCGACGGCATAGTTGACTTCAGGACATGGCAGCTCATCCGCGACGTTTACAGCGATATCGTAAAGAATCTCCCCGATAATTTTGAGGGCGGAAGAGCCTCGCTGTATCCCGGGTTCACGCTCACCCCGGGAATGCGAAACGACAGCGTAAAGGAATTTCAGACCTACCTCAACGTTATCGGGCAGAACATCGGAGATATCCCCGTGGTGGAGCCTACGGGGTATTTCGGCCCCGAAACGGAGCGCGCCGTGCTGCGGTTTCAGGAGCTTTACGGGCTGGAGCCGCTGGGGTATGTCGGGCCGAATACATGGGACGCGGTGGCGCGGGAGTATAATTTTATCCGATATGGGACTACACGGACGATCGGGTGAGTTCCGCGGAAATTTATAACTGCTTACAAGTTTAAACAAACAGCGGGGGGAAAACAAGAGTTTTCCCCCCACAGTTTCTTTAAAAGTTCATGCCGTTATTTTTCTGCGACCGCCGCCAAAAAATCAGCCAATAACCTTATAATCCTTATCCTCCACCGCCTTTTTGAGCACATCGAAATTCGTTTCGGCGTTCAGCTTTACCACTGCCGTGCCATTTTCGTGGCTAACCGTGGCTTCATCCACCGTGGGGACAGCCTCCAGCGCTTTCTTGACCGTCGCTTCGCAGTGAGAGCACATCATGCCCTCTATCTTCATCGTAACTTCCATCTTTGTTTCCTCCTGTGTTATGAATGTATTTTCAGCCTGCGCCGCTTTCTTTCTGCGGCGGAGCCTGTGGTCGTGCTTTGTGCTGTAAATATTCGTGAGGTTGAGCCGCAGCGCGTTTGTGACCACGCAGAAGCTCGAAAGGCTCATCGCCGCCGCGCCGAACATGGGATTAAGCCGCAGGACAAACAGCGGTATCCATACGCCCGCCGCCAGCGGTATGCCTATCACGTTGTAAATAAACGCCCAGAACAGATTTTCGCGTATGTTCATCAGCGCCGAACGGCTCAGCCTTATCGCCGCGGGGACGTCCGTCAGCCTGCTCTTCATCAGCACGACGTCCGCCGCGTCTATCGCAATGTCCGCGCCCGCGCCTATCGCTATGCCCGTATCCGCGCGGGTGAGGGCAGGCGCGTCGTTTATGCCGTCGCCCACCATTGCCGTTCTGCCCTGCTCTTTCAGGCGGCGGATAACGGCTTCCTTTCCGTCGGGAAGAACCCCCGCGATGACCTCATCTACCCCCGCAAGCTTTCCTATCGCCGCGGCGGTGCGCTCGTTGTCGCCCGTAAGCATTACGGTGCGTATGCCCATGTTTTTAAGCTCGGATATCGCCTGCGGGCTGTCCTCTTTGATGGTGTCCGCCACGGCGATTATGCCCATCAGCTTTTTATCGCGGCAGAAAAACAGCGGGGTCTTGCCCTCCTCCGAGAGCTTTTCCGACTGCCTGCGCATTTCCTCGGGGAGATCGCAGTAGGTTTCCGCAAGGCGCATATTTCCCGCGATGTATTCCATGCCGTCCATCTGCGCCGAAAGTCCGCTTCCGCGCAGCGCCTCGAATTTCGTAACGTCCCCTGCGGCAACGTTCTTTTCCTTGCAGTATCCTACTATCGCGCGGGCAAGCGGGTGCTCGCTCTTCAGTTCAAGCGAATACGCCGCGGAAACAAGCTCGTTCTCCGCTACGCCCTCCGACGGGAGGATATCCGTTACGGCGGGTTCGCCCCTGGTTATTGTGCCTGTTTTGTCGAGTACGACGATCTCGGTCTTTCCCGTTTCCTCCAGCGCCGCGGCGGTCTTGAAGAGTATTCCTTTCTTCGCGCCGACGCCGTTTCCCACCATGATGGCAACAGGTGTAGCAAGTCCCAGCGCGCACGGGCAGGAAATAACCAGCACGGATATTCCGCGCTCCAGCGCAAACGCCGCCGTCTGCCCCGCAATGAGCCATACCGCTATAGTCACCAGCGCAATGCTGATAACGACAGGCACGAACACTCCCGAAACCTTATCCGCTATCTTCGCGATGGGCGCCTTTGTCGCCGCCGCGTCGCTGACCATCTGAATTATCTGCGAGAGGGTGGTGTCCTCGCCGACGCGGGTGGCTTTGCACCTTATATATCCCGACTGATTTATCGTCGCGGCGGAAACCTCGTCCCCGGTTATCTTGTCCACGGGGACGGACTCGCCCGTCAGCGCGCTTTCGTCAACGGCGGTGGCACCCTCCACGATTATACCGTCGGTGGGTATCGCCGCGCCGGGCTTCACCGCGAAAATATCCCCGAGCTGAACCTGCTCGATGGGCACGGTGACTTCCTCGCCGCCGCGGACAAGCACCGCTGTTTTCGGCGCAAGCTTCATAAGGCCTTTCAGCGCGTTGGTGGTCTTTCCCTTGGAATATGCCTCGAGCAGCTTTCCGAGGGTTATCAGCGTCAGTATCATGCCCGCCGATTCGAAATACAGCTCGTGCATATATGTCATTACTGTTTCGTGGTCGCCGCGGTTCAGCGCTCCCGACATAACGAACATCGCATAAACGCTGTATCCGTACGCCGCCGCGCTTCCGAGGGCGACAAGAGTATCCATGTTGGGCGCGCGGTGTATCAGCCCCCTGAAGCCGCTTATAAAGAACTTCTGATTTATCACCATGATTATGGTCGTCAGCAGAAGCTCCGCCAGCGCCATAGCCATGTGGTCCTCCGCGAGAAACGGCGGCAGCGGCCATCCCCACATAACGGCGCCCATCGAAATGTACATCAGCGCCGCAAGGAACACCAGCGAAGTAAACAGGCGCTTCTTCATCTTCGGCGTTTCCCTGTCCGCAAGGGCGTCGTTCGCGGGGGCGGATTTTTCCGCGCCCTTGAGCGAAGCGCCGTATCCCGCCGCCGTTACCGCCGCGATGACCGCCTCGGGGCTGGCGCTGCCCTCTACCCCCATGGAATTTGTCAGCAGGCTCACCGAGCAGGAGGTAACTCCGTCTACGGAGTTCACCGCCTTTTCTACACGGGCGCTGCAGGCCGCGCAGCTCATGCCCGTTACGTTATACTGTTTCATACAGACACTTCCTTTATTTCATCAGCTTCTGAAGAGTTGTAACAAGCTCGTCGATAACATCATCGTTTCCGCTGCGTATATTATCTGCCACGCAGGTGCGGATATGCTCGGCAAGCAGTTCCTTATTAAATGAATTCAGCGCCGCGTTCACCGCCGCCACCTGCACAAGTATATCCGTGCAGTAGGCGTTGTTTTCAAGCATATTCTTTATGCCGTTCACCTGCCCCGAAATTCGGTTCAGGCGGTTCATAAGGCGCTTGTATTCATCGTCGGTGCGGTGCTTTGTCTTTTTGCAGCACTCGCAGCCCCTGGTACAGGCTATCGTGCCGATGTCATCGGCGGTATCGGCGGGATCTTCTGTGATATTTTCAGCGGCGGGTTCTTCCGCGCCGCAGCAGCATTTCTTTTCGGCAGGCATATTTCGCGCTCCTTTCGTATTTGCATGATTATTATATACCCCTCGGGGGTATTTGTCAAGAGCTTTTTCGGATTTTTTGCGGTTCTCTGAAAATTTCAACAATCAACAATAAATATTTTCTTAAAATTTGTGAATAATTTTATTAAAATTACTTGACAATTTAATAATAGTGTGGTACAATTAATAACACAAGGAACGAAAGTTGAGGTGACACTCTTGAATAAAAGCATATACAGCTTGGTCCTGTCGGACAGCGTTGTCGAGGCTGTGGACAACATGGCGCGCAATGCGGGGCTGAGCCGCTCGGCAATGGTGAACCAGCTTCTCGCGGAGCGCGTGGAATACACCACCCCCGAAATGCGGATGAAAGAGATCCTCGCCGCCATGCAGAAATGCATGAACGACGGATTTTATCTCACCGAGCCGCCCACGGGCAGCACGCTTTCCGCCAAGACCTCGCTGAAATACCGCTACAAACCTACGGTGCGCTATTCCGTGGAGTTATATTCACGGGCGGGCAGAAAGGCAGGCGAGCTTCGTGTTTCTTTCAGAACGCAGAACGAGCAGCTTATCGACGACCTCACGAGCTTCTTCCACTGCTGGATGCGGCTTGAGCAGAGGTTCATAGCGTCGCGGCTCTCGCAGGATCTTATCTGCACCATAACCAACGGCAGATTCACGCGGACGCTGAATATGCCGCAGGGCGACATCACCGACGACGAACTCGGCGAAGCCGTCGCGGACTACATGACCATGTTCGACGCGGCGATGAAAGCATACTTCGCGCATCTTCCCGACACACAGATCGCCGCAATGGCGGCGGAGGACAGCTACCGCGCCTCCCTGCCGAAGCAGCGCGTCATTATATAAAAAGGAGGTAATCCTATGAATGCAAACAAGCTTACTCAGAAATCCATCGAAGCCGTACAGTCGGCGCAGGATCTTTCCGTCAGCTACCAGAACAACTGCGTCGAGCAGGAGCATCTGCTCTACGCGCTGCTCGCGGATGAGGGCGGACTTGTCCCGCAGATACTGACCAGAATGAATGTCGACGCCAACGGCGTTAAGACCGCCGCGCTGAAATTCATCGAGGGTATGCCCCGCGTAACGGGCAGCGGCAGAGAAGCGGGTAAAATATACGTTTCCCCCGACCTCGACAAGGTATTCACCGAAGCCGAGGCGCAGGCAGACCGCATGAAGGACGAATACGTTTCCGTCGAGCACCTGCTGCTCGCCCTTGTCGAAAAGGCGGACAGCGGCGTTGCGGGAATATTCCGCAGCTTCGGCGTGGACAAGAACAAACTGCTCAAGGTACTCAGCGAGATACGCGGCAACCAGCGCGTAACATCCCAGAACCCCGAGGAAACCTACGACGTGCTTAAAAAGTACGGTCAGGACCTTGTCGAACTTGCCCGCCAGAACAAGCTGGACCCCGTTATCGGCCGTGATACCGAGATTAGAAACGTTGTCCGTATTCTTTCCAGAAAAACAAAGAATAACCCCTGTCTGATAGGCGAGCCCGGCGTCGGCAAGACCGCCATCGCCGAGGGACTTGCGCTTCGTATAGTCCGCGGGGATGTTCCCTCGAACCTTAAGGACAGAAAGCTGTTCTCCCTTGATATGGGCGCGCTCATCGCTGGCGCTAAGTATCAGGGCGAATTTGAGGAACGTCTGAAGGCAGTCCTCAACGAAGTAAAGAAGAGCGAGGGCAGGATAATCCTGTTCATCGATGAAATACACCTTATCGTCGGCGCGGGCAAGACAAGCGGCGCAATGGACGCGGGCAACCTGCTGAAGCCTATGCTGGCGCGGGGCGAGCTGCACTGCATCGGCGCGACCACTCTCGACGAATACTCAAAGTACATCGAAAAGGACCCCGCGCTGGAACGTCGTTTCCAGAAAGTCCTTGTGGACGAGCCCACCGTCGAGGATACCATTTCAATACTGCGTGGACTTAAAGAGCGCTACGAAGTATTCCACGGCGTAAAGATACACGACAACGCGCTGATATCCGCCGCGGTGCTCTCCAACAGATATATCACCGACAGATTCCTCCCCGACAAGGCGATAGACCTTGTGGACGAAGCCTGCGCGATGATAAGGACGGAAATGGACTCCATGCCCGCCGAGCTTGATGAAATCTCGAGAAGCATAATGCAGCTCGAGATCGAGGAAGCCGCCCTTACCAAGGAAACCGACAAGCTTTCGCAGGAGCACCTTGAAGAAATAAGAAAGGAACTCGCCGAAAAGCGCGACAGCTTCTCCGCGATGAAAGCAAAGTGGCAGAACGAAAAATCCGCGATAACCAAGGTGCAGGATCTCCGTAAGGAAATAGAAACCACCAACGCCGAGATCGAAAAGGCAAAGCTGGATTACAACCTCAACAAGGCGGCGGAGTTACAGTACGGAAAACTTCCGAAATTACAGTCCGAACTCGAGCACGAGGAGCAGCTCGCCGAGCAGGCAAAGGCTGATTCCCTCCTGCGCGACAAGGTAACGGAAGAGGAGATCGCGCGTATCGTCGCACGCTGGACAGGCATCCCCGTTTCCAAGCTTGTCGAGGGCGAGCGCGAGAAAATACTCCACCTCGGTGAAACGCTGCACAAGCGTGTAATGGGTCAGGACGAAGCGGTAAGCCGCGTTACGGAAGCTATCATGCGCTCCCGCGCAGGCATAAACGACCCGAGAAAGCCGCTGGGTTCGTTTCTGTTCCTCGGCCCCACGGGCGTCGGCAAGACGGAGCTTGCAAAGGCGCTTGCCGAAGCGCTGTTCGACGACGAGCACAATATCATCCGTATAGACATGAGCGAATATATGGAGAAACATAACGTGTCCCGTCTGATAGGCGCGCCTCCGGGATATGTCGGATATGAAGAGGGCGGCCAGCTTACCGAAGCAGTCCGCAGAAAGCCCTACTCCGTCGTACTGTTCGACGAGGTGGAAAAGGCTCACCCCGATGTGTTCAATGTGCTTCTGCAGATACTGGACGACGGCAGAGTTACCGACAGCCAGGGCAGAACCGTGGACTTCAAGAACACGATAATCATACTCACCTCGAACCTCGGCTCTCAGTTTATTCTTGAGGGCATAGACGAAAACGGCCACATCTCGCAGGAAGCAAGGGACAACGTAGAGGCTCTGCTGAAGCGCAGCTTCCGCCCCGAGTTCCTCAACCGTCTTGACGAGATAGTATTCTACAAGCCGCTGACGAAGCAGGAGATATTCGGTATAATCGACCTTCAGGCGGCGGATCTTGCAAAGCGCCTGAAAGACAAGCAGCTCGGTCTTGAAATAACCGACGACGCAAAGCAGCTTATCGTTGACGAAAGCTACGACCCGAACTTCGGCGCGCGTCCGCTCAAGAGATATATGCAGCGCAACCTTGAAACCCTCATCGCAAAGGAGATCCTCGAGGACAAGGTAAAGCAGGGCGATATCATCAGAATAGGCGTTTCCGACGGGAAACTTGCGGTTCTTTAAAAATATTTTTGCCCCTCGCGAAAACGAGGGGCAAATTTTTGTGTTCAGATGTACCTGCGCCATAAATCAACAAAAAGACACACAGCCGCCGGTTAATATTAAAACACCCCAAAGGTGTTTATCATGCAGCCACCCGCGTCGTTTTGTACGGTTTTGCGCAGGCAAAATGACGGTCGCTCCGACCGTCAAGGATAAAACGATGCCATTTAATATTAAAACACCATAAAGGTGTTTAT
>CAKSPC010000022.1 GCA_934481445.1 uncultured Oscillospiraceae bacterium
GGAGGGAATAAAGGTCCACGGCTATCCCGTGCAGACCTACTCCCGCGGAAAGCTTGTTTTCGACAACGGCGAGTTCGTCGGCGAGCGCGGCTGGGGCAAGTTCGTGAAGTGCGCAAGACATAAGGCAAAGTGATTTTTACCGTGCGGGAGGTGAACACGATGAAATATGCTGATATCATTCTGAACAATGAAGCGGCACGGTGTATGCTGTGCAGTAACGCCCCCTGCACGGCGGCCTGTCCCGAGGGGTATGACCCCGCGCGTTTTATAAGAGCGGCAAGGTTTGAAAACGCCGCCGTCGGCGCAGGTTACATAAACAGCGCTAAGTGCGCGGAGTGCCCGGGCGAATGCGAAAAGGCGTGCCTGCATTACGACGGCGCGGTCAGGATACGGCAGATGGCGGCTGCGGCTCCCGAGCCGATCAATGCTGCTGAGCTTGACGCGGATCTTTCGATGGAATTCTGCGGGGTGAAATGCGAAAACCCGTTCTTCCTTTCTTCGTCGGTGGTGGCGAGCGGCTACGAAATGTGCGCGAATGCGCTTCGGGCGGGCTGGGGCGGAATAGTCTACAAGACGATAGGCTTCATCAAGCCCGACGAGGTTTCTCCGAGATTTGACGCCATCGGCAAGGAAAGCACCCCGTTCGTGGGATTTAAAAACCTCGAACAGATATCCGATCATCCGCTGATGGAGAATCTGAAGGTGCTCCGACGACTTAAACACGATTTTCCGACAAAGGTCATCGTATCATCCATCATGGGCAGCACCGAGGAGGAATGGACGGAGCTTGCGCGGCTCTCGGAAGAGGCAGGCTGCGACATCATCGAATGCAACTTCTCCTGCCCGCAGATGGTGTGGGAGGGGCTGGGCAGCGACGTCGGGCAGAACCCTGAGCTTGTGAGGGCATATACCGCGGCAGCAAAGCGCGGAACAAAGCTTCCCGTTCTTGCAAAAATGACCCCGAACATCGGTAATATGGAGGTGCCCGCGATCGCCGCAAAGGAGGGCGGCGCGGACGGAATTGCCGCCATCAACACTGTAAAGAGCCTTACGCGTATCGACCTTGATACGATGGTTTCCTGCCCGAGCGTTAACGGAAAATGTTCTGTTTCGGGTTATTCGGGAAAGGCGGTGAAGCCCATTGCGCTGAGGTTCATACATGACATGGCGGTATGTCCCGAGCTTTCGGGGGTTCCGCTCAGCGGCATCGGCGGCATCGAAAGCTGGCACGACGCGCTGGAATTCATCGCCCTCGGCTGCGAAAACATTCAGATAACCACGGCGGTAATGCAGTATGGCTACCGAATAATAGACGACATTATCAGCGGCACAAAGGCTTATCTTCGTTCCCGCGGAATGCACAGTCTGTGTGAGCTTACAGGAAAGGCGCTTTCGGAAATAGTTCCCGCGGATGACCTCGACAGAAGCACGGTGGTATATCCGATGTTCGACAAAACAAGCTGCGTCGGCTGCGGAAGATGCTGTGTTTCCTGCATGGACGGCGGTCATCAGGCGATAGCGTTGGGCGAGGACAGGAAGCCGCATCTTGTCGGCGGAAAATGCGTCGGATGCCTGCTGTGTTCGCTGGTATGCCCGACGGGTTCGATAAATCCGAGCCGCAGGGTCAAGAAATCTGGCAGGTGATCTGTCGGAAAGGAGGAGGTTATGGCTATCACACTTGCGAAGCTGTGCGAAAACACTGAAAAGACCTACGGCATGAAGCTTATTGCAGGAAAGGCAGGGCTTGAAAATTATGTGCGGTGGGTACACATCGTTGAGGACAGCGAGGTGCCTGATTTCATGCACGGCAACGAGCTGGTTTTCACCACGGGGATAAGCCACAAGGGAAACGGCTGGCTCCTTGATTTTGTGCATCATCTGCATGACAGAAAGGTCGCCGGGGTCGTTATCAACATCGGTCCCTATATAAGCAGCGTTCCGAAAGAAACTGCAGAGTTCTGCGAAAAGAATTCCGTGCCGCTGTTTGTGGTGCCATGGGCGGTAAGACTGATAGACATGACCTACGATTTCTGCCATCGCATAATCAACAGCGAGGAAAGCGAAACCAGCCTTGCGGGTGCGTTCAGAAATCTGTTCTTCACCCCGGGCGAGCGTAACAGTTATGCCCCCGTGCTGGAGCGCCGCGGATTTCATGACGTGAGCGGTTATACGCTGCTTTGCGCCGAGATATCCCATGCGGACAGGGCGGGCACGGCGGACGAGTGGCGCTCGGTGCGATTTCTTGTGAGGAAAATATGCGCGGGCAGCCAGTACCCATCATGTATTTTTATTCAGGAAAATATCCTTGTGATAGTCCGGCAGCATTTCCCGGTGCAAGATGCACAGCGGCTTGCAGAGCAGCTTGCGGCGACTGTCAGTGAAAATATATCCCCTCCTGTGGGAGCGCACATTGGTATTTCAGACGTGGGGCTGGGCTATGAGGGAATCCACGCGGCATGGCATCAGGCGAGCTCGGCAATGCGGCTGGCGGCAATGAAACGCACTGCGGTCATGCATTATCATGATATAGGCGTATATAAGCTGCTTTTCGGCGTGGAAAGTTCAAAGATCCTTTCGGATTATGTTGAAACCACTCTCGGAAAGCTGCTTGACCACGACGAAAAGAACGACGGCGACTGCGCCGAACTGCTTCGCTGCTATTTCGAGAACGATTGTAGTGTAAAGGAGGTCGCTGAAATATTCGGCGTACACAGAAACACGGTCAACTATAAGCTCAAGCAGATACGCGAGCTTCTCGGCAGTGAATTCAGTGATGAGGACAAGATGAATTTGCTGCTGGCGTTCCGTGCGCAGGAGCTTCTGGATACAGAAAAAACAAAAGTAATTATGGAGGACGATCCTTATGAATGCAACTGAAATCAAAACCAATCACACCAAGTACAATCTTCAGTCATGGTCCAAGCAGAAAGGGCTGAACCCCATCGCTGTTGAAAAGGGCGAGGGTATCTATTTCTGGGATTACGACGGCAACAGGTATACCGATATGTCCAGCCAGCTCGTTAATCTCAACGTAGGCTTTGGCTGCCGCCCCATCATTGATGCCATCAAGGAGCAGGCGGAAAAGTTCTGCTTCGTAGGCCCGGGCTATGCAGCCGAGAGCCGTTCCAAGCTTGCGCAGATGGTGGTTGAACTCATGCCCGACAACATCGGTAAGGTATTCTTCACCAACGGCGGTGCGGACGCAAACGAGAATGCCATCAAGATGGCGAGAATGTATACGGGGCGTAAAAAGATATTCTCGCGTTACAGAAGCTATCACGGCTCTACATTCGGCGCAGGCAATCTCACCGGCGAGCCGAGAAGATACCCGCTCGAGCCCGGCATTCCCGGCTTCGTTAAGTTTTTCGATCCGTATATTTACCGCGATAACCTGCCGTTTGCAACCGAAAAGGAGTGCAGCGAATACTATGTAAACAAGCTGCGTGAGCAGGTGATCTACGAGGGCCCCGACACGGTCGCAGCGATCGTTATGGAAACCATCACAGGCTCCAACGGTATCATAATCCCGCCGGAGGGATATCTTGCGGGCGTAAGAAAGATATGTGACGAGTTCGGCATTATGATGATATGCGACGAGGTAATGGCGGGCTTCGGGCGTACAGGAAAGATGTTCGCGTTCGAGAACTTCGGCGTAAAGCCCGATATAGTTAGCTTTGCAAAGGGCGTCACCTGCGGATATGTTCAGCTCGGCGGCGTTGCGGTCAGCAAGAAGATCGCGGAATATTTTGATGACAACGTGCTTCAGTGCGGACTTACCTACAGCGGTCATCCCCTCGCGTGCGCAGCAGGTGTTGCCTGCCTTAACTACTACAAGGACAACAACATCCTAGACAACGTAAACAAGAGCGGCAAGGTGCTCGGTGAGATACTCGAGGAACTCAAGGCAAAGCACAAGTGCGTCGGCGATGTGCGCTACATCGGCTTGTTCTCCGCGATAGAACTTGTTAAGGACAAGGATACCCGCGAGGCGCTGGTGCCATACGGCGGCGATAAGCTGGGAGTAATGAGCGGTATCATCGGCAAGCTGAAAGCAAAGAAGTTCATGACTTATTCGCATGAGAATATGATACTTGTATGCCCGCCGCTCATAATCACACCCGAACAGCTTCGCGAGGAGATGGTAAAGGTCGACGAGGTTCTGACCGAGGTGGACGCTACACTCTGAACAAGGAAGGACTGATACAGCATGGCTAATTCGGAGCATTATGCAAACGCACCGACTGTGAAACTGGAGGACTACATCCCTGTAAAGATGTTCCGCACGGTACATCGCACGGAAGCCGAACTTCCCGGCGGAATCACCGAGATAAAAGTTGTGGTCGACATAGAAAGGCCGCTTGCAAAAAAGCTCTCTTTCAAAACAAGCAGCAGCGGCAGGATACACGGATTTGTCCGTATGAACGAACTGCTGAAGTCTGTCAACACCAAGGTCGACAATGGGTCGACAGTACGCCGCATCACTCTCAATGACTGGGGCAATAGAGCGCTGATGGTCATTGAGATGGAGGATGACAGCGAAAAGGCTTTTTTCGTTCCGATATCTCAGCTGATAGACCTGCTTGAGAACTGCCGCAAGGCACCGCAGCAATACGCGAAATAAATACTGATGGCGCAGTCACAAAGCTGCGCCATTAATTTTGGAGTTGATGAAAAATTGCCGTTACGCGCCTGATATCAGATAAACCAGTCCTGCACCGCTTTAACCACCGACGGCATTGCATAAACGCCGATAACCAGTACGGAAATAACGATGACCAATTTCAGCATGGCATATTTATCGGTTTTTATGTAGCTGTTTTCCGAATCCTTCGACGGGTGATAAGGTGCAGGTGCCCATCTGACAAGCGCCGAAATGTATTCCAGCATATCGGAAAGCTGAGGGGAATCATATAAAGATATCGCTCCGCCGTTTGACAGTATCAGCATCTGCCCCTGAATATACGAAATATCGGTTATCGGGACGCAGAGAAAATCGGGAGTATCGGGTCCCTGATCCCTGCAGCGCGCCGCAATTCTGTCATTCTTGAAGTACGAAAACATTATTTTGTCGCTCAGAAGATAGCATTCGCCCCTGAGAAAATAAAGTCTGTCTGTATGATAGTCGGTTTCGGCAAGGTGAGAGGGGGCGTCTGTTTTGTAAAGTTTTTCGCTAATTGAGGAGCCTGTCAGCAGGATGATTATTCCGCCGACAAAGCAGGTGAAACCGATATATGCATTCCAGTGCATTATTCCCATGAATGCGGTGATAAGAAGCGCTATAAAAAGAAACAGCGTTATACCTGCCGCAACTCCGTTGCGCCTGCCGCGGGTAGCGCTGCTGCAATAATACTTGTCGGGCATTACGTTTTCGCCGTTCAGCAGTTTTCTTGTCAATTGTTCCGCAGCCAGCAGTGCCATGGGGGAGCCTGTTCTGTCAGCCGTTCTGATTTTCTTTATAACATCGTCAATTTCGCGGAGCTGCTTTTGCGACAATGCGGCAAATTTTTCTGTTACGGGAAGCTGCCTGCCCTCAAGCACATCCCACACCCATGAAAGTTCCGGGGTATTATTCAGAAACTCTTCCTGTATTTCACCTATCGTCATAAAAATCTATTCCTCCGACATTTTTCTTTTATTATAAACGTTAAACTTTTAAATCTTCCACCATGTAAAAGTTAATTTTATATTAAGGCAACACCGCACAATTAACGCCTTTGCCGTTAATTGTGCGGTGGTAATATTATCGGAATGCTCCGTCCCGAAAATGTTTCTTCGAGCGCTATGCAGGTGATGATAAATATTGTCAAGTGTTGGTATATTTATACTGTCAAAAATCAGATAACACTGCGATATTTTCGTATTATTGAGCGCAATCAAAACAGATCAAGCATGCTGTCCAGATATATTTTTTCCCTCACCATAAGCTGATACTCGGGTTTTGTCATGTAGTAGAGAAGAAATTCCAGTATCAGAGCGCTGCCCAGCCCTCTTCCTTCGATTTTGAAGTTTGAAAATCCCATAGGAAGATATGTGCTCCTGATATCGTCCGTGCCGATAAAGCCCCGGTTCGTCATTGCACCGGAGAACAGATAACCCTTGACCCCATCCGGCGCGGTGCAGATGTGGTCGGGGCAGTTTTCGCCGAGGTTCTTGCGGCTTACGTTTTCGTAGCAGATTTTTCTGTCCCTGCATCCGAAACTGCAGCATTCGTTGCACAGGAATTCTACCTTATCTTTTTGTTCATCTGACAGCGTATTCAGTTCATCAAACCTTTTGTTAAGGCGGAAATCCGGCACAACATACCGAAAATCATCACGCTCGATTTCGCCGAGAAACTGCCGGAAATCCGTCAGGACCTTGGTCGTGGAAGAAACAAAATAGAAGTTCGGATAATTCGCCTTAATATAGTCCAGCAGCAGGTCGGAGTAGATTATAATGCCGTTCTGCACGCCCGTATTTTCGTTGAACAGCGCGCACAGGTAATTGCATTTTCTGTCGGAAAGGTGCTCCTCCCTAAGCAGAGAGTTGCTGAAAGTCAGCCGGGCGGAAATGCCGTATTCCCGCATAAGTTCCGCGGTCTCCCGAGGGTCGTGCTCTCCGAAGCCGACGCGCCCTCCTCCCCATATGCAGTCGGACGGTGCACCGTATATGGAGCCTATATCGCACCATTCGTAAAAGTATTCCCTGTGCCCGCGGAAAAGCGGCAGAAAAGCGCTGTAGAGCTCGTAAAACTCGAACAGTCCCGGTAGGTGATAGTATGCCTTATTCCTCATATTTGCCTTGTCACATCCATCTGTAATTCTCGTTTTATTCGAGTATAGCACATCAGTTTCATGTTGTCAAGCTGCAATATGCCGCATCGGTAATATGTTAGATCAATTTAACTCACGCTGTGAACAATGCCTAAACTGCGCGGGAAAATAGCAGCACAATTCACAAATCTTCGTTTCAGCCGTTGACAACTCAGTTAGTCTGTGCTAATATAATTCTGTGACCAAAAATATAATAACGGTCACAGAAATGAGGTGCCATCGTGCCGACTGCATTTACCGAAGAAGAAATGAAGCGGATTCGCGGCGAGCTTATCAATGTCGGGATACGGCTCAGCAAGGAACTCGGGCTGAAAAAGATGTCCGTTGAAAAGATCACATCCGCCGTTGGCATCGCAAAAGGAAGCTTCTATCTGTTTTTTGAATCAAAGGAAGATTTCATACTAGAGGCAGCAAAATACGCAGGTCAGGAAACACAGAAGATGCTGCTTTTGAAGCTGAACGGGCGAACGCAGATGTCGGCGCACGAATTCATTGAGTTTTTTAATGAATTCATTCATTCCGGGCTTGATCTTATGAATGGGCTCACCATTGACGATTTCTTCTGGCTGAAAAAACATATCAAAAAGCAGGCACTGTTCGACCCGGAAGCACAGATACAGACAGCGCGGCTCTGGCTGTCGCTGATTAATGACGTGCGTGACGGCATTGATGTGGGAACATTTGTGAATCTTATAAAATCCATCTATGCGATAAGGGAACACAGGGATACAATGGTTAGGGAATCGTTAGAAAGCAGCATTCAGATACTGCTGCGGACTATTGAAATTTATATAAGCGGAAAGGGTAATATTTATGACTGATTTTGGCGACGAGTACAAGGAATTTCTCAGAACGCATAAGTACAAGGCAGTCACCGCCCATGGGCAGGAATTTAAGGTAATAGACGCAGGGAGCGGCAGCCATACGATCGTATTCCTCAACGGGGTGGATATGGACGAGGCGTGGATAAAATACTTTTCCGCGTTCGAGCCGGATTACCGCGTCGTGCTGATGAAATATCCCGTTGCGATCACAAAAAACATAGAAATGGCGGAAGCATTGCATGATCTTTTAGTAAAGCTTCACATTGATTCCCCGATATTGTGCGGCATAAGCGACGGCGGAGTGCTGGCGCAGTTATATGCGAAAATGTATAAAGCGGGCGGGCTTATCCTTATATCAACGCTGACGGTTGATTCGGACTATGCCAGGTCGATGAGAAAGGAGAGATATGTTCTGCCGCTTATGAAACTCTACTTCCGCAACCTGAAGTTTGAGAAGATGAGGGTCAGGCTGGTGGAATCCGTAAAGAGGCATTTCAGAAACGAAACGGAGGAAGAAAAGGCATATGCGGTGACGTTTTTGCAGTGTGTCGGCGAGGACAGGAACTACCGCTATCGCTTCCTGCGTGCAATCACTGCAACGGCGGATATCTGCAGTCTTGACAAGTTTGAAAAGGAATGCTTCGAGTATCTCCGCGGAAAGGTGCTGGTACTCATCCCCGAAAACGATATGTTCGACAAGGCGGATTCGCAGAATCTGGTGGATATCTTCACCGACCCTGTCGTTAAGCAGACCTATGGCGGGCACCTCGGCATGATAATGCGCCCGGATCTGTACATAGAAGAGATACGGAAGTTCCTTGAAGAAAAATTCTGATAAAAGGAAAGAGTATTATGGAAAAATATGATATAACAAAACCAATAAAAATTCCCGTCGGAATGCACAGGCTGAACGACGACGCGGGTATAAGCTTCCAGCTCAACCGCCTTGCGTCGTTTGTTCGGAAAGCCCCATGGCGCATAAATATGAATTGGTAAAGGACGAAACGGGCTTCCTTGTAAGCAGGGAAAAATCATAAAATACATACAAAAAGCCGATAAACGCTTCATTCCAACGGGCTACGATTGCCCCCGGAGAACACATTTATCGGCTGTTTTATTGTATCACTTTGCAGGTGAAATGTCAAGCGGTTTCGGCTCCGCTTTCCCTGACAAGATCGTATAAATACGCGCCGTCGCCTATCTGTCTTATCTGAACATTCGTCATCCCGAGGTGGACGTATTTGTCGCGCTTAAGCACCGCGTCCGTTTCGAGGATAACGGGGCATTGCTTTTTTCTGCCGTCCTCAAAGGCGATGTCCAGCGCCTTGCGCATAAATCCATGCCCCTGATACTGCTTGCGCACAACAAGCATTCCGACGAAAATGTACGGCTTTTTTGTTTTCTTGAATGTGTCCTCGTAGGACCTGCCGCCGCGCTTTATGGCTTTCATCATATTTATGCCGCCGCCGAGACCGATGGTGCTGAATATAGCTTTCAGCAGTTCCATTCCCGACGAAACGGGCATTTTTTCGCGGGAATATCTGTACGCCACGAACGCTTCGTGGTTTTCGCTTGTGCTGTAAAGAAATCCGCCTTTTATCATGGCGCGGGCGTAGCCGCAGATGTAGTTTTTCACGTTGTCGCGGCTGCCGAAAAGATAGCCCATGCCTTTTTCGCTGTTTGCATATACATGGTCGGCGAATGCTTCGCCTATATCTTCGATTTCTCTTTCGCTCAATTCCGTTATTTTTACCATGTTTCCTCCTGTTTACTTTGCCGTCGGGCTTTTGTCGCCCACAAACCAGTAGTCGCATATATCCCCGCCGGAAGCCAGTGTATGTTCGCGAATAAGCTTCGCATGCATAAGCCCCGCCGTAAGGAAGTCGATTTCGCACATAACAGGCAGGACTTCCAGATATCCCTCTTTCCGCGCGAAATCGTTGAGGGGACATCTGGTGAAATGATAGTAAAATCCCTCGGAATGCTTGGTTTTGTCGAAGTTGAAGTCCCACGAGGCGTCCTTGTACTGCGGGTGATTTTCCAGCCATTCTGCGTTCTTTATCATCATGTTTTCAATGCGCTTCATTCCCGACGGCTTGTTTGCGTTTATGTACAGCCCCATCAGCTTCAGCATGGGACTGCCGAGAATTTCGTGTGTGATTTCGCGCAGGTCGTCAACGGTTATTTCTCCGTCCGCAGCTTCCCATAATGCAAGGAAAATCAGGCACTGATAAATATTCGACGACATGGGGTTATCCTTACCGACGTCATTTATGCGGTTCAGCATATCGCGGTATATTCCGTCGGTTTTCTTGAGCAGTTCTTCTGATTTTTCTTTTCCGAAGCGTTTTACAAGACTGCGTTTTGTCAGTGGTATGAGCATCTTCCGGTATTTGTCCGTATATTCCATCATGGGTCTGTCCTCCTGTTATCCGGGTTAGCTATATTTAACTTGCCGATATGCAATAATTCCACATGCATTTACCATATTGTGCGGCGTTATAATATGTATAATTATTTCCTGCGCTTATATCCGCAGTCGCAGTACGGTCCGCCGGAGGCAAGGGTATATTCGCGGACGAAATCGGTCGTGCGGCCCGCTTCCGCCATGGTGTAGTCTAGGCGGCACATTGCAGGGGTGAGGTCGTAAAGACCCAGCTCCCTTGTGAGAGTGCATATGCCGCAGCGTGTGAAGCGCGCTTCGTAGCCGCTTCCGTCGTCGTAAGGATACAGCTCCATGTTCCACGAATAAGGATTGCGGTCGGCGGCCCTGAGAGCAGCGGTCTGCTCCATGCCTGCCATATCCTTCGGCGTGAATTTTTTCTTTCCGCTCATGCGGCAGAACATATTTATGACAGGCGTCATCATGGAATTTGCGTAGTATTCGGTGAGCTTCTCAACAGTGGGACGGCTCGGCATATGGAGGATAAATGCGCACAGCATTGCGCAGTTTACGATGTTCTTTTTAAATCTGTCCGCCTTTTCAAATTCGGGGATTTTTTTGATTATTTTTTTGTATTCGACTTTCGCGGCGGATTTTATGTCCTTTGCCGTGTTCTTGTCTATACCGAGATCCTTTGTAAGATGCTTGCGGAATGACCCCGAAAACATCACCCACATCATTTTTGGCAAGCCTGCGTATTTCATTTTGTTTACCTCGCTTATGTAAATTTGAAAACGCATATAGTTAGAGATGGCTAACTTGTTGGCACGTTTTCATGTTTAATTAAATTATATCACATACAAAATCAAATTTCAATAGAAATATAACGTTTTTTGACGATAATTAGGCACGAAAATCAGGGCGCAGTGACTACCTGCTCCATTTAACTACCTTGGCGCTTTGACACAAAAGCAAGGGTTTGTCAAGACTTTATTGCATACAAAATGAAATTAGTTGAATAGACATATTAATTGCTGTGATATCTGAAAGAAATTGTGCATAACAGACAAATCACGGAGCGTTTTTTTCTATATGAATGTTTCCTGTGGTCACTTGACAATCGTAAGAAATAATAGTATCATATAATATGTGTCTGTCTGCATATGTTCAGATAAAAAAATACACTTTATGGGCGGAGGTCAATAATGAGCAGAGAGAAACTAGGGAGCAGACTGGGATTTATATTGCTTAGTGCGGGCTGTGCCATTGGCATAGGAAATGTATGGAAGTTTCCGTATATCGTTGGCGAAAACGGCGGCGGTGTTTTTGTACTTATATATCTCATATTTTTGGCGATACTCGGCATTCCTGTCATGACGATGGAGTTTTCCATCGGAAGAGCGGCGCAGAAGAGCCCTGTTATGATGTATCAGCAGTTGGAACCGAAAGGATCAAAATGGCACATACACGGTAAGGTTGCGCTGGTCGGCGCATATGTGCTGATGATGTTCTACACCACCGTCGCAGGCTGGATGGTGAGGTATTTCGTGTCCACCGCCACGGGGGAGCTTTCGGGACTGGACGCTGCGGGAATTTCCGATAAATTCAGCGGAGTCCTTGCGGACGCGCCGATGATGATACTGTTCATGGCGATAGTTATCGCGGCGGCGGTGCTGGTGTGCTCCATCGGGCTTAAAAACGGACTGGAGCGCGTAACAAAGGTGATGATGCTGGCGCTGCTTGCTATAATGGTCATCCTTGCGGTAAACAGCTTCTTTATGGAGGGCGGCGAGGCAGGTCTTGCGTTCTACCTTATGCCCAACATTGAGGAAGTGCAGAAAGTCGGCATAGGCACTATTATCGTAAACGCGATGAATCAGGCTTTCTTTACGTTAAGTCTTGGCATAGGCGCAATGTCGATCTTCGGAAGCTACATTGGCAAGGAACGGTCGCTGCTGGGCGAATCGGTGAATGTTGCGCTGCTGGATACGCTGGTGGCGCTGTCCTCGGGACTTATCATTTTCCCTGCGTGCTTTGCTTACGGAGTAGATGTCAACAGCGGTCCCGGGCTTATTTTCATCACGCTTCCGAACATATTCAACAATCTCCCCCTCGGACGCCTCTGGGGAAGCCTGTTCTTTGTTTTCATGTCGTTCGCGGCGCTTTCTACCGTGCTTGCGGTGTTTGAGGAGATCGTAGCCTGCACGCAGGATCTTTTCGGCTGTGGCAGAAAGAAAGCCTGCCTTATAAACGGCGGAATTCTGTTTGTGCTTTCGCTGCCGTGCTGCCTTGGGTTCAATGTTCTCAGCTTCATCCAGCCGCTTGGCGAGGGCACGAATATCATGGATCTTGAAGATTTCATCGTAAGCAATCTTATCCTGCCGCTTGGCTCGCTGATGATCATCCTGTTCTGCGTTATGAAAAAGGGCTGGGGCTGGGATAATTACATAAACGAAGCTAACATGGGCAGGGGCCTTAAAATAAAGAAATTTATGAAAGGATACATGACTTATGTACTGCCGGTGATGGTTATTGTGCTTTTTGTTATCGGTGTCGTAAGGACATTTGTTAAATAATGAATCGGTGAAATAAATCCGGGCGGCACTTTGCAGTGCCGCTATTTTTGTGCCCGCGTGATAAAATGTATTTTATGTGCTTTACTTTTTCCTGAATTTGTGGTACAATATACTATGATATTGGGAAAATACGCAGGTGTGGTGCTATTGCTGTGCTCTGTGTACATTATTACAATTGTTTTTATTATCAGGGTAGAGAATGAGAAAAAAGATTTTTTGTTTCATGATGGTTCCCCTTGCCGTGACGCTGCTGCTCGGCGGCTGCGCAAAGCAGGAGCCCGCAGAAGATGCTCTGCCGCAGCTTGTCATTGGCAGCGACGATTACCATCCATATAACTATATCGACGAGAGCGGAAGTCCTGCGGGAATTGATGTTGATATTGCGCAGGAGGCCTGCCGCCGCATAGGATACGAGGCGGTGTTCCATCAGATAAACTGGAATGAAAAGGACAGTCTGCTTGCGTCCGGCGAGGTTGACTGCCTGTGGGGCTGCTTTTCTATGAATGGCCGCGAGGATGATTATCTGTGGGCAGGGCCATATGCCTACAGCATACAGTCCGTGGCTGTGCTTGCGAACAGTGATATAAACACGTTCAGCGACCTTGAAAGCAAACGCGTTGCCGTGCAGATGAGCTCAAAGGCGGAAAGTATATTTTCGGATATGACCGATGAACGCATACCGGAGGTCATAAACATTTACTGTATGCTGAACACGGACGAGATGGCAACTGCGCTTCGCAAATGCTATGTCGACGCCTGCGCGGGGCATGAGTTTGCACTGCGCGACGCGCTAAATGAAGCTGGGATAGAATTCCGCATTCTTGACGAAGATCTGCTTCGCTCGGAACTGGGCGTGGCTTTTTCGCTTGATGGCGACGCGGCTCTCAGGGATAAGCTTGCCGCAGTTCTGGAAGAAATGCGCAGCGATGGCACGATGGAGCAGATTTTTTCGCGATACGACATTGATGTTGAAAAATCTCTCGGGAGGGCAGAATGATGTACGTACGAAATAACTCTGCCCGAAAATGGCATTTGCCCATCCCGCCGACGATCGCTGTTCTGGGCGTTGTATTGCTTGTTGTGATCACGTTTTTTACCGTGCGTATTGAACTCGCCGCTACGTCAGAGCTGATGTACAATTCCATCGGAACGCTAAAGCAGCAGTGCGTCAGCTTTAACCGGCTGGTGGTATCCGACCGCACAAAAAGCCTTTTCCGTCTTTCGGACAATATGCTTGAGCTGAGCCGCCACCTGCGCGATGATCCGCAGCTGATAAATGATGAATACCTTTCCGAATTTATCGACTACCTGCCCGTAAGCGGAGTTGCTCTGCTGGACGGTAACATGAACATCGTGGCTTCCGCTTACTCTGACGATTTTGATGGTTATAACTGGCGCGGTTCCGTCACCGGAGAATGGATCGACGGTATTGCGGATACAAGAAAAGTGTACTGTGAGCGTTTTGAAATAGGCGGGCAATTTTATGATGTGTGCGGCGTAAGCCGTCTGGATTCATACGGCGTGCTGGTAGGCTTTTATCACCAGCCTACGGGACTTCTGTCGGACACGGAGAATGATATTTCCACGCTTATGAACGGACTGCGTCTGGAGCGCAGCGGCGCATATATCGTTGCGAAAAACGGCATCGCTCTGGCCGCGAGCGACACGCTTATGAAGGGAGAAACCCCGCAGACAAGCGAGCTTCTGCGCAGGCTTGAGAATATCGAAAGCGGCGGAGGTATGCACACCTTAGGGTATAACGAAAAGCTTTTTTTTGCTTCGCATTCCGTGTGTGAGGGTTACGAGCTGTATGTTTTCTTCCCGATATGGGGCTCTCTCGGGGCGACGCTTACCGTAGCCGCAGTATTTTCAGCGCTTTATATCGCATTCTGCATGATGCTGTTTTTTCTGAGAAACAGGGCTCTTGCCGCAGGCAAGCTGGAACTGGAGAAAAGCAACCGCCGGCTTCGCGAATCAATGGGGATACTGCATTCGCTGGAGAATATCTATTTTACGATTTTTTATGTTGATATAAAGAACGATACATACAGCAGCGTTGTGCTGGCTTCATGGCTTGATAGGTTTATTCCCGAAACCGGAGTTTACACCGAGCTCAAAGACACTCTGATGAACAACATGATGAAGGAGGAATACAGGCAGGAAGTCGACAGCCGAATGCGCATAGACTTTATACGCGAGGCGCTGAAGAAGGAGAACATCTCCGTGCTTCATCATGGATATTACACCGACTATGAGGCTGTACGCGGTGATTCAACAAACTGGGTCCGCGTCAGCGTTACCGTGGTGGATTTCGATGAGGATGGCTATCCGTTCCATGTCCTTGTCATGCTTCAGGATGTAAATAAGGACAAGGTGCGCGAGGCGGAATATCAGGCGCAGATCATTGCCGAAGCCCACGAAGCAAAGCTTGCAAACATGGCAAAATCAGAGTTTCTGCGCCGTATAAGTCATGATATACGCACACCCATCAATGGTATAAAGGGATACCTCAACATGGCGGAACGCTATCCCGATAATATGGAATTGCAGGCAAAATGCAGAAGCAAGGCGAGCGCAGCCCTCAGTTCCTTGCTGGCGCTTGTCAATAACGTCCTTGATATGAGCAGGCTTGAAAGCAGCAATATAGAGCTTGACCACAAGCC
Source organism: uncultured Oscillospiraceae bacterium (assembly GCA_934481445.1). Taxonomy (GTDB): domain Bacteria; phylum Bacillota; class Clostridia; order Oscillospirales; family Ruminococcaceae; genus CAG-115. The sequence goes on from CAKSPC010000022.1 coordinate 15,259, forward strand.
ATTTGACCTTGCGCAGCTTGTGGATGAGGTCGATTCCGTGATCGAAGCGCAGGCTGAAGAGCACGGAATACACTATGAATCTGCGAAACTCGATGAAATGCCGACGAAGCTTGTGGGAAGCTCACTGCACCTGCGGCAGATACTGCTGAATCTTCTCGGCAACGCTGTAAAATACGGCAGGACGGGCGGTTCAATAAAGCTTGAGATAAGGCTCATTTCGCAGGAGAACGGCAAGACCACATACGAATTTACCTGCAGGGACGACGGCATCGGCATGAGCGAGGAGTTTCAGCAGCACCTTTTTGAGCCGTTTTCGCAGGAAGCGGACGACGCCCGCACAAAGTACAAGGGCACCGGCCTTGGGCTCTCGATAGTTAAAAAAATCGTAGATGTTATGGGCGGAACCATTACGTTCAACAGCCGTAAGAATGTCGGAACGACATTTTATGTAACGCTGACATTTGATACGGATACCGTTGTCCATAAAGCAGCTGCGGCACAGGCTACGGCGGAAAGATCGCTTACCGGCAAACGTATTCTGCTTGTCGAGGACAACGAACTCAATATGGAAATAGCGGATTTCATGCTCAGCGAGCATGGTGCAGAAGTAACCAAGGCGTGGAACGGCAGGGAAGCAGCGGAAGTATTCTCCGCCTCCGAGGTAGGACATTTTGATATTATCTTCATGGATATAATGATGCCAGTTATGAATGGAATTGAAGCCGCCGAAAAAATACGCGCAATGGAGCGTCCCGACGCGAAAACAGTGCCGATCGCGGCAATGTCCGCGAATGCGTTTTCGGATGATGTTCAGAAGTGCCTTGACGCGGGGATGAACGGTCACATTGCAAAGCCCGTCGACGAGGGCAGGCTGATTTCGCTGATATTAAAGATGACATCAAATTCATAAACAGACAGCGCATAACTCGGCATAAAAAGGACGGAAGTTCCGCTGTTCTGCGGCGGGGTTAACGCCCGCCGGATATCATAGGAAACGTCAGGCATGACAAAATAGGCTGAAACACCTGATATATACAAGGAGGAACACATTATGAGCAAAACATTGGTAGTATATTTCAGCGCAAGCGGCGTTACCGCAGGGCTTGCGAAAATGCTTGCAGCGGCGGTCGGGGCTGATCTGTATGAAATAACACCCGAAAAGCCCTACACAAAAGCCGACCTTGACTGGATGAATAAAAAGAGCAGAAGCAGCGTTGAAATGAGCGACAAGACCATCCGCCCCGCCATTGCGGGCAGGGTAGAGAACATGACACAGTATGACACCGTATTTGTTGGCTTCCCGATATGGTGGTATGTTGCACCTACTATTATCAATACATTTCTGGAGCAGTACGACCTCAGCGGAAAGAAAATTGTTCCGTTTGCAACCTCCGGCGGCAGCGGCATGGGCAACACAAATAAGGAACTTGCGGCTTCCTGCAAGGGCGCAGAACTTGTCGAGGGTAAAAGATTTGCTTCGGGCGTCGGTGCTGATGAGCTGAAAGCGTGGGCGGAGAAGTATATCTGATTTTTGAAAGCTTTGATCAAACAAAAAAGGGGGGCGATTTCGTCCCCCATTTAATTTATTTCTTTGCACCGCGGAATTTTGCAATTACGGATATAACTTTTTTGATATCCAGCGGCTTGGATAAATGCGCATTCATGCCCGCCTGCTTCGTCCGCATTATGTCCTCGGAAAAGGCATTGGCGGTCATGGCGATGATGGGTATTCCGGCAGCGTCCGGCCTCGGGAACTCTCGTATCATCTGCGTTGCTTTAAGCCCGTCGATATTCGGCATCATAACATCCATCAGAATCATATCAAATGTGCCGGGAGGATTGTTTTCAAACAACTCCACTGCGTACTTTCCGTCGGCGGCGTTGGTGATGACCGCGCCCCTTTCTTCAAGAAGCGTATGCGCTATTTCACGGTTGAGTTCGTTGTCCTCGGCAAGGAGAATTTTCACGCCGCTTATATCCGCATCGTCGTTGTATTCAAGCGCGTCGGCGATATCGGCGCTGTCCGCAATTTCAAACGGAATGGTGACGGTGAATGTACTTCCGACGCCTTTTTCGCTTTTTATGTCTATGGTGCCGTTCATTTTGTCTACAAGGGATTTAACAATGGACATTCCAAGTCCTGTGCCCTGATAGAAGCTGCGGGAATCCTGCCGCTCCTGTGCAAACGGCTCGAAAATATGCTTCAGAAAATCCTCGCTCATGCCTATGCCCGTGTCGGAAATAGTGCAGCGGTAGGTTACAGTCTTGTCAGTCTGCGCGAAGGTTTCCACGCGGCAGGTGACCAACCCGCCGGGCTTGTTGTACTTTATAGCGTTGCCTATGATATTGAGGAAAATCTGGCGGACGTGCAGCGGGCTTCCATATACATACGGAACGGTGATGTTCGGGTTGCAATCCTCGTGGATAAGCCTTACGCCGGATTCCACCGCACGCATTTCTCCGATGGTGAGTATCTCCCGCGCCATTTGTGAAAGGTTGAACGCCTCATGCGCCAGTGTTATGTTCTTGTCATCCAGCTTATTCAGCTCAAGCACGTCGTTTATAAGCGACATAAGATGATTCGCCGCTATCTTTGCCTTTGCACGGTGTTCTTTCAGCAGCTCGATGTTGTCGGCGTTGCGCTCGTCGATGTCGAGGAGCCCTATTATGCCGTTCAGCGGCGTGCGGATATCGTGCGACATCCTTGAAAGAAACGCTGTCTTGGCGGCGTTGGCCTTTTTTGCTTCAAGCATTGCGGCTTTCATTTTCTTTTCGTTTTCTATTATTTGCCGCATATCCTCGGTGATATCCTGCCCATAGCCGCAGAAGCATGTGTAACGCTCGCTTTTTGCAATGCAGGTGCAGCCGCAGCGGTAATATCTCATTCCAAGCGTTGGATGCTCCCAGCGGAAAACAATGGTGGTCTTTTCTCCCTGCGGAACGCTCAGTACAGAGTGCCAGACCATGTTTCTATCTTCATCGCATATTCTGTCACTCAATTTGTCCACAAGCTCGTCTGTCGAATCGTTGTCTCCGATGCCGAGAATGCGTTCAAGGGAAGAACTGAGCAGCATTTTTGATGTGTGATCGTGCCGAAGTTCAAGGCGCCACTGACCTATCTCCGCCGACATGAGCGTGTTCTGTGTTTCCGCGTCGGCAAAGGATTCGTTCTGTACATCATCCATCCAGAACAGAACATGATGTTCCGTTTCCGTATGTTTTGTACAGACGATATTTACTTCGACCCAGTGAAACTCGCCGTTGCAGATATGCCTTACACGGAAAGAAAATTTAAGCCCCTCGCGGTTGAGATTTGACCTGAACCAGTCGGGCGAGCAGAATTTGGTGAAAGTGCCGCGGTCGTCAGGGTAGATGTAATTCGCAGCATATGTAATGGTATCGTCGGAATAATTCCCAACGGGCTTTTCCATAAGCTCCTCGCGGCAGTCGTCGCCGTAGAGGTTCTGCACCATATATTTGTTTTCGTTGACATTAATGAAAATTATGCCGGAATAAACGCTGCCGAAGCCCTTGAACAGCATTTCCTTTATCAGCGCGCAGTGCATCCCGTTTCCGTTAAGGTGGTATGTGTTCTGATCCGCGGCAGTGATGTGCAGCTTGGTTATTTTCCCGTCGGTTATTTCAGCGGGGGACGCGTTTACAGTCATCCATACAAAATTACCGTCTGCTGCGTTTGCCCTGAAATTAAAAGTGTATGTGTCGCTGCTTTTCAGCGCTCCGAGAATGCTCACGAGGGAAATCTGTCTGTTAAATGCCTCAAGATCAACATAGTATATCAGATCTCTTTCGCAGCACTGCACAAGAAGGTCGTTCCACTTTATCTCTTTGCATTCAGTAACATTTGATCTGCTGATATGGCAGGTCATGGTGTTAAGATCCAGCTCTAAATCTTCAGTAAGGTTTGCGGAGTTAGCTTTGGACTTATCCATATTTTCCCTCCGATCTGATTTGTTCTCACACATTGATAAACTGTTTAGTCTTATAATTTCTCACATATATTATACAAGCTGCCCTGCAATTTGTCAATAGACATTTTGCACAACGGAGCGGGTAAGTTCATCAGATTTATGTCGGATATATGATTTGAAATCCCTTTGTTAAATGCTTTTTAATGTTACGTTAAAATGCCATAGTATGTTGAATTTGAATTGCGCTGCATTATTTGTTGCAAAACAGGTATTCCAAATTTGTAAGCCGGGAGTATTTTGGCTGCAAAAATCCCGCCGCTTGATTTGAGCGGCGGGAAAGCTGTTTGCGATTATCAGCCGGAAACGATGTCGTCGGCGTCCATAGGAGTATACTTGTTCTTTGCATTAAGGCCGCGAACGAGGAATTCGTACTGCTTGTTAGGGTCGAGTTCGACTGTGATACGGCAGCGGCTTCTTGTTGCGCCGATGAGCTCCCAGTTGTTTGTGCCCTTTTCGCGTGCCATTACTTTGTAACGAACGGAGGTGGGAACGCTGCTCCAGATGAGATAGTAGTTTCCGTTGCCCTTGGGGTTAACGCAGAGGAAAGGCTTAACAGCGTCCAGCGGAACTACATATGCGATGTCGTCCTCAGTGTAGGTGCTCCATTTCTTGTTGGCAAACTGCGCGAGAACGATTATGCCTGTTTTTTCGCCGCCCTTAAGGCCCTTTACGGTCATGGATGTGCCGTTTGTATCTGATCCGAACTGGCGGATTTTACCGCCGGGAACAAAGGAGTAAACCCTGTAGTTTACCGCTCCCTTGACAGGTTCCCATGTTACGTTCGCGCCGCCGTAGGCAGGCTCTGCGGTGACAACGGGCTTGGTGGGGTCAACCACGGTGCTGCCTGTGTTGTAGTATTTTATTTCTGTGGTGTCGGGGAATGCATATTCGCCGACATACTTATTAAGATTGCCCTTGTAGAAATCGGGGAGGTATACTTCCGCGAGATTATTGCTGTCGATAAATGCTTCCGTGGAAATGGTTTCAACGCTCTGCGGTATTTTGATCGTTTTCAGCGAATCACATCCTGCAAACGCACTCCTGCCTATAAATGTAAGCTTCTCGGGGAGAACGACATCTGTCAGCGACTGGCAGTAATAAAACGCGCCCTTTTCGATTCTTGTTACCGAATTCGGAATGGTCACTTTCTTGAGGGCAAAAGCTTCGGTGAATGCATCGGTGCCGATAGAAGTTATGCCATCGGATAAAACGACTTCTTCAAGATTTTCGCAGCAGCTGAACATGCACGCTCCCATGTCTGTCACCTTTGCAGGGATAGTTACCTTGGTAAGTGCGTTGCAGTCAGAGAAAGCATAGCTGCCTATTTCCGTAAGAGAACTTGGAAGCTTTATGTCTGACAGAGAGGAGCACTGGCTGAATGCATAATCGTAAATGGTCGTGACCGAATCGGGGATAGTTATACTTTCCAGCGACAGACAGTTACTGAAAGCGTCACTGCTGATGGATGCTACCTTGCTCGGCATTGTAATATTTTCAAGCGCTTCGCAGCCCGAGAACAACCCATAACTTATTTCGGTAAGATTTTTGGGAAGCTTTACGGAGGAAAGTTCAAAGTTGGCGCTGAATGCATCAGCTCCTATAGTCGTTACGGAGTCGGGGATATTTAATGACATCAGCGAGCATTCCGAAAAAGCACCATTTTCAATCGTGGTTACCGAACTCGGTATGGTCACATTTTCGAGATAAAGGTTGTGGTAAAACGCATATTGACCTACGGTTTTAACAGTAGATGGTATCGTGAAAGAAGTGACTTTCTTTCCGCAGGGGCAGGAAACCAGTGTAGTTTTGTCCTTGCTGTAAAGAATGCCATCTACAGAGGAATAATAGGAGCTGTTGGAATAGATGGATGTAAGGTATTTGTTGCTGCTGAGATCCACATGGTCAACCGCATAAACGCCGCTGGGAATAGTATATGTTGCGTCTGTCTTTCCGCGGGGATATACCTGCATATCGGTAATTTCCTTGTTAAAAAGAACGCCGTTTAAGGAGGTATAATTTTGATTTCCCGAAGCTACGTTTATTTCAGTCAGTGAATGGCATCTTGTAAAAACACCGCCACCAATTTTGGTAACACTTGCGGGGATCGTTACACTTGTCAGTCCTCCGCAGACAGAAAACGCTGAGGTGCCGATTGATTCAAGACCTTCTGAAAAAGATATTTCTGAAAGGTTTACGCCAAAAAAAGCCCTTGAACCTATTGCTTTAACGCTGGACGGGATAGAAAGCGTAGCACTGTCAAATTCATATTTAAGGAATACACTGCTTCCAATTTCAGTGATTCCGCTGCCGATAATAATGTGCTTTACATTAGTAACATCTGTTCTTCTTAAATTCGTCAATATATCGGTATTGTTAAGAGCGCCCGTGCCGTTTACGGTAAGTGTATCTCCGCTGATGGTGCAGGTTATGCTGGGATTTTTCGCTTCCGTTTCGGAAACTTCAAAATCCTCGTCAAGCGCATAGTCGTCCACATAAGCATAGTCGTCATCGTAAAGTTCTGACGCATTTGCCGTGCCGATGGCAGAAACGCTCATTATCGCCGCAGAAAATCCCGCAAGCAGCCGTTTTGTTGCTGTCTTCATTCTAATATTACCTCCAAAAATTTTTATGTGAAAAAGCACACTACATTACCATTATATACATATTTATGCCGTATGTCAATATGTTTTCGCATAAAAATACCGCCCGCCGTGTGTCACGGAGGACGGTGTTTTTTATTGAATCAGAGCGAGCAGATATAGCGCTCAAATGCCGCAATGCCGTCTGCGTTTCTCTTGAATACGCCCGCGTCGCAGAGCACCTGCTCAAACGCTGCGCCTATTTCCTTGTGAAGTATCTGCTCGGCGTTTTCAGCGTTGAATTCGGGGTGGTCGGCGAGTATCTGCTTTGCCCATGTTTCGTGGGATGCCGTCCTGGGGTCGGCGGAGAGGTCAGCGCCGCTCAGCATCTTGTCTTTCAGCACCGCCATCTCTTCCGCAAGGCGGGAGGGGAGCACCGCAAGACCCATTACCTCGATAAGTCCGATGTTTTCCTTTTTGATATGGTGCAGCGAGGGATTCGGGTGAAAAATACCCAGCGGGCGTTCTTCAGATGTGATGTTGTTGCGCAGGACAAGGTCGCATTCATACTTTCCGTCCCGCATACGCGCGATGGGGGTAACGGTATTGTGCGGTGTGCCGTCTGTTTCGGCGAAAATACCCGCGTCGGCGTCGGTGTATGCTCTCCATTTTCTGAGAATATGGTCGCAGGCGGCGGCAAGGGACTTTCTGTCCGCAGAGGACAGGCGGATAACGCTCATCGGCCACTTTACTATTCCGGCTTCAACCTCCGGGAAGCCGTTCAGCGCAAATGTTTTTTCGACCGGAGCCTTTTCCATTGCAAAAGTGTAGTGTCCGCCCTGAAAATGTTCGTGAGTCAGTATTGAGCCGCCGACGATGGGCAGGTCAGCGTTCGAACCGATGAAATAATGCGGGAAAAGCCCGAGGAAATCGAACAGCTTTTCGAAAACGGAAGCGTCGATGACCATGGGAATGTGCTTGCTGTTGAACAGAATGCAGTGTTCATTGTAGTATCCGTAGGGGGAGTACTGGAGGAACCAGCCGGAGTTGTTTATCGTCAGCGGAACGGGACGCAGATTCTGTCTTGCGGGGTGGGTGATATGTCCCGCGAAGCCCATGTTTTCGGCGCAGAGCTGGCAGCGGGGGTAGCTTGTGGATTTCTGCGTTTTTGCCGCGGCGATGTCGCGGGGGTCCTTTTCGGGCTTGGAGCGGTTTATAGTGATGTCAAGCGTGCCGTAATCGCAGTCGTAGGTCCATTTGAGATCCTTTGCAATTCTCCCCGCGCGGACGTAATTCAGATCCTTGCAGAATTCAAAGTACCAGTCGGTCGCCGCCTTGGGGGACTGCTCGTATTTATCAAAGAATGTTCTGATAACTTCGTGGGGCATGGGTGTGAAAACGCCCACTATCCTTGTGTCAAAAAGATCGCGCTGCACCGCAGTATTTTCGATTATGCCGTTTTCGCAGGCGTAGTCAACTATCTCGTCAAGAAGTTTCTCCACCGTGCAGTTTTCGCCCTCGCACTCCTGCCAGTCGGACAGGCGCAGGATATCCATAAGCATATTTCTCGCGACGATCTCGTCGTCCTTTGTTATCAGACCGCTGCGTACGGAGTGATCGATCAGTCCCTGAATTGCATTGCAGATCATATATGTACCTCGTTCTTGCACCGCTTGTGGTGATTGTTTTTTAGGCATCGCAGGCAGTTTTATCCTGTAATCCATACATTAAAATTATACATCAAGTGTGCCGAAAAGTCAAGTGATTTGGCGGTGCGGATTTGAAGCGGAAACAATTGTCCGACAACATTTGCTTTTTCGGCATATAATGATATAATACATATTGTGGATGTTCTGACCGGTATGAATGTCAGCATTGACAAAGGCGGATGTTATCACACAGCGCCTGCCTTATCGATGACGCGTTTGATCAGATAAGAGCGCTGATTCTTCCGAACAATCCGGCGCATATGTTTCCGAAGCTGATAAAGGCAGTGGAGGAGTTGTATGAAGCATCGTTTATTAGTCTTTGTCGTTCCCGCCGAAGCATTTGTTGACCTGCTCCGTTATTTCGGCGTCAAGCCAGCCCCTGCCTGCCATATCACGGAGTATTGCATATGCCTTTTCGTGGGGCATCCCCGGCTTGTATGGGCGGCTTTCTGTAAGCGCCTGATAAATGTCCGCGCACGCCATAATGCGTTCCTGTGTATTCAGTTCTGCGGCGGTTTTCTGAAAGGGATAACCCGTGCCGTCGAGCCGCTCGTGATGGAACGCCGCCCAGTCGCGTATTTCCTCAAAATCCTCGATTCCCGAGAGAATGTAATATGTATACGCGGCGTGGTGCTTCATGACCGCAAATTCCTCGTCAGTCAGTTTTCCCGGCTTCTCCAGAATTTCATTTCCCACCGCGACTTTTCCGATATCGTGCAGGGCTCCTGCAAGGTACATTTTCTGCGAGGTTTCCTCGTCAAAGCCCATGAAGCGCGACATCTTTTCCGCGCAGGCGGCGACCCCGATGGAATGCGTGCTGGTGAACGGGGACTTATAGTCGACTATCCTTGCAAAGAAATCTGCGAGCGCCTTTATCTGCGGAAAGCTGAGTTCCTGCTTGTTTCGGGGGACTTTGCTCCACAGGCGAGCTTCAATGTCGCTGTCGCCGAGGGTCAGAAAGTGATCCTTGGGGAAAGCCTGCAGGAACGCTTCCGTACATTCTTCGTCGAAAATCTTTCCGTGAACCTTTGAAATAAATGCTTCAGCCCTGTTCCATACGGACGGCGTGAATTTGTCTGCGCGGCAGAATACGTCGAGAAGATCGCACAGGTGAATTATCCGTGCAAACAGCGGTACTTCCTGCCATGTTTTTCCGAACGGACCGCTGCCGTCCGAATTTTCGTGGTGGTATAAGATAACTCCGTTTATGTCGGTGTTGAACGGCAGGCTGCGGATGTTTTCCTCGCCTTTGGAGCAGTGAAGCCCTATGCGTGGCATTTCGGGCAGAAGATCAAGAAATTCGGTGCTGCCGTGGAATTCCTCTTGAATATATTGAGTAAGTGCGTTGTCGTGGAGCAGCGCACAGGCGGTGAGATCCTGCAATGCTCCTCCGCTGACGCCCATTTTTTCGGCGGTGCAAACGCTCATATATGCCACACGCTTCGCGTGGCGGCTGGTGACGTGGACAAGCTCTGCCTCCACGCAGTCCAGCGCGTATGAGCAGGCGCCCAGCAGCCCTAAAACATCAAGTTTCATATATTATCCCTCTTATGTTAAGTATATACCGATTTTATCACACAGTGCAGAAAATGTCAATAGCGGTATCGTTCATATAAAAGTCGTATGCGGATTTAACGTAAATATAACCGGAACAGGATAGTTAACTTTGCACATAATCTGATAAAATATGCAAAGATAAATTAAACGAGGGAACAAATGAAGATAACACTGACAGGTATAACAAAATCATTCGGCGCGAAAAAGGTGATACTCACCACATCGCTTACAATAGAAAGCGGCAGCTTTACAACTCTTCTGGGGCCATCCGGCTGCGGAAAGACAACTCTCCTCCGCATGATGGCGGGGCTTGAAACCCCGGACAGCGGTGAGATATGCTTCGACGACAGAGTAGTATTTTCTTCCGAAAAGAAGATAAACATTCCGCCCGAGAAGCGCGGGCTAGGGTTTGTCTTTCAGGACTTTGCACTGTGGCCGCACATGAGCGTTTATGAAAATGTTGCGTTCGGGCTTCGTGCGGCGCATAACACAAAGGGTCTGGATGAAAAGGTAAGAAATGCGCTCCATGCGGTACAGCTTGATGAGTTCGCTTCAAGATATCCCCATCAGCTTTCAGGCGGTCAGCAGCAGCGTGTGGCATTCGCGCGGGCTATAGTTATCGAGCCGCAGTGTATTCTGTTTGACGAGCCGCTGTCTGCGCTTGACGCGCTGCTTCGTGAAGAAATGCGCGCGGAATTGAAAGAGCTTATTTCAAGGCTCGGTATCACCGCGGTTTTCGTCACCCACGATCAGACGGAAGCCATGAGCATGAGCGACAAAATAGCGGTGCTTAACGGCGGAACGGTCGAGCAGTACGCCGCTCCCGAAAGAATATATTCCGCCCCGAAAACGCAGTTCGTCGCAAGATTCATCGGCTCTTCAAACTGGCTGGATGATACGCGGATGTTCCGCCCCGAAAAGGCGCAGCTTGTTAAAGGCGAACATTCCGGTGGATTAACTGCGGAGGTGCATTCCGTGCAGTTCCTCGGTGGTTCGTATCAGACAAAGCTCCGCTGTGGAGAACAGGTGTGGACGCTTGTTACAAATGAAAGAATGCAGGTGGGAACGCAGGTTTCCATTTACATAAATAAGGAAGATATTATCACAGTGAAAGAAAGGTAACAACTATGAAAATGAAGAAAATACTCGCAGCAATGACCGCAGGATTAATGTGTGTGGGATTTGCGGCCTGCTCCGCGAACAACGCTCCCGCTGTATCGGGTTCAAATGCTGATTCCTCTGCGAATATCTCTGAAAACACCGCTGCATCCGAAGCCGAAAGCACTCCCGCCGAAAGCACCGCAGACACATCCGCTGAGGACAGCGCCGCGCTTTCGGGCAAGGTCACGGTTTATATGCCCTCTCCCGCGGGACTTGCGGACAAGCTCGCCGCTGATTTTACAGACAAGACGGGCGTGCAGGTTGATGTATTCCAGGGCACAACAGGCGAGATACTCGCAAGACTTGAAGCAGAAGCAGCAAACCCTGTCGCAGACGTAGTTATCCTTGCTTCGTGGTCGGACGGACTTTCGATGAAGGCTGATGGAAAGATAATGAGCTATACCCCTGCGAATGCCGACAAGATAGTTGACGGCTGGATAGACGATGATAATACTCTGTTCGGCTACAGCGCTTCCGCAGTCGGTATCATTTACAACACGACCGTTATCCCCGAGATGTCCGCAGACTGGACAGGACTTGCGGATGAGCAGTTCAGGGGACTTCTGGCGATTCCCGACCCCGAGAAGTCGGGCGCCTGCAAGGACTTCGTTGCGGGTTTTGTCAACGCGTTTGGCTGGGACGCTTTCGAGGGTATGGCGGCCAACGGAATGATAGTTCCAGGAGCGAACAAAGCTGCTCTTGAAGCTGTAACCACGGGCGAAGTCGGCGCGCTTGTTGCAGGCGTGGATTACAATGCATATTCCTCCATCGCAAAGGGCGAGCCCCTCGCTATTTACTACCCCGCAGGCGGAACTGTTGTAAATCCCCGTCCCGCAATGATAATGAACACCGCTCCGAATGTTGACAACGCCAAAGCTTTCGTTGATTACCTCTTCTCCGACGACGCGCAGAAGCTGGTCGCGGACGCATATCTTCTCCCCGGCAGAAGCGACGTTAAGTGTGAGGGCAGGTCAAATCTTGAGGATATCCCCCGGATCGAGTGCGACTGGGACAAGATGATGGAGATTGCTTCCGACTCCGCGGCAAAAATAAACGAGATCTGCGGCTGACGGCATGAAAACGATCAGAATCAGAAAATACCTGCCGCTGATAATTATTGCGGCCGTGCTGATATTCCTGATCGTCTGCCCGCTTGTCGTGATATTTCTCAGGGCGGTCATAAGAGATGGCCGCCTTGATTTTGTCACGGCATGGCAGACGCTGACGGAAAGCGAAAATGCGCGGATGATATTCAACTCCCTGCTGCTGGGAGTCCTCGTGGTGGCAGGCTCTACCATCATTGCCGCGCCGCTTGCGTATCTTTTTTCCCGCACCTGCTTTGCAAAATACCGTTTTTTTGATATAATATTCATGATACCATTTATGACGCCGCCGTACATTGCTTCTATGGGATGGATATTATTCATGCAGAAGCGAGGGTTGCTGCAGCAGCTTATCCCCGCCGCCGCGGGCAGCGAGAACCGGTTCTTCACGCTGGGCGGGCTTGTGCTGGTGATGAGCCTGCACGTTTTCCCGTTTATGCTGACGATACTGAAGAATGCAATGCTTAATATCCCATCCGGTCTTGAGGAAGCGGGGGCAGTGTTCGGAGCTTCGTTCGGGAGCAGGCTTCGGAAGATATTCATGCCGCTTATCAGCGGAAACTACGCCATAGGAGCGCTGCTGGTATTCGTAAAGACCATTGCGGAATACGGGACCCCCGCGACCCTCGGAAAGCGTATAGGGTACTATGTTTTCACAACGGAAATACACCGTTACGCCACCGTGGCGCCGATAGATTTCGGCAAATCCGCCGTGCTGGCTTCAGTGCTGGTTGGTGTGTGCCTTGTGATGTGGTTTTTGCAGAATTACGTTACTTCCCGCAGGAGCTACAATCTTGTAAGCGGAAAGGGCAGCCGGTTCGCCGAGATAAAGCTCCGCACGCCCGTGAAAATACTCGGCTGGGCGTATATTGCAGCTGTGCTTCTGCTGTCGGTTGGAGTTCCGTATTTCTCGGTTATTTCAACATCGCTGATAAAACTGCGCGGCTACGGTTTTCAGGCAGGGAACTTCACGCTTCAGCATTACATCGACCTGTTCACCGAAAACGAAAAGGGAATACGCGCGCTCATGAACAGCCTTATCCTTGCTGTAAGCGCCGCGACCATCTGCGCTGTTCTCGGAACGCTCATCGTTATCGCGGTCCGCAGATCCAAATCAAAGCTCGGCAAAGCTGTGGAGGTCATCGGGCTGATGCCCGAAATGCTTCCGGGAATTGTTCTGATTATAGGCATCATGTTATTTTGGAATCAGATTTACAACATAATTCCGCTGTACAATACGCTTGGAATAATGATACTTGCATATGTGGCGCTGTTTCTGCCGTATACTGTGCAGTATGTCACATCGTCGTTCACGCAGATATCCGACAGCCTTGAAGCGGCGGCGAGGGTTTTCGGCGGAAGTCCGATGTATATATTCCGTCGGGTGACGCTGCCGCTTATCATGAAAGGCGTGTTTGCGGGGTGGACGATGACGTTCATCATTGCGTTCCGCGAGCTTGTGACGGCAAGCCTTATCGCACCGCCGAATACGCTGGTCGTTTCAACATATATCGTGCGCGAGTTCGAGCAGGGAAGCGTATCGGTGGGCATGGCGATGGCGGTGCTGTGCGTTTTGTTCACAACGACGGCGCTGCTAATACTGAACAGATTTATTGACCGACAAAAGGGGCGTTGATATGTATTTGAAGATTGCGGGCGGCTGCGGCGAGCATGGCAGGAATTGTTTTTTCGTGGACTGCGCGGCGCCGTTTCTCGTTGACTGCGGAATAATGGCGGGGGCGGACGATCCGTTTCCCCGCCTTGCGGAAAATGAAATAATGCGGCTGAATTATGTGTTCCTGACGCATTCACACTCAGATCATACGGGCGCGCTTCCGTGGCTTTATGAGCACGGTTTTTCGGGAGTTGTGGTTGCGGCTGCGCCGACTCTGGAGCAGATCCCGTTCAAACCGAAACGAACCATTGCGTTGGAAAATCTGAACGGAGTGATAGGCGGGATAAAATTTTCATACGGCAGGAGCGGGCACTGTCAGGGGTCGGTGTGGTATGAGTTTGCTGTTTCCGAAAGGAAGCTGCTGTTTTCGGGGGATTATACGGAAAATTCGCTGATGTATCACTGCGACACGATACGTGGCAGAAGCGCCGATATTGCGGTGATCGACTGCGCCTACGGCAGCGACGGGAGCAGATTTTCGGAATGCTGCGATGAAATAATCTCTGCTGTTTCCGAGATGAAGGGAGAGCACAGACCGGTAGTGTTCCCGGTGCCCAAATACGGCAGGGGGATTGATCTTCTGCGGCTGTTCAACGAGAAAATCCCGGAGCTTACCTGCTGCGGGGACGAGCATTTTATGCATTGTGTCAGCAGTCTTTCGGAGGACTTCTGGTTCAAAAACAAGACGCTTCGAGCAAATTTGTACAATTCGGAATCTCCGTGCGATATCCTGTTTCTTAGCGATCCGCAGCTTCGGGACTGCTGCGCGCGGAAAATCACCGAAAATATTCTTGCGGGCGGTGGTTCGGCTGTGATGACGGGCACAACGGAACGCGGTTCGGCAAGTGAAAGGCTGATAGGCAGCGGAAAAATGAAGCTTCTCAGATATCCCGTACATCAGAATTACGCTGAATTTACGGAACTTGTAAAGCAGAATGATTTCGGCAGGGTGATCCCATATCATTCGCCCGAGATTTCTGTTGAAGAATGTGGTTCGGAAATCGTTTTTTAATGTTCTGAATTGCGATAAAATATATTATAACTAATTATTGACAGGATGCGGATAGAGTGTTATAATACAACTGATGAATTGTATGATTAATCGGAAGTTATTTGAACGGAGTATTTTAATATGGAAATTAGAAAGGCGGAAATCAAAGATTTAGATACCGTTGTCAGGCTGAAAATGGCTATGTTCAAAGAAGTAGGTTCAATAGCCTTGTTACAGGATAACGCCGAAGAAAAGATATATGCAAAATATCAGGAATTGTATGAAAAGGACATGGGCTGTCATTATTTGATATATGAAAATGATACCATTATTGCGTGTGGCGGCGCAATAATCAAAGATGATGTTCCTTTTTGTTTTTTCAAAACACCAATGTATGGATATATTATCGATGTATATTGTATTCCCGAAAAAAGAAGAAACGGTTATTCGTCAAGAATAATTGAAGAACTGTTGAAATGGCTTATGGCTAAGGGCGTTCATAACATAAAACTTAAACCATCAGCGGCAGGAAAGCATTTATATGAAAAGTTCGGTTTTGGCAATTCCGGGGAAATGGAATTGTGGATTTAATAATTGTTTGAATTACATATTCCCGTTTATTGCGCAGTTACACTAACACAAAATCCAAGTTTAAGGTAGAACCAACGATGTATAAAGAATTGATATCCGGGCTTACCCAAGAAATTAAGTGGGTAAAAATCCAGCATCCATGCCCCGAAGAAACTATTAATAACGCCGAAAAAGCGATAGGCTATCCCTTTCCGAAAGAACTTCGCGCACTGCTTCGTGAAATGAACGGCGACGGATATCTTCTCCTGTCGGCGGAGGAAATTGTTAAACAGGCGAATCTCAACAGAAAAGTCCGACAGGAGTACGGCGATGAAGAATTTACGAAAGAGCTGGATAAGCTGATCTTTTTTGCGGAAAACGGCTGCGGTGATTATTACTGCTACCATGCCGATGCGGACGGAATTGTTGATGAAACCGCGATTTACATTTGGGAGCACGAGGAATCCTGCCTGAAACAGGTCGCCTCAGACATGGCGGAACTTATCACAAGATATTATCACGACGAAATATAAAATCGAGGTGGGCAACTGAAGCTCACCTCGATTTTGTTTTTATAACCCCAGCGCATATCCCGCCGCAATACCTATGACCGCGGATAGGACTATTATTATAATAGGGTGTATCTTTTTGAACGCCAGCACCACCGACAGCACTGCAATTGCAAGGGTGATATACAGGTCGATATCCTCAAAGCGGGTCAGTGCCGCGCCGTTTGGAAACAGCACGGTCATTCCGACGGAAACAGCCGCCGCGCCGATAAGTCCGACCACCGCGGGCTTAAGCCCAGTCATAGCGCCCGAAACAACGGTGCTGTCCTTAAATTTATCGTAAAACTTCGCGACTGCAAGAATTATTATAAAAGATGGAAGAACCACGCCGAATGTTGCGCAGAACCCGCCGAGCCATCCTCCCACATTCATGCCGACGTAGGTCGAAACATTTATTGCAAACGGCCCCGGTGTGCTTTCGCTGACGGCGATGAAATCCACCAGCTGTTCATCTGATAGCCAGCCGTGCGCTTCTATTTCCTGCCGAATCATCGGCAGCATCGCATATCCGCCGCCGAAAGTAAACGCGCCTATTTTCAGAAATGTGAGGAAAAGGTCAAGATACATCATCCGTGCTTCCTCCTTGCGGCTAATGCGGCGACGATCCCCACCGCCGCGCAGCCGATTATTATGTAAAGCACGTTTATATCAAGAAATGCCGATACGACGAATGCTATTGCCATCAGTATGTAGGACATCGCGCCCTTTGGACACTGCCTGAACATCGACCACAGCGCTTTCAGTATCAGCGCCAGCACCCCCGCGCGTATTCCGAAGAATGCATATTTCACGGCCTTTATTTCGGAAAATTGCTCCAGCGCCAGCGAAAGCAGCGATATTATCAAAAATGACGGCAGAACGACTCCTACTGTTGCAAGCAGCGCGCCCGAAAACCCGCAGACGCGGTATCCGACGAATGTCGCAGCATTCACGGCGATGGGACCCGGGGTGGATTCGGCGATGGAAACAACCTCGAGGATGTCGTCGTCGCTTATCCAGCAGCGCTTTTCGGCGATGTCTTTTTGAATCAGCGGTATCATCGCGTATCCGCCGCCGAATGTGAATGCTCCTATTTTAAGAAATGCAAGGAACAATTGCAGTTGTTTTTTCATGTTTATCCTCTTTGATTTGCACTTGTTGTCGAAACAATTATATCACAATCGGCGTTGCAAGTCAACGTTTTTCGGTGAGAGATAAAACGGCGAAAGCTGCCCGCTTGACGGCAGACAGCTTCCTTTTATATCAAATTTCAGTAAACTCTATCCTGTACCCCGCCGATATTTTCGGCAGTGGCACGCGGTATTTCTCCGCAAGAGCAGGCCCGCAGGAATTAGAGCCAACTCCCGCCATCCTGCCGTCGACGCAGACAACGCTGCTGCCGCATTTTTCAAGCTCAAAATTATGCCGCTTTGCCGCAAGCTCCTCCTGAGTATACTGCGACGCGTTGAACGAAAACCGCTCGTCCGCGGTGAATTTAACCGAAACCTTGCCGTCGGATATCGTCATGTACCCACAGCCAAAGTGCGAGCCGTTTTCCTGCGGGCGTATGTAATCTTCGTGCAGCTCCGAGATATCCGCGCTGAACTTTCCGATGTAGGACGCGTTGTGCTTGTCGACATAGCTTTCGTTTGGGCCGTATCCGAAGTATTCCACCTTTCTGAAGCGCTCGGGCAGGAACAATCTTATTCCGAACCTTGGAAGAAATTCCACCTTCTCTGACATTTCCGCGATGCACGCAATGTTGAGCGCTCCGTCGGGGCTTATTGTGTATGTCACATCCATGCGTGCAAACGGTTCATAAACGCTCCATCCAAATGACTGCCGCAGGGATATTTTCACACCGCATTCGGTTTTCTTTACGGATACGCCGTAGTTTTTAACGGTGAAGTCGTTCAGATGCAGGCGGTACCAGTCCCATTTCATCACGTCGTTGTCGGTGGGTGCGCGGAAGAAGTTGAACGTCAGCGGCTTGTCAAGCATTTCTTTTCCGCCGACGCAAATCGACTCGAACACAGAATGCCGCTTGCTGAATTTATACGTTACATTTCCCGCGGAAACTGTTACGCAGAGCGGCTCGTCGAGAATTTCGACCTCGCCGTTTACGACTGCAGGCGTCTGCTTCTCGCCCTCGCAAAGGCAAATCTGGTCGAAGCATATTTCGTACTCCTTGTCACAGAAGCTGGTTTTGTTTTTAGTGGTGAAAACAAATCGGACGTACGCTTCACGGTCGGTGATGTCGGCACCGTTTATTTCGGTTTCCATGGCGCTCATCGGCTTTATATCAAGCGCCACGATGCCTTCTGCGATGATTCCGCTTTCATCTGTTACTTCATATCGGCAGTCGAGAATATCCCCTGCATTCACAAATTCCAGCGTGCTTCGGAAGATGAATTTTCCGTCCTGCGTACGCTCAACCCGAACGGGGCGGTACACCTGCTTCACCTCAAGAAGTCCTGTGTGCGGAGTTCTGTCGGGATAGTTGAGAGCGTCCATGCAGAAGTTGCCGTCGTCGTGCTTCTCGCCGAAATCGCCGCCGTAGCCGTACTTCGGCTTCCCGTCCGCGGTATATCCAATGATGCAGGTGTGGTCGCTCCACTCCCACACAAAGCCGCCGCAGAAACGCTCGTTTGAATAGAATGCGTTGTGGTAATCCTCGAGGTCGCCGGGGCCGTTGCCCATGGCGTGACAGTATTCGCAGAGGATAAACGGGCGCTTTTCGTTTTCGTCGAGCAGGAATTTCCGCATATCGTCGGGGGAAGTGTACATCTGCGAAACAAGGTCGAGGATGTCCGCCGGGGTGTCGTCGAGGTGGTGAGTGCTCTCATAATGCAGCAGTCTTGTATCGTCAAGCAATTTAACAAGCTTTCCCGCCGCAAGCATATTCGTGCCCCAGCCGCTCTCGTTTCCGAGGGACCACATCACAACGCAGGGGCGGTTGATATCGCGCATTACAAGTGATTCTGCACGATCGGTAATCGCCTTTTCGAAGCGTTTATCCGAAGCCAGCAGCGCAATTCCGTCGTATCCCTTGCTCCATTTAAGGTCATTGTAAACTTCAACGCAGCCGTGGGATTCCATGTCGGCTTCGTCGATCACATACAGCCCGTATTCATCACAGAGTTTGTAAAACAGCGGGGAATCGGGGTAGTGGGACGTTCTGACGGCGTTGATGTTGTGCCGCTTCATCAGTTCAAGGTCGGTGCGCATCTGCGCTTCAGAGGCATAGCAGCCCGTGTCGGGATAGCTGTCATGGCGGTTTACACCCTTGAATTTCACGGGACGGCCGTTGATTTTAACAACGCCGTTTTCGGCGGTTATTTTTCTGAAACCGACCCGCTCGCCGATAATTTCGTCCCCGGATGTGATTTTAAGTGAATACAGCACGGGCTGCTCCGCCGACCAGAGCCTGCATGACGGAAGGTTAATTTCAGCTGTTTCGCCGTCGCGTGCGGATAACATTCCGATAATATTCCCCTCGGGGTCGTAAAGCTCCGCGGAAGCCTCCGCGCCAAACGGAGTAAATCGCAGCGCCGCCGATTTCATATCATCCGAAAGCACTGTTTTCACAATATAATTTTCCAGCCTTTTTTTCGGGCGGGAAAGCACATATACATCGCGGAAAATTCCCGAAAGCCTGAACTTGTCCTGATCTTCAAGGTAAGTGCCATCGCACCATTTCAGCACAGCGGCTGTGATTTTGTTTTCGCCCTCATGCAGAAGCGGGGTGATATCAAACTCGGCGGTGCAGTGCGACACCTGCGAATACCCCGCAAATTTGTCGTTTATATAAAGATACACGCAGCTGTCCACGCCCTCGAAAACGAGTATCCTGTCCGTTCCGTCGGGGGTATAATTGCAGCTGCGGCTGTAAACTCCCACGGGAATATCATCGGGAACATACGGCGGGTCGTAGGGGATGGGGTATTTTACGTTGGTGTATTGCGGCTTGTCGTAGCCGTGGAGCTGCCAGTTCGACGGTACGGGGATAGTTTTTTCGGCGGGAACAGATGTGAAACAATCCTCAAGGTCGATTATGCTGTCGTAATATCTGAACCCCCATTCGCCGTTCAGCAGCTCGAACTGCTTCGAGCCGCCGCGCTCGGAAAACGGATCCTGCCCCTTTGCAAACGGTATGAAATAACAGTGCTTATCAAACGTGTTTATGTGAAGCTGCTGCGGGTCTTCGTGAAAGACCATTCTGCTTTTCGGCGAGCCGGGCGCCGCTATTTTTGAAATGTCCATGATATCCTCCTGTGTTCGTTTTCTTGATATCAATTATAAAACTTGTTGACAACAATGTCAATGCATGATATTATTATTTTATAACGATATGAATATCACGGAGGTGTTTTTTTGTTTTTCTGCGATTATCCGATAATACGCGGTGAAAAAGAGCTGCCGCTGTATCTTCTCAACATGGGTCAGCAGCACTGCCAGGATCACATAATCCGCCCCGATGGCTACCCGCATCCGCAGATACTTTATTGCACGAAAGGCGGAGGCACGCTTGTGCTTGGTGGGAGAAAGACCCCGATACCGCCTTTCACCGCAATATTCCTGCCCGCGCATTTCCCGCACGAATACTACCCCGACTGCGACATATGGGATGTTCACTGGGTCGTGCCGTGCGGGTATGCGGCGGATGAGGTGCTGGCACATTTCGGGCTGAAAAGTCCCGCGGTTTATCCGCTCGGGGATACAGCGGCGCTGGAGCATATTTTCAGAAAAATGCACGACGCGGTACGGTCTGACAGCGTTTTCGGGAACTACCGCGCTTCGGGATATCTATACGATTTTCTTATAGAGTTCTATAGGCTGATATCAGTTAAGGGTGTTTCGCTGGCACCGAATTCCGCGCTGATGAAAGCGGTGGATCACATTAATTATAACTATTCCCGCGCGATAACACTGGGTGACCTCTGCGACGCCGCCTGTGTTTCAAAGCAGCATCTTTGTCTGCTTTTCAGAACAACCCTCGGCGCCCGTCCGATGGAATATGTCGCCAAGCGGCGTATACAGGCGGCAAAGGAATTGCTGAAAGGCTCCGAAAAAAACATCGAGGATATTGCCGCGGAAACAGGCTTCTGCTCCGAAAGCTATTTCTGTAAGCTGTTTAAAAGGTATGAGGGCATATCCCCGTCAAAATTCCGAAAAGCATAAAAATTTGCGGTGAAGCTTTGTTCTTCACCGCGTTGGTCATTTGTGCTTGATAAGCCTGTACAGCTCCCGCTCGAGCAGCTTTATGTTTATCGGTTTTGAAAAATGCGCGTCCATGCCTGCGGCGACTCACTCCCTATGCATGCAGTGGTATTCTATCACGGCAGTGGTATTTTTTGCGTTCTGTTATATAAAATTTATATAGACGACATCTTAAAAAAAGAGTATACAATTCTAAATTAAAGTATTATAATAAATTCCGAAAATGGCACGGTGTATTTTCGCGTTTTTAATGTAACCGCGTATTAAGGTGCACAGGAGGTCCGTTATGAGCAAAATCGGCTTTCACGGACAGATGTCCGATAAGTTCCGTTCTGCAGTCTTTATCATCCTTTCGGGTGGATTTCAGGACGCATATACATACTGCTGCCGCGGCGGAGTTTTCGCGAACGCACAGACGGGCAACATTGTGCTGATGTCTGCGGCACTCTTCCGCGGCGAGTGGGATTCGGTGATGAAATACCTCGTTCCTATATTGTCATTTTTGGTAGGAATAGCTGTGGCAGAACTTGTGCATATTCATTATAAGCGCTTTGAGAAGATACATTGGCGGCAGATAGTGCTTATTGAGGAGATAATCCTGCTGTTTGCGGTGGGATTTATCCCCGAAACACTAAATGCCATTGCGAATGCATTGGTTTCGTTCGTTTGCGCGCTTCAGGTGCAGACTTTCCATAAGATACACGGTCAGCCCTACGCCAGCACGATGTGCATAGGAAATATGCGAAGCGGCATGGAAGCGCTTTGCGCATACTTCCGCTGCCGCGACAGGGAAGTGCTGCAAAAGGCGCTGACTTATTTCGCAGTCATACTCGTTTTTGCGGCGGGCGCGGGCATAGGAAGCGTTGTTTCAAACACACTTGGCAGCGGCGCAATATGGATCTGCTGCGTGCTGCTTTCGGTAAGTTTCTGCCTTATGTTCATCCGCGAAAAGCAGGAAGAATCTTGATAATCCCCGCCGAAAGGCGTTTATATAGATACAGAAAGAAAGGAGAAGTAATATGAGCAAAAGAAAACGCACGGTGTTTATCGTCGTGTGGGTCGTGCTGATGGCGGTTGTGCTTGTTGCAGCGCTTCTTGTGGGAAGCAGCGGTGAGAGCGAATCCATCAAGACGGTAATGCGTGACGCAGTGCTGCACGGCACCAACAAGGTCAGTCTTTTCGGGCTGAAGGACGTTAACCCCGCGTACATCTCATCCCTTGTCGTCTGCGGCGTGCTGCTTATTGCAGCGGCAGTGATAAGGATCTTCGTTATACCGCGGTTCAAGATGGTGCCCGGTAAATTCCAGCTTGTTCTGGAGCAGCTTGTGGGATTTTTCGATAATCTCGCAAAGACAAGCAGTCCGCACAGGAACACGTTCCTCGGGGCGTATGTTTTTGCGGCGGGCGTTTATATTTTCGTCGGCACGCTGTTCGAGCTGTTCGGCATCCAGGCGCCCACCACAGTCGGCGGGACGATATCGCTGCCCGCTCCGCTGTCAGACATAAACGCGGCGATAATGCTCGGCTGCCTGTCGTATCTGGTTATCCTCAGCGGAGGCATAGCGGGTGCGAAAATCAAGGGCGTCGGCAGGACACTCAAGGAGTTCTCGCTGCCGATTTCCATGAGCTTCCGTCTTTTCGGCGCGCTGCTCAGCGGCCTGCTGGTAACGGAGCTTGTTTATTACAACATCAGCCTTAGCTTTGTGCTCCCTGTTTTCGTGGGAATAATGTTCACGCTGCTGCATGCACTCATTCAGGCGTATGTTCTTACAATGCTTACGGCGATGTTCTACGGAGAGGTTTCCGAACCTCCCGTAAAGGCGATAAAAAAGCGCCTTTCAAAATCGGCTGAAAAATAACAAATAATCAATAATGAACAATAGTTTTGGAGGAAACAATCATGAAAAAATCTGTTAAGAAGTTATTTATATGCGGAATAGTTGCGGCTATTATGTGCGTACTTTGCAGCATCGCTGCGTTTGCTGCGGCAACTCCTGCCCCCGCTCCCGAGGAAACCACCGTCGTATCTCAGGAAGAACAGCAGGCATCCGATAATGATTCCACCGGAAGCAAGGCTATCGCGGCAGGTATCTGCGTAGGTATCGCGGCTTGCGGCGCAGGTATAGGCATGGGTATCACAACGGCAAAGTCTTCCGAGGGTATCTCCCGCCAGCCCGAGGCAGCCGACAAGATCCGTACAAACATGATGCTCGGTCTGGTATTCATTGAAACCGCGATCATTTACGCACTGGTTGTTGCAATACTCATCATCTTCGTACTGTAAGGGGGTAATATTATGGGAATCCCTCTTAACGTTGACTGGCAGCAGATTTTGCTGCATCTGTTCAATTTTATCATCCTTGCGGGCGGACTGTGGCCGTTGCTGTATAAACCCGTGAAGAACTTTATGGAAAAGCGCGAGGCGCACTACAAGGAAATCGACGACGCGGCTAACGAAAAGCTCGCCGCAGCCGAAGCTGAGCAGCAGAAGTATTCCGGCCTTATCGAAAAGGCACAGGACGAAGCCGCAGAGCTGAAGAAAAAGGCTATGGCAGATGCTGATCTTGCCGCAAAGGCTCACATTGCCGACGCAGAGCAGGAGAAGCAGAGAATAATCGACGACGCCAGGAGAGCGGCTCAGGCTGAGAAGAACAAGGTACTGCAGGAAACCAACGCCCAGATCGAGGAAATGGTATCCGCTGCGGTAGACAAGCTGCTTGTTTCCACCGAGAGTGCCTATGACAGTTTCGGAAAGGAGTAATGACTGATGACAGAACACGAGATCAGAAAAGTTGAGGTCGAAGCGTTCATATACAGCCGCGAAACTCCCACCGATGAACAGCTTAAAAAGGTTCAGGATTATCTCGAGAAAAAGTATAACGCCGCAGTTGCCGTTATACCGAAGCAGGACGACAGCGTGCGCGACGGTTTCCGCATTGAGATAGGCACATCCACCTACAAGTGGAACCTTGACAGAATATTCGACTGGAGCGCCGAGGGCCGCGCAAAGCAGCTCAAGGAAAGCATTTCCGAGGCTATCCGCGGCAAGCAGGACGTTCTGCCGATGATAAGACAGGCGGTCGAGGATTTTGAGCCGATACCCCGCGATGAAGAAGTCGGCACAGTTCTTACCGTCGGCGACGGTATCGCGACCATAAGCGGTCTTGAACAGGCAGAGTACGGCGAGATACTGCTGTTTGAATGCGGTATCAAGGGTATGATACTTGATCTCAAGGAGGACGAGATAGGTTGTGTTATCTTCGGCGACGAAAGTGAGATAACCGAGGGCAGCGTTGTCCGCCGCACAAAGAAAGTTGCGGGTATTCCCGTCGGCGAGGCATTCCTGGGGCGCGTTATAAATGCGCTGGGCGAGCCTGTTGACGGCAAGGGTCCCATTGCGCAGGAGGATTACTACCCCATCGAAAACCCCGCGCCAGGCATCATCGACCGTCAGCCCGTAAACCGTCCTATGGAAACGGGACTTCTGTCCATTGATTCCATGTTCCCGATAGGCAGGGGGCAGCGTGAGCTGATAATCGGCGACCGACAGACGGGTAAGACCGCCATCGCGCTGGATACAATCCTCAACCAGAAGGGTAAGGGCGTTGTCTGCATTTATGTTGCGATAGGTCAGAAGGCTTCTTCTGTTGCGCAGCTTGCCGAGAACCTCCGCAAGCACGGCGCCATGGATTACACGATAATCGTCAACGCCACCGCCAGCGACTCCGCGACGTTACAGTACATCGCGCCGTATTCGGGGTGCGCGATGGGCGAGTTTTTCATGAACCATGGCAAGGATGTACTGATCGTATACGATGACCTTTCAAAGCACGCCGTTGCATATCGTACCCTGAGCCTTCTGCTGGAGCGTTCTCCGGGACGTGAAGCGTATCCCGGCGACGTATTCTACCTGCATTCCCGTCTGCTGGAGCGTTCTGCTCACCTTTCCGACGCACTGGGCGGCGGCAGCATGACGGCGCTTCCCATCGTTGAAACACAGGCGGGCGACGTTTCCGCGTATATCCCTACGAACATAATCTCCATCACCGACGGTCAGATATTCCTTGAGAGCGACCTGTTCCATTCGGGTCAGCGCCCTGCGGTAAACGTAGGTCTTTCGGTATCGCGTGTCGGCGGTGCAGCTCAGACCAAGGCAATGAAAAAGGCAACAGGCGCTATCCGTCTTGACCTCGCGCAGTATCGCGAAATGGAAGTGTTTATGCAGTTTTCCAGCGACCTTGATGAAGCCACCAAGAAGCAGCTTCATTACGGTCAGGGACTTATGCGCCTGCTGCGTCAGAAGCAGTACAACCCCTACAAGCAGCATGAACAGGTGATACTCCTTACTGCGGCGATGGGTCATGTATTCCAGGATACCGCGCCCGACAAAATACCGCAGATGAGCCGCGGGCTGCTTGACGCCGCTGCGGCGGAGATGCCCGACCTCTGCGACAAGATCGACCGCACCGGCGAAACCACAGAAGAGGAAAGAAAGTCGATACTTGAATTTTCTCAGCGCTTTGCGGAGCGTAACGTCGGTTAAGGCGGTGCGCTATGGCTAACACAAAGGAGATAAAGGATCGCATAAAAAGCGTTCGCGATACTCAGAAGATAACCAACGCGATGTACCTTATCGCTTCCACAAAGATGCGCAAGGCAAAATCGGAGCTTGACCACACCCGCCCGTATTTCGACGCGATAAAGGGTGAGATAAAGCGTGTTTTCCGTACCTCGAAAGAGGTGGAGAGCGACTATTTCTATCCCGAGGACGCCATGCATACGCTGGACGGCACATATGCCTGCTTAGTTGTTACGGCGGATAAGGGCCTTGCGGGAATGTACAACCAGAATGTCATCCGCGAGGCGGAAAAGCTTCTGAAAAGTCACCCCGATACGAAGCTTCTTGTTGTGGGCGAGTACGGCAGACAGTATTTCGAGCATCACGGCGTGCCCGTGGAGCACAGCTTTCTCTACACCGCGCAGAATCCCACAATGCAGCGCGCCCGCGAGATAAGCGCCATTCTGCTGGAAATGTTTGAGCAGAAAAAGGTCTGCAAGATATTCGTAGTCTACACGGATATCCGCAACGGAATGTTCGAGGAGGCAAAGACGGAAAGACTTCTGCCTTTCCACCGCAGGACATTTGCCGATAATACCACGGAAAAAGCGATAACAAAGCCGTTTGAGTTCACTCCCTCGGTTGAGGTGGTGCTTGATACGCTTGTCCCCAGCTATGTTTCGGGATATATTTACAGCGCGCTGGTTGACAGCTTCTGTGCGGAGCAGAATGCGCGCATGACTGCGATGGATTCCGCAAACCGCAATGCGGAAAAGCTGCTCAGCGAGCTTTCGGTGCAGTACAACCGCTCGCGCCAGGCGGCAATAACGCAGGAGATAACCGAGATATCCTCGGGCGCTAAGGCACAGAAAAGAAAGATGGCAAAAAAGAAAAGTGAGGAGGCGTGCGGACATTGAGTAAAGGAAAGATAACACAGATATCCGGCCCTGTTATAGACTGCATTTTTGAGCAGGGCGGACTGCCTAAGATAAAGGAAGCGCTGACCGTTAACGTTAAGGGAAAGCAGCGCGTTATGGAAGTCGCACAGCATACGGGAAAGGACAGGGTGCGCTGCATTCTTCTCGGCGCCAGTGAAAACATGGCGAGAGGAATGGAAGTCACCGCCACCGGCAGGACGATAAGCGTCCCCGTCGGCGACAGAACACTCGGACGTATGTTCAACGTACTCGGCGAGCCCATCGACGGCGAGGGCGAGCTTGCGGACGGCGAGCGCTGGGAGATACACCGCAAGGCTCCCGGGTTTGACGAGCAGCAGCCTGTCGCGCAGGTGCTTGAAACAGGCATAAAGGTCATCGACCTGCTGGAGCCGTACCCCAAGGGCGGTAAGATAGGTCTTTTCGGCGGCGCGGGCGTAGGCAAGACCGTGCTTATTCAGGAGCTTATCCACAACGTAGCGATGGAGCACGGCGGCTACTCCGTATTTACGGGCGTAGGCGAGCGCAGCCGTGAGGGTAACGACCTCTGGAATGAAATGCGCGAGAGCGGTGTATCCGACAAGACAGCGCTTGTGTTCGGTCAGATGAACGAGTCCCCGGGCGTGCGTATGCGCGTTGCTCTTTCGGGACTTACCATGGCGGAATATTTCCGTGATGTTCAGCATAAGGATGTCCTGCTGTTTATTGATAACATATTCCGTTTCGTACAGGCAGGTTCGGAGGTTTCCACGCTGCTGGGCAGAATGCCCTCTGCCGTTGGTTATCAGCCGACCCTTTCCGAGGAAATGGGCGCTCTTCAGGAGCGTATAACATCCACAAGAAGCGGTTCCGTTACATCAGTTCAGGCTGTATACGTCCCGGCTGATGACCTGACAGACCCCGCTCCTGCAACGACATTCACCCACCTCGACGCGACAACGGTGCTCAGCCGTAAGATAGCCGAGCAGGGTATTTATCCCGCCGTTGACCCGCTGGGCTCCACATCGAGAATACTCGAGGCGGATATCGTGGGCACGGCACATTACGAAACCGCAAGAGCGGTGCAGGAGATACTCCAGAAGTACAACGAACTTCAGGATATCATCGCGATACTCGGTATGGATGAGCTTTCCGACGAGGATAAGCAGGTGGTAACAAGGGCGAGAAAGATTCAACGTTTCCTTGCGCAGCCTACCCATGTTGCGGAGAAATTCACAGGCATCCCCGGTATTTACGTTCCGCTTACCGAAACCATCAAGGGATTTCAGGCTATCGTCGGCGGTGATATGGATAAGTATCCCGAGGCGGCGTTCTACAATGTCGGAACCATAGACGATGTTGCCGAAAAGGCAGCGAAGCTGTAAGCGAGGCGCGCCATGAATACATTCAAGACGCATATACTTGCCGCATCCAACACCTTTTACGACGGCGAATGCGAGTCGCTGATCATTCCCACCGCCGACGGGCAGTATGGTATTCTTGCGGGGCACTGCGATATCATCAGCGCGGTCGTACCGGGGGTAATGACCTATCGCATACCCGGCGAAAAGGATCA
This sequence comes from uncultured Oscillospiraceae bacterium, assembly GCA_934481445.1. GTDB lineage: Bacteria > Bacillota > Clostridia > Oscillospirales > Ruminococcaceae > CAG-115. The sequence continues at coordinate 43,409 of CAKSPC010000022.1, forward strand.
GATCGCCGCTGTTTCGGCGGGACTTGTCAAAGTCGAGGACGGCGAGGTGCTTGTGCTTGTAGATTATGCAGAGCGCCCCGAGGACATCGACGCGATCCGCGCCGAGGAGGAAGCCGCCGCCGCACGCGAGGCAATTCTTCAGAAGCGCAGCATACGCGAGTTCCATGCCGCACAGATGACGCTCGCAAGAGCGGCTTCTCGGCTCAAGGCAAAGAGCATAAATCAGCAGCCGTAATAAAAACAGCAGCACCTTTCGATATAAAAGGTGCTGTTTTTTATCACTGCATGGTGGCTTTTATTATCATCCGTTCCATCTCGCGGCAGGCGGCGCTCATGGACTGATTTTTACGCTTAAGGCAGCATATGTTCCGCGCAGGAACATCTTCTTTGAGCCTTAGCCTTATTATACTGCTTTCAAACGGGTATCCGTCAAGAAATTTTTCGGGAACAAATCCTACCCCGAGGTCATTTGCCACCATCGGAAGTATCTGATCTGCCGTTGCAGCTTCGATATCCGGCGCGAACGGGCAGCTGTTCTCACGAAACCACTCGCTGTAAACTTCGTATGTTTTTGTTTGTTTTCCGAGGGAGATGAGTGGATATTCCGCAAGGTCAGACAGCGAAAGTTCCCTGTCGGCAAGCTCGGAAAACGCCGCGCCGCATACGGGAATTTCCCTCATCTCACAAAGTTTTGTCGAAACCAGCGAATTGAGTTCCCCTGTCGGCGTGGAAACCACCGCGATATCCACCAGCCCGTTTTTAAGCGCCGTAACAGCCTGCGGCGTCGAGTGGTTGGATACTCTTATGCGAACTCCGGGGTATTTCTGCCGGAAATCTTTCAGCACGGGCAGCAGGAAGCACCGCAGAGCGATTTCGCTGGCGCTTATCATGACCACGCCTTTGGTGAGCGAATGTTCGAGGTTGATTTTCTCCTCGGCGGCAAGAATATTTTCCACTGCGGCGGAAACGTGCGTAAACAGCATTTCGCCCTCATGCGTGAGTTCAACGCCCTTTCTTGACCTTACAAAAAGCGTGCAGTTAAGCTCGCTCTCTTGTTTTTTGATTATCCGCGAAACATTCGGCTGATTGTTCATCAGCACCTCTGCCGCCTGCGATATGCTCCCGTATTTCGC
>CAKSPC010000023.1 GCA_934481445.1 uncultured Oscillospiraceae bacterium
AGATACCCCCCAGCCTAACCAAGGCGCCCGCGTCGTTTTTCAAGGTTTCGCGAAGCGAAATCGCGGACGACTGTCCGCGAAATGAAAAACGATGCCATTTCAATAATAAAGACCGCCCCGAAAGGCGGTCGCATTAGTGTATACAAAAAGCAAAGATACCCCCCAGCCTAACCAAGGCGCCCGCGTCGTTTTTCAAGGTTTCGCGAAGCGAAATCGCGGACGACTGTCCGAGAAATGAAAAACGATGCCATTTCAATAATAAAGACCGCCCCGAAAGGCGGTCTTTATTATTGAAATCTGGCGGAGAGGAGGGGATTCGAACCCCTGTGCGCTTGCGCGCAAACTGATTTCGAGTCAGCCCCGTTATGACCACTTCGATACCTCTCCATATCTGCATTTTGCAAGAACATTAATATTATACACATTTTCCTCCTGTTTGTCAAGGGTAAAACCGGATATTTCCGAAAAAATAATCGCAAAAAGCCCGAGCGGGCATTAATTAAGAAAATATATGTTGCATTTCGTGAGGAAATATGGTACAATATATTATATATTTCTGTGATTTCGGGGGTGTTTGATTTGCGGTTGGTTAACATCGGTTTCGGAAATACCGTCAATGCCGACAGGATAGTCGCGGTGGTGAGCCCCGAGGCTGCGCCTGTCAAGCGTATCGTGCAGGTCGCCAAGGACAGCGGCACGGCCATCGACGCGACCTGCGGGCGAAAGACCCGCTCCGTTATAGTCTGCGACAGCGGGCACGTTGTTCTTTCGGCGCTTCAGCCGGACACGCTTTCCGGAAAGATTTCTGAGGGGGATAATGATGAATAAGGGACTTCTTTTTGTTGTTTCCGCGCCCGCAGGCTGCGGAAAAGATACCATTCTTGAGCAGATGTTCAAAAAGACAGACACGGTAGGCTATTCCGTTTCGGCAACCACCCGCGCGCCGCGCGAGGGCGAGGTAGACGGCGTGCATTATCACTTCCTGACCCGCGACAGGTTCGAGCAGCTTATCGCCGACGGCGGCGTGCTCGAGTACACCGAGTATTGCGGGAATTATTACGGAACTCCCCGCAAGGGAGTTGAGGATCTCCTCGCGCAGGGCAAGGATGTTATACTTAAAATCGAGGTCGAGGGCGCAATGAATATCCGCAGGCTCTTCCCCGAATGCTGCCTTGTTTTCATACTCCCGCCGTCAATGCATGAGCTGGAGCGCCGCCTGCGCAAGCGCGGGACCGAAACCGAGGAAAAGATCCGCGAGCGCACCGCGCAGGCCCGCAACGAAATAAAACTCGCCGAGCATTACGATTATCTCATCACAAACGGCGAGCTTGATATTGCCGTGGATGACCTCCTTGCCGTGATCCGCGCCGAAAAACTCCGCCGCACCCGTAATACAGCTCTGCTGGAGTGCCTTTCTGCCGAGGGCTGTGAAAACACCTGATGGAAAGAAAAAGGCTCATTGCGGATGTCGCAGTTGAGAACACACTCTTTGCATTCGACAAGCTGTTCGGATACAGCATTCCCGAGGAAATGCGCGACAGCGTGAAAGCAGGCGTCCGCGTTGTCATTCCGTTCGGAAAGGGCAGCAAAAAGCGCATGGGGCTGGTGTTTTCCGTGCATGAGGACGACGACCCCTCAATACGCTACAAGGCGATAACCGCCGCCGCTGACAGCGAGCCTGTCATTTCGCAGGAGCTGCTCGATTTATGCGCTTGGATAAAGGAAAATACTTTCTGCACCTACTTTGACGCATTCCGCGCGATACTTCCGCCGGGGCTTGGATATACGCTGAAAGTGCACTATGCGTTGAGTTCGGATATCACCGCGGAGCTTTCCGACGACGAAAAACGTTTTGTGGAGATACTTCGCTCTGCGGCCGACCGCGCGGCTTTCGACGCGGCGGTGCTTGCGGACAAGGCTTCGGGCGGAAAGCTTGTGAAGTCGCTGCTCGAAAAGAATGTGCTGCATGAGGACGATGTGCTCAAACGCCGCGTCGGCGATGAAACTGTCGCAATGCTGCGTCTGTCCGAGCATCGGCCCGAGGGCGTGAGTCTTACGAAAAAACAGCGCGAGGTGCTTCGCTTTATAGAAGAAACCGAGTGTGCTTCCATGCGTGAAGCCTGCTACGCCTGCACCGTAACGCCGTCCGTTGTAAAAAGGCTCGTGGACAAGGATTTTCTCGAGCAGTTTGAAAACGTTGTTTTCAGGACAGAACCTACGGAGCAGGCGGCGGAAAGCCCGTCGGATATTCATTTCTCGCCGAAGCAGCAGGAGGTTTTCGACGGACTGCGGAAGCTGATGAATGACCCGAAGCCAAAATGTGCGCTGCTGCGCGGGGTAACGGGCAGCGGAAAAACCTCCGTTTTCATAAAACTTATCGAGCAGGCGCTGCTGCAGGGGAAATCGGCGGTCATGCTGGTCCCCGAGATATCGCTCACGCCGCAGATGGTCGGAAAGTTCCGCAGGCTGTTCGGCGGTGAGGTCGCGATAATGCACAGCAGCCTTTCGCTGGGCGAGCGCGCGGATGAATACCGCCGTATTCGCGACGGAAAGGCACACATCGTCATCGGCACCCGCAGCGCGGTTTTTGCCCCCGTGCAGAATCTGGGCGTTATCGTCATCGACGAAGAGGGCGAGGGGACGTATAAATCCGAGAGCGCGCCGCGGTATCATGCCCGCGATGTTGCCAAGCAGCGGTGCTTCGCGCATAACGCGTTCCTGCTTCTCGCCTCGGCAACGCCGTCGCTGGAGAGCTATTACTACGCAAAAAAGGGAAGATACAGCCTTTTCGAGCTGGACGAGCGATATAACAACGCCGTTCTTCCCGAGGTATATATAGTTGACATGAAAGAAGAGCAGCGCAACGGAAACCATTCCGCGTTCAGTATGCCGCTCATTCATGAAATAGAGTTGAATTTAGAGCGCGGAGAGCAGTCTATTCTGCTGCTCAACCGCCGTGGGTACAGAACAAGCGTCCGCTGCGCAAGCTGCGGCGCCCCCGCGGAGTGCCCCAACTGCTCGCTTCCGCTGACATATCACAAGGCAAACAACAGCATGATATGCCACTACTGCGGCTATATGCGGCAGATGGACAGCGCCTGCCCGAAGTGCGGCGGCGGGTTCTTTTCCATGAAAGGCACCGGCACGCAGCGCATTGAGGATGAAATATCCGAGCTTTTCCCAAAGGCGCGGGTGCTGCGCATGGACGCCGACACCACCTCCACAAAAAACGCATTTGAGCGCAAGTTCAAGGCTTTCGCCGACGGAGAGTACGACATCATCGTCGGCACGCAGATGATTGCCAAAGGGCTGGATTTCCCGAATGTAACGCTGGTGGGCGTGCTTAAAACGGATAATTCGCTCTACGCCGAGGATTTCCGCGCATACGAGCGGACGTTCTCGCTGATAACGCAGGTGGTCGGAAGATCGGGACGCGGCGGCAAGCGCGGCCGCGCGATGATACAGACGTTTTCCCCCGAGCATTATGTTATAAATCTTGCCGCGCGGCAGGATTACCCCGATTTCTACAACGAGGAGATACAACTCCGCGAGGCGCTGCTTTATCCGCCGTTCTGCGATATCGTGGTGTTCGGGTTCTCTTCTCTGGTGGAAAAAAGCTGCGAGAACGCCTCGAGAATGTTTGCGGGAATGCTCTCGGAAAACGCGAAGCCCCTCGGAACAGGCGTTCCGATAAGAATTTTAGGCCCCGCGCCGAATACCATCGGAAAGATAAACGGCAGGTTCAGATACCGCCTGATATTAAAATGTATAAACAGCAGCGCACTGCGCAGGCTGGTGAGCATTACCATGCAGCAGGCGGCACAGAACGCCGCATTCGCGAATGTCAGCTTCTATGCCGACATGAACGGCAGCATGGACTGAAAGGATAAATAAATGGCATTAAGAGAGATATTCAAATTCGGAGATGAAGTTTTAAGAAAGAAATGCAGACCCGTCACAGCGTTTGATCAGAAGCTGTGGACCCTGCTGGATGATATGCGGGATACCCTCACCGCCGCGGACGGCGTAGGTCTTGCCGCGCCGCAGGTGGGAATGCTCCGTCGCGCGGTGATAGTTGATATCCGCGACGACCACGGCACGATCGAACTGATAAATCCCGAGATAATCAGCGCCGAGGGAAGCCAGCTCGGCGACGAGGGCTGCCTTTCCGCCCCGGGCGAATGGGGCAGGGTAGAGCGCCCCGCCACCGTCACCGTAAAGGCGCAGGACAGGAACGGCAAGGAATTCACCATGACGGGCAGCGGTCTGCTCGCCCGTGCATTCTGCCATGAGATAGACCATCTCGACGGTATTCTGTTCACCGACAGGATAAAGTCCGAGCTGCCGCCCAAGGGCTGACAGGAGGGCGGATATGGCTGTAAGAGATATACTTCTGTTCGGCGATGAAAGGCTCCGCAAGCCCTGCGCCGAGGTGGATAAATTCGACGCGGAGCTGTGGGCGCTGCTCGACGATATGTACGAAACCATGTGCGCCGCGGACGGCGTGGGTCTTGCTGCGCCGCAGATTGGCGTGCTGAAGCGCGTTGTCGTTATCGACGTAGGGGATGGCAGGTTAGAGCTTGTAAATCCTGTTATACTTTCCATGAGAGGAAAGCAGCTTGAAGCGGAGGGGTGCCTTTCTTACCCCGGGAAGCTTGGCGTTGTAAAGCGCCCTGCGCGTGTAAAGGTGCGCGCCCTCAACCGCTACGGAAAGGCAGTCGAGTACAAGGGCGCCGAGCTTCTCGCAAGGGCATTCTGCCATGAAATCGACCATCTGAACGGAATACTTTATAAGGATAAGGTTATCGAATGGGTAGAGGAGGACAACGAATGAAAACTGTATTCATGGGCACTCCCGTGTTCTCGCTTTCCTGCCTTGAGGCGCTCATCGCCGCGGGGCACGAGGTCGCTGCGGTATTCACCCAGCCCGACAAGCCCCGCAACAGGGGCAAGCAGATACAAATGACCCCCGTAAAGGAATGCGCCCTTGCGCATGATATCCCCGTGTATCAGCCGCTTTCGCTCCGAAAGGGCGAGGACGCGGAAAAGTCCCTTGCGGTGCTTCGCGATATCGCCCCGGACTGCATCGTTGTCGTTGCATACGGGCAGATACTCCCCAAGGAGATACTTGAGCTGCCGAAATACGGCTGTATCAACGTGCACGCTTCGCTTCTGCCGAAATACCGCGGCGCGGCGCCAATGCAGCGCTGCATCCAGGACGGCGAAAAGGTGACAGGCGTTACCACCATGTATATGGCGGAGGGGCTTGACACCGGCGACATGATAATGAAGTCCGAGGTGGAAATAACCCCCGAAATGACAGGCAGCGAGCTTCACGACATCCTCTCGGCGGCGGGGGCGGAACTTATCGTAAAGACCCTTTCCGCGCTGGAAAACGGCACGGCGGTGCGCACTCCGCAGACAGGGGATACCTGCTACGCTTCCATGATAACCAAGGAAGAGTTAAAGCTTGATTTCACGCAGCCCGCAGACAAGGTGCACGATTTCATACGCGCCATGTCCGACGCGCCCTGCGCGTACACTTTCCTTGACGGAAAGCGGCTGAAAGTCTATCGCGCGGTCATCTCGCCGATAAAGACCTCCGCGCCCGCGGGCACGATAGCCGACCCCGATAAATTCGCGGTGTCCTGCGGCGACGGGAACTGCGTGGAATTAACCGAGATACAGGCGGAGGGCGGAAAGCGCATGGATACCACTGCGTTCCTGCGCGGAAAGAAGCTTGAAAAGGGCGCAATTCTCGGCTGAAAATAACACTGACGAAAGGTAACAACATCATGGCTGACGCTCGACTTACGGCGGTAAAAATGCTGCTGAAAATGGAAAGCAGCGATTCATATTCCAATATTCTGCTTGACTCCGCATTCAGCTCCTCGGAGCTTTCCGAGCGGGACAAGGCATTCGCCGCGGCGCTGTTTTACGGCGTTATCGAGCGGCGGCTCACGCTGGATTATATAATCCGGCAGAACAGCAGGATACCATTCGGGAAAATAGACAGCGCGGCGGTGCAGATATTAAGAACGGGGCTGTATCAGATACTGTTTATGGAGGGCGTACCCGAGAGTGCTGCGGTGAACGAAAGCGTGAAACTCTGCAAGAAAATGAAGCTTTTCGGGGCAGAGGGTTTTGTCAACGGAATGCTCCGCAGCTTCATCCGAAACGGCAAAAAGGTCAGCTACCTCGGGCTTTCGGTGCCCGAGCGGCTTTCCGTCGAGTATTCCTGCCCGAAATGGCTCACCGAAAAATGGACGGAGGAATACGGCACCGAAAACGCCGTCGCCGCCCTCAAGGCTTCGGTGGGAAAGCCCCCTGTATACGCTCGTGTTAACACGCTGAAATGCACGACGGACGAGCTTCTGAAAGCTCTTTCGGACGAGGGCATATCCGCCGAGAAATACCCCCGCCTTGAAAACTGCATAAAGCTGAACAAGACCGGCGACATCGAAAAGAGCAAGGCGTTCCGCCGCGGACTGTTCCATATTCAGGATATTTCCTCGCAGCTCTGCTGCCTTACGCTGCGCCCCATTGTAAACGAAACCGTGCTGGATGTCTGCGCTGCCCCGGGCGGAAAAAGCTTCACCATGGCGGAACTGATGGGCAACAACGGCAGGGTGATCAGCATGGACCTGCACGATATGCGGGTGGGCCTTATCGAGGACGGAGCGGCAAGGCTCGGGCTGCGCATAATCGACGCACAGCAGAACAACGCGCTGGAATTCAACGGTGAACTCCCCGCGGCGGACAGAGTGCTGTGCGACGTGCCCTGCTCGGGACTCGGCGTTATCCGCAGGAAACCAGAGATAAAATACAAAGGCGCCGAGGAATTCAACGAGCTGCCGCGGCTTCAGCGGGCAATTCTCGAAACCTCCGCGAAGTACGTTAAGGTCGGCGGAACGTTTGTGTATTCGACCTGCACGCTTTCCCGTGCGGAGAACGACGAGGTCGCCGATTCCTTTGCGGCGGAGCACCCCGAGTTCGCGCCGATAGTTCAGCCCGTGCCTTATCAGGGCGCGGAAAACAGCTTCAAGCGCACCTATTTCCCCGACGAAAAGGGCGGGGACGGATTTTTCACAGCGTCTTTCAGGAGAATAAAATAAATGGAGAAAACAGATATCCTTTCCCTTTCGAGGGAGGAGCTTTCCGCGGAACTCACCGCCATGGGCGAAAAGGCGTTCCGCGCGAAGCAGATATACGAATGGCTGCATATAAAGAAAGTTACTGATTTTTCGCAGATGAGCAACATTTCTGCACAACTGCGGGAAGAGTTATCAAAAAAATTTTGTATAAAATCACTAATTATCAAAAAAAGACTTGCCAGCCATATAGATAATACGGTAAAATATCTTTATGGCTTGCCTGACGGCGAGGCGGTGGAAACCGTCCTCATGGAATACAAGCACGGAAACAGTCTGTGCATTTCCACGCAGGTGGGGTGCAAGATGGGCTGCCGCTTCTGCGCCTCGACCATCGCCGGCTTCGTGCGCAATCTCGAGCCGTCGGAAATGCTGCTCCAGATATACGAAACGGAGCGCGACAGCGGGCGCCATGTCGACAGCATCGTGCTTATGGGCATTGGCGAGCCGCTGGATAATTTTGATAACGTGATGAAGTTCCTGTCGCTGCTCAACAGCGACGGCGACGGCATGAGCCTGCGGCATATCTCGCTTTCGACCTGCGGCGTCGTTGACAAGATATACAAACTCGCTGAGCTTAAAATGGGACTTACGCTGTCCATATCGCTGCACGCGGCGACGGACGAAAAGCGCAGCTCCATCATGCCGATAAACAAAAGGTTCAACCTCGAGCAGCTTATGACGGCGTGCCGCGATTATTTCAAGAAGACCGGCAGGCGCATAAGCTTTGAATACTCCCTCATCGAGGGCGTGAACGACACGGAGGAATCCGCAAACGAGCTTATAAAGCTGCTGGACGGTATGCTGTGCCATGTGAACCTTATACCGATAAACGAGATACGCGAGCGCGATTTCAAGAAGAGCCGCTATGTCGAGAGGTTTCAGAAGAGGCTGCTCGACGCGGGCATTAACGCGACCGTCCGCAGGACCCTCGGCGCCGACATAAACGCGGCGTGCGGTCAGCTCCGCAGGGACGACGGATTATCGCAGTAAGGCGGTGTTGAATGAAGATCTATACAAAAACCGATATAGGACTTGTCAGGTCGGAAAATCAGGACTCCGTATGGGGCGAGATGCTGGGCGAAAACTGTTCGGCGGCGGTGCTCTGCGACGGAATGGGCGGCGAAAGCGAGGGCGGACTTGCAAGCTCCATCGCCGTTGACGTGATTTCCCGCCGCATAAAAGAGAGCCTTTCCCCGATGATGAACCGCAATTCCATACGCAACCTGCTGATAACCGCAGCGGTGGCTGCAAACAGCATCGTGTGGGAAACCGCGAAGGAGCACTCCCACGAAGTAATGGGAACCACCTGCGTTGCGGCGGTGGTGCTCGGAACGACGGCTTACATCATAAACATCGGCGACAGCCGCGCGTATCACCTTTTCACTTCCGAGGAGGATGAGTGCATCCGTCAGATAACGAAGGATCACTCCCATGTGCGCGAACTTGTCGACCGCGGCGAGATAACCGAGGAGCAGGCAAAGGTGCATCCGAAGCGCAGCAAGATAACAAAGGCCATAGGCGCGGACAGCTCCGTCACCCCGGATTATTTCGAGCTGGAGATGAACGAGGGGGATATGCTGCTGCTGTGCTCCGACGGGCTTTCGGCATACGGCGACGACCTCGACATACTCGACATCTGCTTCGACGAGCCGCACGATGTCTGCTGCGAAAAGCTTGTGGACTACGCCAACGGCAACGGCGGCCACGACAATGTTTCCGTGGCGCTGATAACGCTGTAAAGAGTTACAGAACGGTTTCAGCGGGCGTGAAATTATTTACAATTCAATTACAGTTTGGGAATTGTTATTGACTTTTAGCACAAATCGTGTTATTATTTTAAAAGATGATTTACCGTAGAAGCCCTGCGTTTTCTGCGCAGATCTTAATATAATGCGTTTTTATTTCGCGCTGCCATACGGCGCGGGGGCATTTGCCCGATATATAAATGTATGGAGAAATGGCGGATAATACATGGACAAAAATATCGGAAAAAAGCTCGACGGAAGATATGAGCTGCTTGAACTCATCGGCGTCGGCGGAATGGCGGATATTTACCGTGCCAGAGATATCCAGGAGGATCGTATCGTCGCGGTAAAGATACTCAAGACCGAGTTTGCGGGCAGCGATGAATTCCTGCGCCGCTTCCGCAATGAAAGTAAGGCGATCGCGCTGCTTTCCCACCCGAATATCGTGAAAATATACGATGTCGGTTTTACGGATAAGGTTCAGTTCATCGTAATGGAATATGTCGACGGCATAACCCTTACCGATTACATCGAGCAGCAGGGCGTGCTGAAATGGCGCGACGCTGTTCACTTCACGATACAGATACTCCGCGCGCTCCAGCACGCGCATGACAGGGGCATCGTCCACCGCGACGTAAAGAGCTCCAACATAATGCTCCTGCGGGACGGCACGATAAAGGTCATGGATTTCGGCATCGCTCGCTTCAACCGAGAGAACAACAAGACCGTTTCCGAAAAGACCATCGGCTCCGTACATTACATCAGCCCCGAGCAGGCCCGCGGCGACATTACCGACGAGCGCAGCGACATCTATTCCGTAGGCGTCGCGCTGTATGAAATGCTTACGGGCAAGAAGCCCTTCGACGGCGACACACCCGTTGCCATCGCCCTGAAGCATATGCAGAGCACCCCGAAGAAACCCACCGAGCTCAACGAAACCATCCCCGAGGGACTGGAGCAGATAGTTCTCCGCGCAATGCAGAAGGAGCCCTATCAGCGCTATCAGACCGCGGGCGAGATGATAAAGGATCTCGAGGATTTCAAGAAAAATCCGAGCATTATCTTTGATTATAAGTATAACTCCACCGACGGCTCTACAAAATATTTCGACAGACCCGTTCCCGCCGCAGAGCAGGAGCGCGTGCGCAGAAAGAAGATCGAGCCTGAAGAGGACGACTACGACGATACCGACGAGGACGACGAGGATTACGACGATGACGATGACGACGAGTATGCAGAGCGCCGTTCGCCGCTGATACCCATTCTGTTCGCAGTGGGAACAGCGTTCATCATCGCGACGGTATTCCTTGTTCTCACGCTTGTTTCCACAAGATTAAACAAGACCGAAAGTGATATCAAGGATGTCCTCGGCATAAGCGACAGCTCCGATGTCAGCGTTACGGACAGCGATGAGTTCATCATGCCGAACCTTGTCGGGCTTTCGTGGGAGGACGCGCTTTCCAAGTATTCTTCCTACCTTGATCTTCAGGCACAGCAGGAATGGTCCACCTACACCAAGGACGAGATATTCGATCAGGATCTTGCCGAGGGACGCAAGGTCAAGGTCGGCGCTTCCGTTACCGTTAAGGTAAGTATGGGCATAAAGCAGATCGAAATCCAGGATCTTTCCAACCGTACCCGCGACGCAGCCGAGCGTCAGCTCAAGAAGGACGGCTTCGTTGTTTCCAGCACATTTGAGGAGAACGACGAGGTTTCCAAGGATTATGTTGTAAGAACTATCCCCGAGGCGCATGAGATGGCTCCGCAGGGTTCTACTGTCATCCTTGTTGTCAGCCTTGGCGCAACGGACACTCCCGTTTATGTTCCCAAGCTCACGGGTATGCCTGTCGAAACAGCGCTGAAGCGCTGCGACGAGTATCACCTTGTTCCCAAGGTGGATTATGTTGCCAGCGAGGAGGAAAAGGGCACTGTCCTTGAGCAGAACCTTGAGCCCAACTCCGTTGTTGACAGGGAAACCGAGATAATCCTCAAGGTAAGCTCCGGCGAGATACCCGAGGCTGAGAAGAACATCACCATCACGCTTCCGAAGAAGGCAGAGGGCGAGTTCGAGTTCAGATATTACATCGACGGCGTTCTTGACGACGAAGCAACCGAAACCCGCGACATAGGTCTTTCCGCAAGCAAGACCATCAAATACACCGTAGTCGGCAAGTCCGGCGAAACAAAGCAGCTCGCGGTGAAGGTAACGTCCGTTGAGACCGGCAGAACAGACACCTATATCGTCGTAAACGTTGAGTTCACCGACGACAAGATCACAGCCTCCGAGGAATCCAAGAACAGCGCGGTATTCACCGAGCTGCTTGGGGACGCTCCCGTAACATCCGACGACAGCAGCGAAACCACAGAACCCGATACTGCCGAAACAAGCGATGTTTCCGAGCCGACATTCGACACATCCGAGCCCGATGGCGAGGTATCCGACCCGACGGGCGGAATCCCCGTAGACTGAGAATAAACGGAGGGATCTTTATTTCATCCGAAACCTTTGACGGAAAAATAATAAAGGCGGTTGGGGGTATCTACTATGTAGATGCCCTCAGCGGCATATATGCGGGGGATGTTGTAAAGTGCACCGCCCGCGGAATATTCAGGCTGGACGGCATCAGTCCCTGCGCGGGGGATAACGTCAGCGTTGTTGCGGAAAACAGCGCGGAGCCTGTCATCACAAAAATACACGAGCGCAGGAATTACCTCGTGCGCCCGCCCCTCGCAAATCTTGACGGGATTGTTTTTGTAAATTCCTGCGTGGAGCCTGCACCAAACCGCTTTATCCTCGATAAGCTTGTTGCAATTTCGGACAGCAAGGGGATAGAGCCGCTGATCGTTTTCACAAAGACGGACATAGGCGCCGCGGGGGAGCTTCCCGAGCTTTACGGAAGCATAGGCATAAAGGTCTGCTCGGTGGATAACACCACGGGCGTCGGCGCGGAGGAGGTGCGTGATTTTATCCGGGGAAAAACCACCGCGTTCATCGGAAACTCGGGCGTTGGCAAATCAAGCCTGATGAACGTGCTGTTTCCGCACCTTTCGCTCGAAACCGCGCACATCAGCCGCAAGCTTGGCAGAGGGCGCCATACCACGCGGCAGGTTGAAATGTACCGCCTTGAGGGCGGCTACGTTGCGGATACGCCCGGTTTTTCCACCGTGGATACCGAGCGTTACTGCCGTATCCCGAAGGAAGAACTTGACGGAGCATTCCGCGAATTTGCGGAATATTCGGGGAAATGTATGTTCGCCGACTGCGCGCATATCAAGGAGAAAGGCTGCGCCGTCCGCGAGGCGGTTGAGGGCGGAATGATAGCCCGCTCGCGCTATGACAGCTACCTGCGTATGTACGAGGAAGCTGCGAAAATAAATGACTGGGAGCGTCCGAAATAACGCGCGGAGGTATTGCATGGGCAGAAAGGTTTGTTCTATAATCTGCGGAGCGCCGAACGGAAAAATCGCCGCGGAGGATATCGAGGGGCTTGTCATTGCGGCGGACAGGGGGCTTGAATACGCCCTCGCCGCAGGTATAACCCCGGATATTGTCGTGGGTGATTTCGACAGCTCTCACATAAACGCCCCCGAGGGGATTGAATGCATACGCGTGTCCCCGATAAAGGACGACACCGACGCGCAGCTTGCCGCGGACACCGCAATAGAGCGCGGCTGCGATGAACTGAGGTTTTTCTGCGCCCTCGGCGGCAGGCTCGACCATACCGTTGCGAATATCCAGATGATGTACGGGCTTATGCTGCGCGGCGTGAAGTCGACACTGTACGGCGCAGGCGAAAAGGCGTATCTTCTTTCGGAAGGAAGCGCCGAGGTGCCGCGGTTCAAGGGGTATCTTTCGGTGTTTTCGTATGGCGAGCATATCGTCGTTAGCGAAGCAGGCACGAAGTATCCGCTGGATCATCATACCATCACGAACAGCTTTCCGTTGGGCGTCAGCAACGAGGTCGCGGAGGAAACGGCGGTCGTGACGGTGCACGAGGGTACGGCGCTTATCATCGAGCATATCGGGAGGGAATAAATTCAAATACTCAGATGGGACGGTTTTATGCCGTCCCATTTTTTGTTCCGAAAAATATTTAAGAAATGTTATGTAAATGTATTGACAAGAAAACTTGGCTATGTTATAATAATGACAAGAAAACTTGTCATTGAGGTGACTTTATGAAGAGGGAAGAGGTCTTAAAAGCAAGCCGAAAAGAGAATAAAAATAAGGATTTGCCTGAAATGGAAATCCTGTATCAGGCGGGTTTTTATTCGGTGAGGGCAGGTGCGTTGGCGTGTTTCATAATTTCCGTAATGTCATCAATGCTTACTAATACATTGCTTTACAGTCCGTGGTTCATATATTTCAGTATTATTGCGACGCAATGGTCGGTTCGTTTTGTCAAAATAAAGCGTAGGAGCGATCTGGTATTGTCAATATTATTTTTTTGCCTTGCCGTGTTAGCTTTTGTTGGATTTGTTCATCGCCTTTTAGAGGTAAAAGTGTGAATGAACATTTAAAGCTGAAAAATCATCTGAAAGATGCACGGGCGGAAGCAAATCTTTCACAAGCACAATTAGCAGAAATGGTGGGCGTATCGCGGAATACTATCAGTTCTATTGAAACGGGGCAATTTAATCCTACCGCTAAATTGGCACTGATACTTTGCATTGCCTTGGATAAGAAATTTGAAGATTTGTTTTATTTTTAGGAGGTAGGCAATGGGTGACTTAATGCTGTTGATAATCGGGATACTTATATCTGTCCTTGGCATTGTGAATATATGCGGAAATATCAGCACAATACATTCCTATAATCGTAGAAGGGTGCAGGAGGAAGATGTGCCTAAATACGGGAGAGTTGTGGGTACGGGAACGCTTATTATTGGAATTTCACTGGTTTTGTCGTATATCGTAACATTTTGGAATGAAGAAGTAATACCATATATTGTAGTACCGGCGATAATAGTTGGCTTGATATTTATTTTCTATGGACAAATCAAGTATAACCACGGTATTTTTTAATGAGCGTAATTTCAAACGCCCTGCAAGAGTTTTCTCTTGCAGGGCGTTTTTTGTTAAGCTGTATGCCGTCCCATTTTTTGTTCTTAATCGGACAGCCCCCGCATACAATTAACCATGGACGAACGGAGGTCTGTATGATAACCATAAAAAATCGGGAGATACCGCTGAAAGCCGCGGCGGCGAAAATACACATTCCGTCGGGCATGGCGGATATTGCGGAGATAAGGCTTCGCGCGGGCAGGCGTGCGGCGGCAGTCACCGTTTCGGGAAAAATCACCCCCTGCTCCGAGCCGTTCAGCGAAAAGGACATCGCGGAATGCTTTGCGGAGCTGTGCCGATATTCCGTGCACAGTTATTCCAACGAAATTGCCGAGGGGTTCATAACCCTCGACGGCGGGCACCGCGTCGGTTTGTGCGGCACGGCGGTGATTAGCGGCGGGAAATTATCCTCCGTAAAGGATATTTCCTCGCTGAATATCAGAATAGCGCACGAAGTCAAGGGCTGCGCCGAGGAGATATACGAGCGCTTCTTTTCGGACGGGCTTCGCTCCCTTATCCTCGCGGGCAGACCCATGAGCGGGAAAACCACCATCCTCCGCGACCTCTCGCGCATTCTCGGGCGGGAGCACCGCGTGGCGCTGATAGACAGCAGAAACGAGCTTTCCGCCTCTGTGCACGGTTTGCCGTCGCTGGATATCGGGGAGAACACCGACGTGCTGTGCGGCTACCCGAAATCCGAGGGAATAATGACCGCGCTTCGTTCCCTCAGCCCCGAAATAATCATCTGCGATGAAATAGGCGACGACTACGAAGCAGTGGAGCAGTGCCTTTTCTGCGGGGTGAAGCTTGCCGCGGCGGCGCACGCGGGGAGCCTTTCGGAACTTTCACGCCGACACGGAACGGACAGGCTGCTGCCGCTGTTCGACTGCGCGGCGGTGATAGGCGGCGGGGGCAGACTCACGGAAAGCAGGATGAACCGATGAGAACGCTTGCGGCTGCGGCGGCGTTCGCGCTGTGCGTTATCGTGGGGCTGCGCAAAAGCGCCGCATTGAAGCGCCGCGCGGAATTGCTTGCGGAACTGCGCACAATGCTGCGGATATTCTCCATCGAAATACGCTGCTGCGCATTAACGCTGGAGGAACTCTGCGAAAGGGCTGACGGGAAATTCGGCGAGCTACTGCGCGCCGCCCGGGAAAGCTGCGATGATATCCGCACGGCGTGGGATAACGCCTGCTCCGAAATGACCCGCAGCGGCTATTCCCGCGAGGAAGCGGAGCTTATGCGAAGCCTTGGGAAAGAACTCGGCACCAGCGACTGCGCAGGTCAGGAGCAGCTTCTCGAACTGTATTTCGAGCGTATCTCCGCGCTGTACGAAGCGGCTTCGGCGGACAACGGAAAAAAGGCGCGGCTGTTTCGCTCCGTAGGATTTCTCTGCGGAGCAGGTGCGGCGGTGCTGTTGATATAAACGGGGCGTGAAAGAATGGATATAGAACTGCTGTTCAAAATAGCCGCGGTGGGAATAATCGTTGCGGTGCTGAACCAGATACTCAAAAAAACCGACCACGACGAGCAGGCGATGATGCTCACGGTGGCGGGGCTAATCATCGTGCTGATGATGATAGTCCCCGCCATAGACGACCTGTTCTCCACGATAAAATCCGTGTTCGGGCTGTGGTGACGATATGGACATTATTTCGCTTGCGGGGGTCGGGATAATTTCCGCGGTGCTGTGCGTTATCATCCGACAGCACAGACCCGACGCAGCTCTCGGCGTCAGCATTGCCTGCGGGATACTCGTGCTGGCGGCGGTGATGAAAATGCTCGCGCCGTCGGTGGAGGTTCTCTCCTCCCTTGCGGACAGGGCGGGGATAAGCGGGGAATTTTCGGCGGTGCTGCTTAAAGCTCTTGCGATTTGCTATATAACGCAGCTTTCCGCCGACGCCTGCCGCGACGCGGGGGAGGGCGCCATAGCCGCAAAGCTTGAACTTGCGGGTCGGGCGGCGCTGGCGCTGATAACTCTCCCGGTTTTCACCGCCCTCGCGGACGAGATAACAAAGCTCCTCGGAGCATAACGAAAAGGAAACGAAAATGCCGAAAATTATTTCTGTAATTATCGCCGCGGTGATATTTTTCCTTGCGGCTGTACCGGTCCACGGGGAAAGCGCTGTTATAGACTACGGCCGCGACCGCCTTGAAGAAGCTGTCCCCGATGACGCCGCGGAAATACTGGACGAGCAGGGGATAACCCCTGAAAACGGCGGCGCGCTGTCGCTGACTTTCGGGGACGTGCTTTCGTCGCTGTGGGATATGATAAAGGAGCGCGCCGCCGCTCCGCTGAAGCTGCTTGTGTCCCTCTGCGGGGTGGTTATACTTAGCGCTCTTGCGGGGACGATATCCGAAAACGGCGGCATGAAGCGCGCGTTTTCCGCCGTGAGTGTGCTTGCGGGTGCGGGGATCACCGTTGCGGTGGTGTATGATGTTATTTCGGATACGTTGTCGCTGCTGAGCGCCGCGGCGGCGTTCATGCTGGCGTTCATCCCTGTTTTCACGGGAATTGCAGCCGTGCTGGGGCATATCACCGCGGCGTCGGCGGTGAACGCTTCCACGTTAGCGGCGACGCAGCTTTTTTCGCAGCTTGCGGTGAATTTCCTCGCGCCGCTGTGCGGGTCGATAATGGGCTTGTCGGCGGCGGGGGCGGTCTGCCCCGAACTTGACCTTTCAAAGCTTGGCGGGCTGATAAAGAAGTTTGTTATCTGGGCGCTGACGCTTATCATGACGGTATTTACAAGCGTGCTTTCGGCACAGTCATTTGTTGCGAACGCCTCCGACAGTGCATTGCTTCGTACGGCGAAATTTGTGGTAAGCTCGGGGGTGCCCATTGTCGGCGGGACCATCTCCGACGCCGCCGCGACAGTGCAGGGCGGTCTTATCATGCTGAAAAGCAGCGTTGGCACATACGGGCTTGCGGCGGCAGCGGCTATGATATTCCCCGTGCTGATAACGGTGTTCTGCTACCGCGCGGCGATGGCTTGCGCGCAGGCGGCGGGGGAGATCTTCGGGTGCAGGGAGCTGGCGACGCTGTTTGAAAGCTGCGGGGCGGTGATGTCGATAATCATTGCGGTGATAAGCTGTTTTCTGCTGCTGAACATCATCGCGGTGGTTATAATGGCGGCGGCTGCGGGGTGAGAGTATGGAGTTTTTATCATCGGTATGCATTGCGGCGGTGGCGGCGGCACTTTTCAGAATGATAGTCCCCGAGAACAAGTTTTCAAAACAGATATCGCTTCTTATCGCCTGCGTTTTCCTGCTTACGGGGATAACGGCGCTGAGCGGCGCAGAATTTGACATCAGCGCCGACGCCTACGATATCGGCGTTTCGGAGGACTACATCGGTTTCTCGGGGGAAGTGAACAAATCCCTGCAGAAAAAGGTGTGCACGGATATGTCGGATAAGCTGTACGCCCTGCTGAACGAAAACGGAATATATCCCGTGGAAATTCATGTTATCGTTAATATTTCGGGTTTGTACAGCATAGATATTACACAAGTAAAGCTTGTATTCGGCGCGGGTCAGCAGGCGGCGGCAGAAGCGGCGGCGGAGCTGCTCGCGCGTGAGCTTACGGAGGATATAAAGGTTACTGTGACGGTGAAGGAGTGAGGCTGTTGAAATGACGATAGGTGTCGAGCGGATAAAGGATTTTTTCCTCGGGGCAAAGGGCAGGAGGGTGCTCATCATCTGCGGGCTTGCGGCGATGCTGCTGCTGTTTTTCAGCTCATTTTCCCGCAGCGGTGAGGAACCCACAAACACCGCTGCCGAAACCGCCGCGGAAACGGAGCGGCGCCTTGAGGAGCGGCTTGAAAACCTTCTGTCGCAGATAGACGGCGCGGGGGATGTAACGGTGATGATAACGCTGGAAACGACCTCCGAGCGTATCTACGCCGAGGATACCCAGACCGAGCGCTCCACGGGGGATTCCAAGTCGGAGGTAGTGCTGGCGGGCAGCGGAAAAAATCCCGTTGAAAAAAGCGTGATACAGCCCGTTGTACGCGGGGCGGCGGTGGTGTGCCCGGGGGCGGCGGACCCCGTTGTCCGGGAGAAGATCGCAAATACCGCCGCGGGGGTGCTGAATATTGGTTTATCGCGGGTCTATGTGACCTGCTGACAGTAAGAAAGGGTGTTTTTTATGAAAAGACTTAACATGATCATTGGTAAGAAGCAGATAGTTATCGCGTCGCTTACGGTGCTGCTCGGCGCGGCGGTGGCGGTGAATTTCGCGGTGTCGGGCGCAAAGGGCCGCGAGCTTGCGGAGCCCTCCGCAGAGGTAAGCACCAACTACGGCGAGGCGGCTTATGTATCGGATAACTCCGACAGCAGCGCGTATTTCGCGCAGGCAAGGCTTGACAAACAGGCAAGCCGCGACGAAGCCGCGGAGGTGCTTGCAAGTATGTATCAGGGCGGCGACCTCACCGTGGATGAGCTTGGGCTCGTGGCGGAGGACGCGGTAAATCTCAGCGGGCTTATCGAAAGCGAGAACAAGATAGAGTCGCTTCTGCGGGCGCAGGGGTTTGACGACGCGCTGTGCTATCTCAGCGACAGCGGCGCGAACATCATCGTAAAGACGAACGGCCTTGACGCCGCAGGGGCTGCGAAGATAAAGAGCACGCTGCTTTCCGAGGTGGAGGTAAGCAACGACAAAATAACCATCGTCGAGGTAAAATAACATAAAAACGGGGAGGATGCGGCAGCGTTCCTCCCCATTGCTTATGCGGCATTTATTCCTCCGCTTCCTGCTTTTTTATTCCGAACATCAGCCTTAAAAAACCCGCAAACAGCTTCGGACTTTTCCATACAACAATCTTCATATGTAATGCCCCTTTCTAACACTTCAGCAGAAATATGCCGATGATTATGAGCAGCGCGGCCACCGCAAAAAGCAGCACCTTCACGGAGAAGAACGAAATGCACATCACCGCGCCGAAAAATGCCGCCGCCGCAAGCACCGCGCCTGTCACGCAGCGCTTTCTTTTCGGCCTTCTCATGCTCTCCGCCCCCTTCTAAAGCCGTGCAGACCGCCGTTGTGCGGCCTGATACATGATATTCCGAAAAGAAAAATTTGTTACAGTCAGAGCGGTGTTTGCGAAATATTTTCGCAGCCATCAAAAAAGCACTTGTACATTTAAAGAAAATGTGATATACTAAACTTGTATATTTATGCTTACCTGCATTTTGGAGGGAGAATATGGATAATCAGAAAAAACGTGCCGTCGGCAGCATAAAGGTATCTACCGACGTTATCATGAAAATTGCCGAAACCGCCGCCTGCGAGATCGACGGCGTTGTCTGCGAGGGCAATCACCTCGCCGTTGTCGGCGCAAAGTCGAAGCTTCTCGGAGCGGTAAGGGCGCATCTCCTCGGCGAAACAGCCTCGCTGAAAATCGAGATCGTCGTGCTGGAGGGCTATAATGCCGTTAATATTGCAGAGAGCGTTCAGCGCAGCGTAAAATCCGCGATACAGAACATGACCGGCTTCACCGTTACCAAGGTGGATGTCGATGTCGTCGGCATACGCTTTATGAACGGCAACGCCCCCGCAGAGGAAAAAAGCGAAGAGAACAATTGAGAGGTATATAATTAATGGAAAAATTAAGCAGACCTGAAGTGCGCGAGGGCGCATTTTTAATTCTTTATCAGATGATGTTCGGCACCACCCCCGAGGAGATAGACGAACTTAATCCCGAGGCTTTTGACATCGCGAAGAACGAAGAAACCGACGAGATCGTAAAGGGCGTCACCGAGCACGACGAGGAACTCGTTGCGCTTATCTCAAAATATTCAAAGACCCGTTCCGTTGCGCGTATCGCAAAGGTCAACATGGTCATACTCAAGATCGCGATTTATGAGATGAAATACTGCGACAGAGTCCCCGACGCGGCGGCTATAAACGAGGCTGTCGAGCTTGCGAAGAAATACTCCCTCAAGGCGGACAGCGGCTTCATAAACGGAATACTTAACTCCTGCAAGGAAGAGCTGCATGGAAACAAGCAGTAATACATCCCGCGTGCCCGTCGTCACCGTTTCGCAGGTTAACCGCGTTGCGGAAATGCTGATAAACGGAGATAAGCGGCTGGGCAACGTTGCCGTCCGCGGCGAGATATCTAATTTTAAGGATCACTATATGTCGGGGCACCTTTACTTTACGCTTAAAGACGGCGCTTCCCAGCTCAGCTGCATGATGTTCAGCGACAAGGCGGCCGGGCTGAAGTTCGCGCCCGAAAACGGCGATAAGGTGATATGCCGCGGCGCGGTGAGGGTATACACAAAAAACGGCGTGTACCAGCTTTATTGCTCCGACATGACCCGTGACGGCGAGGGCGAGCAGGCGGCAGCCCTCGAGGAACTGAAAAAGCGGCTCGCCGAAGAGGGGCTGTTTTCAAGAAAAAGGCCGCTCCCCGCAATGCCGAAGAAAATCGCGGTGATAACCGCTCCGGACAGCGCTGCGGTGCGCGATGTCATGACCGTCATCGGCAGGCGCTATCCCATCGCTTCATTAGTGGTGATACCAACGCTGGTGCAGGGCGAGGGTGCTCCGCAGTCAGTGACGCGCAGTCTTAAAAGAGCGCAGAACATTGGCGCTGACGTTATCATTTTCGGACGCGGCGGCGGTTCTGCGGAGGACCTCGGCGCATTCAACACCGAGGTTGTCGCGCGGGCCGTTTTCGACAGCGCCGTACCTACGATAAGCGCCGTCGGCCATGAAACCGACACCACCATCGCGGATATGGCGGCGGATATGCGTGCGCCCACTCCATCCGCGGCGGCGGAACTTGCCGTCCCGGAAATAGGCGCGATATACAGCGCCATAGAGGGCATGGAAAAGCGCGCGCGGGCGGCTGTGCTGCGCTCACTCTCGGCGAACGAGCGCGTCCTTTCCGCAATGGCGGAGCTTATCCGCGCATTGTCGCCGCACGGCAGGATAAATGCCATGGAACAGCGTCTGGACAGCGTTTCGGCGTTGATTTTGCGGCAGATGCACGCAAGGCTGGATTCCGCCGAAAGCAGGCTTATCGCAAACGCGGACATGATCTCCGCGTTAAATCCGCTGGGCGTTCTTTCAAGGGGATATTCCGTTGCAAAGGCGGCGGGACGCGTTGTTACAGACGCGGGAACGCTGTCCGTCGGAGATGTAGTGGAGCTTAAATTCGGAAAAGGCGGCGCTGCCGCAGAGATACTAAAAATTACAGAGGACTGACGATAAATGGATTTTGAACAGGCGATGAAACGGCTCGCGGAAATATCCGACCGAATGAACGGTGCGGAACTTCCGCTGGAAGAGTCGATGAAGCTTTATTCCGAAGCGGTGGATCTCGTGAAATTCTGCAAGGAATACATCACCAACGCAAAGCTTACAGTTGAAAAGCTGGAGGCGGAGTGATGGCGGATATGGTGAAGGAACGGCTCGCGGAATACGCGGAGATGACCGAGCGTGCTATCGACAGGTACATCCCCGATACTCCCTGCCTGCAGAACAATGTCATAAAAGCCGCGCGCCACAGCCTTACCGCGGGCGGAAAGCGCCTGCGCCCCGCGCTTGTGATGGAGTTCTGCCGCGTCTGCGGCGGCGACCCCGAAAGCGCCCTGCCCGTTGCGGCGGCGATCGAGATGATGCACACGTTCTCGCTTATCCACGACGATCTTCCGTGCATGGACAACGACGATATGCGCCGCGGCAAGCCCAGCTGTCACAAGGCATTCGGGGAGGCTAATGCGCTCCTCGCGGGGGACGCGCTCGCGATACTCCCCGCGCAGATAATCGCCGAGGCAGGCATAAAGGGCACGATATCGCAGGCGGCGGCGTTGAAAATAATCTCGCTGCTGGGCGACCGCGCGGGTATTTTCGGCATGATAGGCGGTCAGGTCATCGACACGGAAAACGAGGGCAAGCGCCTTGAAACCAATGTCCTGCTTGAAATGTACCGCATGAAAACCGGCGCGCTGCTGGAATTCTGCTGCCGCGCGGGCTGTATCGCGGCGGGCGCAGGCGCGGATAAGCAGCTCTCCGCGGGGAGCTACGGGCAGCGGCTCGGGCTGGCGTTCCAGATCATTGACGATATACTTGACGTAACGGCGGATGAAAAGCTGCTCGGAAAGCCTATCGGAAGCGACGCCGCAAGCGGGAAGTTCACATATGTCACCGAGGTCGGCATTGACCGCGCGCGGGAGGAAGCCGCAAGGCTCACCGGGCAGGCGGAGGAGTGCCTTGACGATTTCGTGGACACGGAATTCCTGCGCGGACTGACGGAACTGCTGTTAAAGCGGAAATACTGATAGCGGAGGTCGTTTTACTTTGATAGAAAAAATACTTATGGCGAACCCCATTCTTACCGTCGGTATAATTTCATGGCTGGCGGCGCAGATACTCAAGACGATACACTATTCCGTAAAATACAAAACTTTCAACCCCGAGCGTATCACAGGCGCGGGCGGAATGCCCTCGTCGCATTCGTCGCTGGTGGTTTCTGTGGCGATATATACGCTTAAATATCAGGGATTTTCCAGTCCTGCATTCGCGCTTTCAATGATAGTTGCCGGCATTGTAATTTACGACGCAATGAGCGTGCGTTACAACGCGGGACTCCACGCAAAGGAACTGAACAGGCTGCGCCGCGTTATAGACGAGATCGACGACGAGCTTTCACAGCTCAGCGGCGACGAGGAGCTTGACATCGACGATATAACCGACCGCAAGGATTTCAAGGAATTCCTCGGGCATACGCCCATAGAAGTCCTCGCGGGATCGCTGCTCGGAATACTCATCGCAATGGTATTCCCGCTTCCGGCGTGATATCGGAGGAGACATGCAGCAGGAAAAATTTCTCAACGACAATATAGACCATTCCGTAATATCCAAAATGACCGCTCCGCAGCTGAGGGCGCTCTGCAAGGAGCTCCGCGGCTGTATCCTGCGCACCGTCATGAAAAACGGCGGGCACCTCGCTTCTAATCTCGGCACGGTGGAGCTTACCGTGGCGCTGCACTATGTCTACGATGTCGGCGGAACCGACAGGATATTGTGGGACGTTGGTCATCAGGCATACGCGCACAAGCTGCTCACGGGGCGGTATTCCAGGTTTTCAACACTGCGCTGCAGGGACGGTATTTCGGGCTTCTGCCGCAGTGGAGAATCCCCCGCGGACGCATTCATTTCGGGGCACAGCAGCACCTCTGTTTCCGCAGCATACGGTATTTCCACCGCAATGCGGCTGAAAGGCGAGGGCGGCTCCGTTGCGGCGGTGATAGGCGACGGCGCGCTTACTGGCGGAATGGCATACGAGGGGCTTAACAACGCTGGCAAGACCGCGACGAATCTCACCCTTGTGCTCAATGACAACGCCATGTCCATCAGCAAGAGCACCGGCGCGCTGGCGCGTTATCTTGCACATATCCGCTCCACGAGGCGGTATTATGTCGCGAAGGAGCATTTTCGGAACGTCCTTACTTCCGTGCCGCTTGTCGGAAAGCAGCTGGAAAGAGCGGTGCGCTCCGCGAAAAATATGCTCAAGGACGCTCTGTACGACACAAGCAACCTCTTTGAAAACTTAGGATTTACCTACATCGGTCCCGTAAACGGTCACAGCCTTGAGGACATGATCGAGGCGCTTTCCGTCGCAAAAATAATGCAGAAACCCTGCGTTGTTCATGTTTTCACGCAGAAGGGCAGGGGTTATGCCCCCGCCGAAAACAATCCCGGGGAGTACCATGCAGTCGCAAAAAATTCCGCCGCGCGTGCTTCGGGGGAGAGCTACTCCGAGGTTTTCGGGCGGGAGCTTGCGCGGCTGGGCTGCTCTGACGGCAGGATATGCGCGATAACCGCCGCGATGAAATACGCCACGGGTCTGAATTATTTCAGAAACGCCTGCGCTCCGCGATTTTTCGATACAGGTATCGCGGAGCAGCATTCGGTAACATTCGCCGCCGGGCTTGCCGCGGGGGGAATGGTGCCTGTTTTCGCGGTGTATTCGACGTTTTTGCAGCGCGGATTTGATCAGATGATTCACGACTGCGCAATTGAAAACACGCACGTTGTCCTCGCCATCGACCGCGCAGGCTTTGTCGGGGAGGACGGCGAAACCCATCAGGGCATATTCGACGTGCCTATGCTGCGGCTCATCCCCAACACAACGGTGTATTCTCCCGCAAGCGCTGAGGAGCTCCGTGCCTGCCTGCGCCGCGCGATATACGACACCGACGGAATCGCCTGCGTGCGTTATCCCAAGGGAAGCGAAGCGGCTTCGGACTGCGCCCTCGGGCGGGCTGCGCTTGTCCCCGCGCGGGATATGTTCTATTCGGGGAAACGCTCGGATACGCTGGCGATAACCTACGGAAGAATTTCCGCGGGGATGGCAAGGGCGGCGGAAAGCGCGGGCGCGGATATGCTGCGGCTTGTGAAAATTTCGCCCCTGCCCGAAAATATCATCAACATTTCAATGAGTTACAGCCGCGTGGTTTTCTTTGAGGAAAGCTCGCTGCACGGCGGCGTTGGCGAGGGATTATTCGCGGCGCTTGCGCAGGCGGGATGGGGCGGAAAGGCTGAGTGCGTCGGCGTTTCGGATGGATTTGTCCCCGCCGCGTCCGTTGCTGAGCAGCTCGAGATGTACCGCCTTGACGCGGATAATATGCTGAAAATACTGAAAAATTAAGGAAATCGACTATGCGCCTTGATGTCTATCTTACAGAAAAAGGAATATGCAAAAGCAGGACTGCGGCGCAGTCGCTGATAAAATCGGGCGGCGTGCTTGTCGGCGGAAAGGTGTGCGAAAAGCCTTCCGCTGATGTTGGCGGTGATGATATCGAGGTCGTAGGCGAGCAGCTTCGCTATGTCGGACGCGGCGGGCTGAAGCTTGAAAAGGCGCTGGAGGTATTCGGCGTTAAGCTTGATGGAGCGCTGTGCATTGACATCGGCGCAAGCACGGGAGGGTTCACGGACTGTATGCTGCAAAACGGTGCGGCAAAGGTGTTCGCGGTGGATGTCGGGAGGGATCAGCTCGACAAAAAGCTGCGCTGTGACAGCCGCGTTGTATCCCTCGAGCAGACGGATATCCGCAGCTTTGACCCCGAAAAATACGGCATAAACGGCGCTGATTTCATCGGTGCGGATGTGTCGTTCATCTCGCTGAAGATGATTTTCCCGCATATCAGGCGGCTTCTCCGCGCTGGCGGAACGTCGTGCGTGCTGATAAAGCCGCAGTTTGAGGTCGGTCAGTCGCTGTGCGCGGACAGGTCGGCGCTGAACAAAAAAGGAATAGTGCGGGATGAGAAAATTCGGCTGAAAATTGTTGAGGAAATAAAGCGCAGCGCCGAGGAAAACGGTCTTACCGTGCTCGGCACGGCGGAGTCCCCGATAAAGGGCGGCGACGGCAACACCGAATATCTTCTGGGGCTGCGCAGGGAGGCTTGAAAATGGGCGGAATGAGGGTCATTATCGGGTGTAATTCCATGGACAGGGCGTCCGTTCAGATCACGAGGGAATTGTGCGCGCTGCTTCGCGGGCGCGGAATTGAACCCTGTGTATTCAGCGAGGACAGCGACCTTGCGGACATAATTGATGTGCCCGTGGTTCCGTCCCTGCGGGAGTGTACACATATCGTAACGATAGGCGGCGACGGCACAATCCTCAAATGGGGCAAGACCGCCGCGGAATATGGTCTGCCGCTTCTCGGCGTGAATATGGGGCGGCTGGGTTTCATGGCGACCGTTGAGCCATCCGAGGTGTGGCGCATTCCCGATATTCTTTCGGGCGAATGTCCCGTCAGCAGGCGTATGCTGCTGGATTGCGAGATAATCCGCGGCGGCGAAACGGTGCTAAAAAAGAGCGTGCTCAACGACGCGGTCATATCCCGCGGAAGCATCTCCAAGCTCCCGGAATTTATGATTTTCTGCGGCGAGAGCGAGGTTTCCCGCGTCCGCGCCGACGGCGTGATTTTAAGCACCCCGACGGGGTCCACGGCGTATTCCCTTTCCGCGGGGGGACCTATCCTCGCCCCGGAGCTTGAGTGCATAGAGTTCACGGCGCTATGTCCGC
The DNA here is from genome assembly GCA_934481445.1 of uncultured Oscillospiraceae bacterium. GTDB lineage: Bacteria > Bacillota > Clostridia > Oscillospirales > Ruminococcaceae > CAG-115. Next base: position 26,005 of record CAKSPC010000023.1, read on the forward strand.
ATACGCTGTTCAATCGTCCGATGATCTTCTCTGCACAGCAGGAGGTCACCGCGAAGATCCGCAGCTATCAGGACAGCACCGTCACCGTCAGCCTTGACGGCGAGCGGGGGATAAATTTCGGTGAGGATGACGAGCTGCACCTGCGCAGGTCGGAAAAGACGCTCACGATAATCGAAGCGGGCAGCGGATTTTACGGAGCAGTCCACAATAAACTTATGACGCCGCTGAAATAACGCGGCAGTTTAACAAAAAGGCGGTGAGGCGGAATGGAGAAAAAGCGTCGACAGGCGGCGATACTTCGCATAATATCCGAAAACGAGGTCGAAACCCAGCAGGAGCTTCAGATACGCCTCAAGCAGGCGGGGTTTCGCATAACGCAGGCAACGGTGTCCCGCGACATCCGCGAGCTGAAAATACGCAAGGGAATGTCCGAAAATGGTATAAACTGCTACTATGCGGGCAACGGCGGCAAGCCCGCGATTTACAACAGCATTTTCGCGCAGTCGGCGGTGTCGCTGGATTACGCGATGAATACCGTGGTGATAAAATGCCACGCGGGCATGGCGAATGCCGCCTGCAAGGTGGTCGACGAGCAGAATTTCGGTTTCGTTGTCGGCACCATCGCGGGCGACGACACGGTGTTTATCCTCACGCGGTCGGAAAATCATGCCGTACAGCTTATCGAGCAGCTGAAGCGGCTCATGACAAGGCAGTAAGAAAGGGGGCGGCAAGGGTGCTCAGGGAGATTTCAATAGAAAACCTCGCGGTAATCGAAAAGGCGGAAGCGCATTTCGGCGGGAATTTCAATGTTTTCACGGGAGAAACCGGCGCGGGAAAGAGCATACTTATCGGCGGTATCAACGCCATTCTCGGTCAGCGCACCACAAAGGACATCGTGCGCACGGGAGCCTCCAGAGCGGTGATAACCGCCGTTTTCGATGATGTCCCGGATGCTGTGAATGCCACGGTGGAGGAGATGGGCTTCGATGCCGAGGACGAGCTTATCCTCACCCGTATTATCTCCTCCGATGGAAAGAGCATTGCCCGCGTAAACGGCAGACCCGCCACGGCGGCAATGCTTCGGGAAATAGGAAGTATGCTGGTGGACGTTCACGGTCAGCATGAAAACCGCATACTCATGTCTACGGATAATCAGCGGGATATCCTTGATAATTTCGGCGGGATAACGCCTTTTCTTGAGGAATACCGCGTGAAATTCCGCGCATTCTCCCGCACCGCAAAGCAGCTTAAAACCATGCAGGACGAGAACCGCACCCGCTCGCTGAAGGCGGAGCACCTGGCCGCCGTAATTGATGAGCTTGAAGCTCTCAACATCGGCAAGGGCGACGGCGACAGGCTGGAACAGGAACTGGAACGCTGCCGCAGCGCCGCAAAGATACAGAAATCCCTTTTCGGAGCGTACCTTGCTCTGGACGCGGAGGAGGGTCCCTCGGCGATAGATATGCTGAAAAATGCGCTTTCCATGCTGGAGGGTATTGCGGAAAGCGAGCCTGCCGCGGCGGAACTTGCGGAGCGGCTGGATTCCATCGTGCCCGAGGCGGAGGATATTGCCATGGAAATATCCTCGCTGATGAACTCCGACAGGGGTGCAGGCCGCGAGGATATCCTGTCAGACAGGGTTTCCGCGCTTCGCCATGCAAAGAGAAAATACAACATGGACAGCGACGATCTTGTGGATTATCTTGATAAATGCCGCGGAGAGCTTATGGACCTCGACGGCATGGACGACGAGATCGAGCGTCTTTCCGCGCAGAAGCATGAGCTTGCGGAGGAAGTAAAGGCACTTGCGGACAATATCACGGAAAAAAGAAAGGCGGCGGCACAGAAGCTTTCGGACGAGATATGCGAGCAGCTTCGTTTTCTTGATATGCCGAATGTCAGGATAGTTATTGCGGTAAACCCGGACAAGGTGACGATAAACGGCCGCGACAGCGTTGAAATGCTTATCTCCGCGAATGCGGGGGAGGAGCCCAGGCCAATAAACAAAATCGCCAGCGGCGGCGAGCTTTCGCGAATTATGCTGGCGATAAAGAGCGTCCTTGCCGACGCGGACGATATCCCCACGCTGATTTTCGACGAAGTCGACGCGGGAATAAGCGGCAGGGCGGCGCAGAAAGTCGGCATAAAGCTTGCGGAAACGGCGCGGAAGCGTCAGGTGCTGTGCATAACGCACCTTGCGCAGATAGCGGCGCGGGCGGACGAGCACCTGCTTATCGAGAAGCACACCGAGGACGGGCGGACGTTTACGAATGTTACCCGTCTTGACCACGACGGCCGCCGTGCTGAGCTTGCGCGAATCATCGACGGCGACGGAAGAAGCGAGAGCAGCCTTGCCGCCGCAGAAAATATGCTTAATAATGTCTGAATTTTTTGAAAAAGTTATTGACAACACGGGCATTTAGTGGTATAATATCATGCGTAACGGGGGTATAGCTCAGTTGGGAGAGCGCTTGCTTCGCATGTAAGAGGTCAGGGGTTCGAATCCCCTTATCTCCACCAAACTTATAACTTCTTGCTCAAATGGTAAGAGGTAATACACAAATCAAAAAGGCTCTATAAGGTCACAGAATGGCTTTGTAGAGCTTTTTTCTTAAAGCAATACAGAAAAATACCATACAATTTTCTGATAGCGCTGTTTTTGGCAGACATTACTCCTTTTTGTGGGTGATTGTTGGTAAATATCATTATTGGCGCGATATGAGAGATGTGCTTGATGAGGAGATATCAATGAGAATAAAACAGTTTGTATGCCCCTGCTGTGGAAGGAGTTTGCTTGTTCCGCCTAATCGTTCTATGTTAGGTTATAGATTTGGTGTAAATTCTCAAGGGATTGAATATTATCTTTCGTCCGTTCCAAAATTGATGCCATATACAATATGGCCAAAAAGTTCATATCATGAGAAAAACAAACCTTCATATACAACTGACCTGACACATTATTCATATATCAAGCGGTATTCGATTGTGTTACTGCATGACATGAGATTGGCATTGAATGAAGGCAAATTGTTAAAATTGTTTAATCCCGGTTATGTGTTTCGTTGCGGACATTGCGAAGCAAAGATATCCTTAAATTATAACCCACTGTCTTTGTTTTGGAATGCTTTTTTCTGGGTTGTATTGCTCGTGATAGTTATTTTGTTCGACCCGATAATAATGGCGTTGTTTTGTGTGCCTTTTCTTATGGCTTCAATCATCGGATATATATGTGCTCATAATTGTATGAGCAATTTTGTTACGACCGATATAAATGATAACTATATTGTTCCAACTGTTGATTTATCATTAAAAAAAATCAAAGGCACTAAAATGCGGTTTTGTCATTCTGTTAGTATTGAAGGGCAAACGTATTATTTATATATAGTCAAGAAGGCAAAATCACTTATCCAAATTCATATTTGCGGAGATGAATCAGCTGTCACCAATCTTAAACAATATTTTCGTAACGCAACAGGTTCGGATAGGTCAATAGTGGAATTGCATTTTGAAGGCAGATATGCGGGCGTTGCTGAAGTTAGTGGAATAGTTGATTAAGTTTCTTTTCACTTAGCGTGTTCACAGCGAGCTTTCAGATAACCTGGATATTCGTTCAGATGATAAAGGTATAGCCATAATGCAGATATATCTCCATCTTGCAACGAATTTATGTGCCTCAAACATATATTCGAGCCGTTCTGCCGCGAACACATTGCCGCAGGCACGAAATACACAGGGACGGGTCTTGGCATGGCGATAACGAAAGAGCCCATCGGCCTTATGGGCGGAACCATCAAGGCGGAGAGCAGGCTTGGCGAAGGTTCGGATCTCACTGTGGAAATACATAATGCGGAGCTTTTTATAACAAAAAATCCGGCGCAGCCTTAAACTGCGCCGGATATATTTTATTGCATGGAAAAACTGTGATTTGCAGGGCATTAAAGCGTTATGCCCTCGCCGGTGCCCTCGTTATCGGTTTCGCGGAGCGTGAACGCGCCGACCAGTTCCCTGAGGGTTTCAGCCTGTGCGGAAAGCTCCTCGGAAGCCGCTGCGGATTCCTCCGCAGTTGCAGAGTTTGTCTGAACGACATTGGATATCTGCTCGATACCAACGGATATCTGATTGATGGAATCGGAAGCTTCCTTGGCGGATTCGGAGATCTTCGCGTTTATCGTGGATACCTCAGCGGCAGAAGCTACCGCTGCATTCATCATTTCAGCCGCTTCGTTTACGAGTGTATTGCCGTTTTCTATCGCGGAAACAGTGCCCTCGATCATTGCAGTGGTGTTCTGCGCAGCCTCTGCGGATTTCGCCGCAAGGTTCCTGACCTCATCCGCAACGACCGCAAAGCCCTTTCCGGCTTCGCCCGCTCTTGCCGCCTCGATTGCTGCGTTAAGAGCAAGTATATTGGTCTGGAATGCGATGTCCTCAATGGTCTGGATGATCTTCTTGGTTTCATCGGATGATGTGCTTATCTCATTCATTGCTTCGATAAGGCTGTTCATCTTTTCGGCAGCTTCGGTCAGCTTGTCGCCTGCTTCGCCTGTCTTTACGCTTGCCGCTCCTGCGTCCTTGGCATTGCCGGTTATCATATCCGCAACGACGCTGATGGTCGCTGCAAGCTCCTCAACGGAGGAAGCCTGCTCCGTAGCGCCCTGCGAAAGCGCCTGTGCGCCTGCGGAAACCTGATCGGAACCTGCCGCAACCTGATCGGAAGCGGTGCTGATTTTCGCCATGGTGGCGCTGAGTTTGTGGTTGATATCGCGCACATATGTGAGCAGGCGGCTGTAATCGCCGACATAATACTTCTCGCCCTGTGACGTATGAACGTTAAGGTTGCCCGCAGACATCGCCTCAAGGATACGTCCGATATCATTGATTATGCTGTTAAGACTGTTGACAACTGTGGTTGTTGCGTCGGAAAGTCTGCCTGTTTCGTCCTTGGTGTTTACAGCGGGAACGGGGCTTGTAAGGTCGCCCCCCGCAAGCTTTTCGATACGCTCAGTGCAGACTCTTACGGATTTGCCGATTTTCTTACCGAGGCAAACAGAAATAAATGCTGCTGTGCCGCATGCCAGAACAAGTACGATTAAAGTAAGGACCACCGAGCGGTAAGTTCCTGACATAAAATCGCTCTTCGGCGCATATACCGCCATAGACCAGCCGTCAGAGCCTGGAATAGGGGTATATGCAAGGTACTTACTCTGACCGTTTATCGTGTAATCTGCAAAGCCGCTCTCGCCTGCTCTCATTTTCTGATGGCAATTTGCAAGGGTCTGATAGCCGACCTGTCCGGATGTATCAGCAGCGGCAAGTGCTTCGATGTTTTCGCCGTCCTTTACAACTTCGCTGTCCGTATCGGCAATGGTATTGCCATTCTTATCAATTATGTAAGCTCTGCAGTTTTCGCTTATCTTGATATCTCTTACTATATCGTTAAGAAACTCAGTATCCGGAACGAGAAAAATGCAGCCCGTTACCTTACCGCCGTCAATTCCGTTCTCCCAGATGGGGGCAGCAATGATCGAAACAAGCTCCCCGGTAAGTCTGGAAGCAATAGGTTCGGTAATTGTCACCTTGCCGTTCATTGCGTTCTTGAAATACTCTCTGTCGGAATAATTTTTTCCGTCAAGGCAGTCGCCGTTTGCGTCAATGATATTGCAGTTCATAAGGTCGAACTGTTCTATCGCCTGCGCGGTTATCTCGTTCAGCTCCGCCTTGGTGGTAGAGGGATCCGAAAGAGCCGGCAGCGAGCCAAGTTCTCTGACGATGTTGGAAAAGGACCTGACCTCCCAATATACGCGGTTTGACGCGATCTGCGCCGCCGTCTCCATGCTGTTGTCAACAAGGTTGACGGTGTTATTGAATGTCATTATGCACGAAAAAGAACCCAAAACCGCCAAAGATATGCTGACAGTAAGAATACAGCTTATCAATATTTTTGCTCCGATGGATTTCATTGATCTACCTCCCAATAATTCAACGGAATCACTGCATGGCCGTCTGCAAAATTTTTTAAAAGGCTGTTCTGCACAGGGATTTCAAAGGGCAGGCGAGAACAGCAGTAATTACCTCAACTAATATTATATCACAAACAATCTCCTAAATCAAGCCATTTTTCGATTTTTTCAAAAGCACTTCTATGCTAATTGGCTGATTTTTACAACGCTTTTGTAGATATAATTAAATTTGAGCACGAAATAATTGCAAAAAAATTAAAAAAAGGATTGACAAATCGGGTTTTATCTGATATAATATTACTGTTGTCAATTTGAATTTGAGCCATTAGCTCAGGTGGTAGAGCACTTGACTTTTAATCAAGGTGTCCCGGGTTCGAGTCCCGGATGGCTCACCATTAATACCGCGTTGTTTATCGGCGCGGTATTAATATTATCCGCGTCTGTAGCTCAGCTGGATAGAGCAACGGCCTCCGACGCCGTGTGTCGTGCGTTCGAATCGCATCAGGCGTACCACAATTAACCGGTCAGTTTTGACCGGTTTTTCTTTTTTTCGGGGTACCGTGAAAATCAAGGTGCCTATTTGTGCAATTTGTCTATATGCGATTTATGCCTGCCCTTGTCAATATAATTTGTGCTGCGTGTTATTTCCGTTTAATATATTGTTATTCTTACTGAGGCACGGAAAGGGCAAAAGCGTCAGAATTATTTTTTCGTAAAGGAGAAATTTTGAAAATTTTGTTCATTGCCTTGACAAGAGCGCGCTGTCATTGTATAATAAAAGTGTAGTACATGGCATATTCGGAGGGATGTAATGAATACCTATGTGATTAAGTTTAAAAAGGGAAGAGAGTATCTTGTCTGCGGAGAAACCGCGCGCGAAGCGGCTCACAGCAGCATGAAATATATAGAAAAGGTTATGGAGGGCTGCGCGGTCAAAGACGTAAGCGTTTCCGCCGACGCAGAGAACCCGCAGAAATTCAGTCTGAAGATCGAGTATTACGACAGAACCGCCTATAACATCAGGCGCCTTAAAAACAAGCCCGAGCTTCTGACCATCGAAGCTGAGATGACGCTTATAGATGAGGAAAAAATTGTACCGCCAAGCCGCCGATAAGGCGGCTTTTTCGCATTTTGGGGCTGACACACGCCGCAGCTGACATACGCCGCAAAAATATAACAAAAATCCGCGCGGCGGTACTATACAAATACGGTTTTGTGTGATATAATTTTATTTAATGAAACAGACGGATTTATCTTTATATAATATACTCTTGTTTTAATATCATGGGAAGGTTTATATATGCGGAAAACAAATAAACTCGCGGGCGTTGCAAACTCGATAAAAAAGTGGTTCAGGCTTGGACTTGACGAAGAACAATATTCGCAGTACAACGCCTTTGCGGATTATAATATTGCCCTTGCAGCCGAAAATATCGACGCTGTCAGGGTTTACTGCATCCTTAGCTTACCGCTGCTGCTTGCAATGGCGGCGGTGAGGGGAAGCGTGAACGGATTTGTAAATCCTGTGCTGATACCGTATTTGGTTGCGGCGGCTCTTATCGTCGTGCTGCGGCTTGTGGTACCTAAGGATGTCACAAAACTTGACGCGAGAAATGTGTCGCGTGTGTTTTGCACTGCTTTTAATATTATATGGTACGCCGTTGCGTTTTTCTATGACATCATCATACAGAACGAGCTGCCGGGGGTTATATGCTGTCTTACTTTTGTTGTGATAACATCGCTGTTCAACTCCTATCCGAGGGACAACATCACCGCCGCGCTGACTGCGTATATCATTATGCTTGTGCTGGAAATCATATTCTGCCCGCCCGAAACTATCCGGCGCGATGCCGTGGACTGCCTGCTTGCGCTGATTATCGGAGTCTGCATAAATCAGAAGAACACCCGCACAAATATCAGCAGAATGCTTTACACCGATATGTACAAGGCGTCGACCAAAACCGGCATACTGGTTTTTCAGATTGATATCGCCAGGGATACGTTCGAGGTGCATCAGATGTCCGATTATATGTCCGCAGCGGTGGTTCGGGGCAGATCCGCTTCGGAAATTGCAGTGCTTATCAGCGACAGATTCGTGTCGGGGGATTATCGGGATGAATTTATGAAATTCATTGATTTCGGCAGAGTTGCCGAGGAGCTTCCGGAAAACGGACAGATGAGTATGTACTTCACGGATTTCCACCGGAAGTGGTGCCAGCTTGTTATAGTAGAGCACAGGCGGATCGGCGGAAAGGTAACGGCGTTTGTTGCCACCGTGCGGGATGTCGACGACGAAAAGCGCAGGGAGCTGGAATATCAGAAGCGCCTCAGCTGCGCCGTAGAAGAAGCAAACCGCGCCAACGCCGCCAAGACAAGCTTTCTCTCCCGAATGAGCCACGATATCCGAACCCCGCTGAACGGCATCATCGGTCTGCTTGAGATAAACGAAAAGCATTCCGACGACGCAGAGCTTATCAAAAGCAACCGTAAGAAAATGCTCGTTTCCGCGAACCATCTGCTGTCGCTCATCAACGATGTGCTTCAGATGAGCAAGCTGGAGAGCGGCGAGGTGACGCTTGCGCACGATGTAGTCGACCTTCACCGGCTTGCAGTGGATATAATGACCATCGCCGAACAGCACGCAGTTGAAGCAGGTATTAAAATGGAATTTGTTTCCGGCTCAGACACGGCAGAGCCGGAATATCCGTATGTTTACGGAAGCGCGCTGCACCTGCGGCAGATATTTCTGAATATTTACAGCAACTGTGTCAAGTACAACAAGCCCGACGGCTGCATAACCACAAAGTTCAAGGAGGTCGACGCTTCCGACGGGATGGTTACATACAGGTGGACGATATCCGATACCGGCATAGGAATGAGCAGGGATTTCATCGGGCACATATTTGAGCCTTTCGCGCAGGAGCATTCCGACGCGAGGAGCGTATATCAGGGCACCGGGCTCGGCATGGCGATAACAAAAACGCTGGTTGAAAAAATGAACGGCACGATAGTTGTGGACAGCACAGAGGGCGAGGGAAGTACTTTCACGGTGACTATCCCGTTCAAAATCGCGGACAAGCTGGGGGAAGACGTCAAAAATCCGACCACGGGGAGCAGCATACGCGGCTATTCTCTGCTGCTTGCCGAGGACAACGAGCTCAATGCTGAGATAGCGCAGATGCTTCTGTCCGACGAGGGCGCGGAAGTAACGCTTGTACAGGATGGACGGCAGGCGGTGGATGTATTCGCCGAAAAGCCCGCGGGCACATTCGACGCAATACTGATGGATATTATGATGCCCGTTATGGACGGGCTTGCCGCAACAAGGCAGATACGTTCCCTCGAAAGGGCTGACGCAAAAACTATCCCCATCATAGCCATGACCGCCAACGCTTTTGAAGAGGACGCACGGAGGTGCTTTGAAGCAGGCATGAACGCTCATCTTTCAAAGCCTTTCAAAATAGAAAACGCCGTTGAAGCAATCTCGGCAAACATATCGGCGGCGCGTGCAAAAACAAGTGAGAAGTGATTTTTAATGTGGATCTTATTTGCAATAGGTTCGGCTTTCTTTGCGGGTGTGACGTCTATCCTCGCAAAGTGCGGAATACGAAAGACCGATTCTGACGCTGCCACCGCGATACGCACGATAGTCGTGCTGATATTTTCGTGGATAATGGTGTTTATTGTCGGTTCTGCGCCGCAGATAACGCAGATAGGTGCAAAGACATGGATATTCCTTGTGCTGTCGGGACTGGCTACGGGCGCTTCATGGCTGTGTTATTTCAGGGCGCTTGGCATGGGGGATATCAATAAGGTCGTGCCGATAGATAAATCAAGCACGATACTTACGATACTTCTGGCGCTGATATTTTTGCAGGAAGCCGTCACGCCGCTGAAAGGCGCCGGCGTTATCCTGATAGGCGCGGGCACGTTCCTCATGACAGAAAAGAAGCGCACTGATGAAGAAAAGCCCATCAAAAAAGGCTGGTTCATCTACGCGATTCTTTCGGCGGTGTTTGCAAGCCTTACATCTGTTCTCGGTAAGGTCGGAATAGAGGGCGTTGAATCCAACCTGGGCACGGCGATACGCACGGCGGTGGTGCTTGTAATGGCATGGCTCATTGTGTTTGTAAAAGGCAAGCAGCACACCCTGCGCGCCATCCCGCGCAGCGAAATGCTGTTTATCTGCCTTTCGGGCGTTGCAACAGGCGCTTCGTGGCTGTGCTATTACAAGGCGCTTCAGGGCGGCCCCGCGAGCGTCGTAGTGCCAATCGACAAGCTGAGCATAGCTGTTACGGTAGTATTTTCGTTCATCGTGTTCAAGGAGCGGCTTTCCAAAAAGGCGCTGGCAGGGCTTCTGCTTATCGTTGCGGGAACGCTTATGATGGCGATTTGGCAGTAAACGGGGTGATCTTATGCCTGAATTTGTTCAGAATATTGACTGGACGCTGATAAACCTGGTGCACGAAAAAATGTCCTGTGGTTTCCTTGACGCGGTCATGCCTGCGGCGTCGATGCTGTGCAGCGGCGGCGGAATATGGATAGCGGCAGGGATAGTACTTCTTTTTTTCAAAAAATATCGCGGGTACGGCGTTGTACTTCTTGCGGCGGTGGCGGCGGATTTCCTGCTGGGGGAGGTGCTTATAAAGCACCTTGCGGCAAGACCGCGGCCGTTTCGGCAGGAAGAAATTGAGCTGATAGTAAGAGCGCCGTCGGGATTTTCATTTCCATCGAGCCACACATCCGTATCGGCAGCGGCGGCATTTGTCCTCGCGGCCGCTAAGAGAAAGCTTGGGCTCGTTGCAATTCCGCTTGCTGCGGTGATTGCGTTTTCCCGTGTGTATCTTTATGTGCACTTTCCGTCGGATGTGCTTGCGGGGGCGGTCCTCGGTACTGCCGTCGGGTTTGCGGCGGTGATGGTTTACAGAAAGGTCATACTGAAAAAGGAAAGCACATGACTGAACAATAATTGTCGGTATTATAAAAATGCGGCGCATTTCGGGTGGAATGCGCCGATTTATTTATGTGCCGGTGAGAGTTGCTTCAATAAAACAACTTCAAAAAGGTGACCATGAAAAAGCTGCAGAAAGCTGAAATCTACCCCACGGTACATCAGGTGCCTGCGTCGTTTTTCATGTTTTTGCGGGATTTGTGCCGGCAGCGAACGAAGTGAGCGTATTCAAGGCACAAATAGAATCGCAGTCGCTCCGACTGCGAAATGAAAAACGATGCCATTTCAATAAAAATACCGCCCCGAGAAGGCGGTCATACATAAAAAAACAGAAAGCCGAAGTCCACCCCACGGTAAAGCAGGGACTTGCGTCGTTTTTCGTGGTTTTGCGGGATTTGTGCCGGCAGCGAACGAAGTGAGCGTATTCAAGGCACAAATAGAATCGCAGTCGTTCCGACTGCGAAATGAAAAACGATGCCATTTCAAATAATAAAACCGCCCCGAAAAGGCGGTTTTATTATTTGAAATCTGGAGCTGGGAATGGGACTCGAACCCACGACCTGCGCATTACGAATGGTGATTTTGACGTTTTGCAGTTTTTTGCAGCATTCAATGAGCTGCGCTGTTATGCGGTATATCGGCATTTTACGTTTTATTCCATTCTGTTTCGTGTGGCGCACTTTCACCACGATGGCGCACTAATGGCGCACTCAAATAGTGGGTGCGCTGCTCTACGGAAAAGGAGAAAGCGGGGTGTTTGCCCCGCCTGTTCTCATTGTGGTAAGCTGTCCGCTGGTGTGCCATGTCCGCCGCTCTGCTCTGTGTAGCCGTCCCCGCTCTCTGCTGCCAGCAGCCCGGCGGCAAATGCTCCGCGTTCTGCGTCCTGGACGTGCTCTATTATCAGAGCTATCAACCTGTTGTTCTGCTCCGCCGTTAGGTTCAGTGCGTGTATATATGTGCTTAGTTCCTGCGCGCTTTTCTTCGTGTCCTTGTTTCGCTCAATTTTAAGAGTGTCACCGTCAACGGTGATTTCTGCCGGCTCGAATGCCGGGCGGTCTGTGTTTCTGTTCATGTGTCTGCTCCTCTCTGGTTGCTCTCCGGTACCGCGTAAACCTCGCCCATGAGCTTGACAGCGAGTTTGAACCCGTCTATAAAGCCCTCGCGGCGCTCTATCTCTCCGTAACCTGCTATAACGCTGAATAAGCCGCTCTGTTCGCTAGCTGTCGGGTTCGGGTTATACTTGCTATACTCTGCTTCACAGCGGGCGTATGCCGCTTTGTTTTCTTCGCTGTCGCTTTCGAGACTACCTATGTAGCTGTCGCAAAGCTGCTCTATTACTGTTGCGTTCATGTTATGCCTCGCTTTCTTCGGCGGCGTTGGTCTGAACTTCCTCCGCATACTTTACGCCCTGAGCAAAGCCGAACTTGAACGCATGGCGCTGGCAGTAGTTAACCATTCTAATGGCGGATGTGATGATTTCGGTCGTAGCCTCATTGTTAAGACGGAGCGCGGTTATAAGGTTACAAAAGTTCTCTGACTCTTTGCCCCAGTCCTCGTGTGGCTGATACTCGCTCCTATAAAGCTTGGTGCTGACCTTGTTAATGTTCTTGGTGTCCATGTGTTGTAGCTCCTCCTATGCTGCGTTTTTGTCGTGTTCTGCGGGTTCCGCTGCGTTTTCGCAGCGCTCCGCCTCCTCCTGTTCCTCTGCTCTGAGTTCCGAGAGCTTACGGGCTATCACGTGCCCCCAGTAGCAGAACACCAGAGCGAGCAGGGCGTTGAAGATGTCCCGCCCGTTCATGGTGTACGGGAGCCCATAGAGCGAGGAGAGCCCCGTGCGGAGCATGAGCCCCGTCGCTCCCGATAGGATATAAAGGATATAGGCTTTCATGTTGCCGCCTTGTCTGCCCGGTTGATAAGCTCCAGCAGATTGGAGACAGAACCGCCCGCGCACAGGTACTCTTTAAGCATTGCACCCAGCTTCAAGCCGTTTTCAAATGCCCGCTGTTCGCTGCCTGCGAGCGGCTCGGCGTGAGCATTGCGCCTGGTTCTCTCGCTCCGCTGTCCCAGTATGTACCCGGTGCGGTACAGCGTTCCCAGCGCTACAACGGCGGTATAATCCGGGTCGCGGTTCGCACCGTACTTCGTTATGTACTGGTCGTATATGTGGCGCGCGTCCGTCATGTCGGCTATGCGTATGTTCTCATGGCATATTGCCAGCAGCTCCGTCAGTTCTTCGGGGTTCGTCTTTATGGGTTCTCTCATGATGTATAAAAATCCTTTCATAAAGTCTTGACAAGAGCGGCGCTGTGTGGTACAATAACCATGTACGAGGTGGTATTGTATCACACATCCGCTCAACTGAAAGCCTTTGCAATTCGCTGTTGCAAGGGCTTTTCTCATACGGCAATACTGATATTCAAGCCGTAGTTAAGGTAATACTCTGCGCCGCCTGTGATCGCTCTGAATGAGCTTGCAACAGCCTTTCCCTTATCGAGGAGCGGCGCGATTGCGGCGGCAAGCTGTCTATTGAGGTAGCCCATGATTGCAGAGCCTTTCTCTCTGACAGCGGCTATAACCTGCACGGCGTTCTTGTCGGCTGCGTTGTCCTGCTCATGCTGGAGCTTGATTGTGATGTCCTCCGGAGAATACCTGGACAGGCGTGCGAGGAGCTTCTGACGGTTCCCGTGCGTAACTCCGGCGGTTTTGGTGTCTATCCTGCGGAGCTTGACCGTGATCCATGCCTGAACCATTGCAGCCGAGCGGCTCATACCCTGTTTTACAAGATGGTTAGCGATCGTCATAACTTTTGATTTCATGGCTTTATGTCCTTTCTGTGTTTTTTGCTCTCTTGAGCTTGATTATATTATACATCGAAATCGATGTATAATCAATTCGCAAAATGCACAAATATTCACTGAAAAAGATGTATATATTATACATTGATTTCTGTGTATATGTGTGGTATAATAAAATAGGGGATAATGAGCCCCAAGAAATAAACAGGTGGTGATTTAATGGCTATCAAGTACGAAAAGCTGCTTGCTATGATGAAAGAAAAGGGTTTAACCACATATAAAATCAGACAAGACAACATCATATCGCAAGGAGCCTTGCAAGCTATCAAACATGGTAAAAGCGTGACAACCGAAACCATAGGTAAATTGTGTGCGGCTCTTAACTGCCAGCCCGGCGACATACTAGAATATATACCGGAGGAGGCGGGAACAGATGAATGAACTTACAGCGGAGCGGATCAGGGAAATGGCGTCTAACAAAGACAACATAGAAATGTCCAGCCATGCGAATATGCGATGCATAAAGCGCATAATAGACAGTAAAGACATTCTGAACGTTCTCCTTAATGGCGAGATAATAGAGCATTATCCTAACGATTATCCATACCCAAGCTGCCTTGAACTCGGTTTATCGGTTGCCGAAAAGCCTCTGCACGTTTGCTGTGCGATAGGAAACGGCAAACTCTGGGTTATTACGGCATACTATCCGACCCCGGATAGGTGGGAAAGCGACATGAAAACAAGAAAGGTGGTTGAATGATATGACTTGCTTTTTCTGCAAGGGAAATATGGTAGACAGCACCACTACATTTATGGTGCAGCTTGAAAACTGTATCGTTATCGTCAAGAATGTTCCATGCCACAAGTGCGAACAGTGCGGTGAAGAATCGTTTTCGTTCGAGGTAACGGAGCGGCTCGAAAAGATCGTAGACAGGTGCAAAGAGGCATTAACTGAAATCGCCGTTGTTAATTACACGGCTGCATAATCACAGCGCCGCTCACCAAAGAGCGGCGTTTTTTCTATCCGGAATGGTGACTATATTCCGAAACGCTCTCAAGCGCTCCAGATTTGCCGCTGTGCCACGTTTAGCCCTGCAAGAGTATAGTTTCATTACCAGAGAGCAAACAACGCTCTGCGGGGCTGTGACGTGCTGTTTTGGCTATGCCGAAATAGCTATTGAGTTTAGCTATATTGACGAACGTTAACAAACGTAAACAGAGCCGCCGCTCTCTGGTTCCTCTGGGATTTCATCATATTTCATCATTCATGCACGCAGAGCCGCCCCTCTGAGCGCTCCTGTGCGCCGCTCTGCGAGCCCTTGACCAATAGAGGGGAAACTATACCCCTGTGCACGCTGCGTGTGTTCTGGGCTCTCCTGCGTGCTCCCCGGCTTTGTCCGGATTTCGGACGAACCTACGAGCGGCGCGGCTGTTAGGTGATTTGCTCCCGGTCTTAGGTGTTCCGCTCCGGGGCTTTGGTGGTTCGTTCCGGGTTCTAGGCGATTTGCTCCGGCTACTAGGCGTTTTCAATCTAAGCATTTCTGAGCATTTCAGCAGCTCCCGCCTCCTCGATCGGAGCGGCTGCGGGCATAAGGAGCAGGAGAACCGCGCCCGGTCGGCGGCGCTTTCGGCTGTTCAAGGCAAAGTCAAATTGACTCCCCCTCGTTTCGAGGGCTCCTGCTCTGGGCGGCGGTTCTCTAGCTTCGCTCTCACTTCGTTGCAGTTCCGAGCCTCTGAGCGGCTCTTATATGTCCCCGTCTTTTATGTCGGGAACATCTCCGAACGAGCGCATTTTTGCGTTGGTTCTCTAGCTTCGCTCTTGCTTCGATATGTCAGCGGGTTGACTTCCTCCCCTCGATGTGGTATAATGTTCTTGTTGAGGTTCGGGTAGAAATATCCGGCGCGCCGCTCTTGTTCGCCAAAACAAGGGCGGCTTTATTTATCTCCACAAAAAACGCTGAATTTGCGTTTTTAATGCGTAATTTTGCGGAAAATTTGCAAAATGGGCGTGTTGATTTCAATTTTCGGCTGATTTTGTGACGATTTTTCAAATTAAGAGCCCGTTTTTCAAGAATTAAGCCCGGATATTGAAATCTACCTGCATTCTCTCTCCTCTATCGGAGATAATAAAAAAACACGTGTAAATACATATTTTTTTCAAAAACCTATTGACATACGTGTTAATACGTGCTATAATAATATACAGAGAGGAGGTCATGAGGTGACATACGGAGAAATAAAGCGGCAGCTAAAGAAAATCGGCTGTTACCTAGTCCGAGAGGGCAAACGCCACGAGCTGTGGTACAGCCCAGTGACCGGCGAAACTTTCCCGGTAGGCAGACATAACACCGAGGAGGTCAAGAACGGTACAGAGCAGAGCATAAGAAAAGCGGCGGGGCTGAAATAAGCCCCCTAGCCGCTGGGCTATATACAAGGAGGTTACACAATGGCTAAATACGTATATCCGGCGATTTTCAAGCCCGAGAACGAGGGCTATTCAATCACATTCCCCGATTTAAGCAACTGCTTCACGCAGGGCGAGGACATGGCGGACGGGCTCGAGGCAGCCTCTGACGCGCTGTGTTTGACCCTCTACAACATGGAGGAGAACGGCAAAGAAATCCCCGCAGCGAGCGACATTAAGGCGATCAAAGCAGGAGAGGGCGAGATCGTCACTCTGGTTATGTGCGATACGCTCGAGTATCGCCGCTACTACGACAACAAAGCGGTAAAGAAAACCCTCACAATTCCGGCATGGTTAAACACTATGGCAGAACGGGCGGGGCTGAACTTCTCGCAGGTGTTACAGAACGGGCTGAAAAATGAGCTGCATGTGCAGTAATAAGGCAGAGGGGGCGCGGTGTGCGCTCCCTTTTGCGTTCTGCGCCGCTCTTGGTGCTTGCCGTGTGCGCTCAAGCGCACAAAATACCCGGGGTTCTCTCGGCTTTATTATGGCTGCGCCCTGGTTGAGCTGTGCCGCTCGCTGGTGGCGTTTCCCTTTATCGGCATAGTAGTTATACCCATTGCGCGGTGTGTGGCTCTGTGAGTCTGTGAGCGGCTAAGGTCGCGTTTCACTACCTTTGAGCTTTTCGGCGCTGGGTCTGCCACCGGTACTTTCGGACAAATTTGTCCAAAAGGCGCGCCGCTCTCTTTGCTTCCTCTTTGCTTCCTTTGGGATTTCATCATATTTCATCATGTGCCCGGTGACGTTCTCGGCGTTCAGTTCTCGGAGTTCCCTCGAAGTTAAACCGGCTTTCTCGGGCTTCGTTTATAAAATTCTCTTGCTTCGCTCTCGCTTCGATGTGTTTTTTCTCTCTGTTCGCTCTCTGTTCGTAGCGTGAAACCTTAACATTTCCTAACATTTCGCGGCGCTGCTGTAAGGTGTTCCGCTCCGGGTCTTTGGTGGTTCGCTCTGGGTTCTAGGCGGTTGCACTCCGGTGCTAGGTGATTTGCTCCGGCTGGTAGGCGGTTTCCTTTTATAGGTTTGTGCCGAAGCATTTTGAAGCATTCCGCAGCCGGTACCGTCCCGCGTGTGCGCGTACACCTTAGCATTTCTTAGCATTTCAGCCGCTCACACCGTAGTATTTCGTAGCATTTCCGGCGCTGTCCTCTCTGTTCGCTCTCTGTTCGATAAGCTCCAGGC
>CAKSPC010000024.1 GCA_934481445.1 uncultured Oscillospiraceae bacterium
AAAACGGCAGAAAATTTGCAATAGACTGTGGGGGAAAACTCTTGTTTTCCCCCACACCCCTTTAGCGCCTTTGAAGCTGTAAAACCGCACTGCGTGCGGAGTGGCGGGGAGATCTCCCCACTGGGGAGGTGTCAACGCAAGTTGACAGAGGGGCTGACCGACAGACCTCTGCCCCCACAACCCCCGCTTCCTTTTGTGTCAAAAGGAAGCGAAAACCAATACGCTACGCGGAAATTTTAAAGGTTTTTCGACAAGCAGAAGCGCCGCAAAACTGCGGCGCTTTCCTTTATTCACTTTATTTCAAACGCAGCTATTTCCGCCCGTATATTTGAATTTAAATCCACGTTGCTGCTCATGCTTATATTATCAAGCGTAATCAGAACGTGAACAGGCGTGCCGTCCGTGGGTATCGCAGATGTATCAACATTCGACCCTGCCGTAACAATTATATCGGGGTACATATTTCCGTTTTCGTCCACCTTTGTATACACACCGCAATCGGAACCATACGAATAATTCATCACGGGAAGCACCCTGCTGTCCTCATCGGGGAGGAAAAGCAGATCACCCGTGCTGTATGAAAATCCATCCTCCGTGGCGGCACGGATAGTTCCGTTCAGCGTTGCGCTGCCGACAAGCTCCGCGTATCCGCTCGAAAAATACGCCTCGGAACCGATTCTTTCCTGTCCGCAGTTGGCGAAAGTGCATTCCGCCTCGCCGACGGTAAATCCGAGTATCTCATCCCCCGTGCTTACGCGCCTGTACCCGCCGTTCGGCTCCCCCATGTATGTAAATCCGACTACGCTCGCCTGAAGCCAGTTACTCGCAGTAACAGCGCCGCCGTCGGCATCGTCCGCCGCGGTTATCTTTGTACATTCGGTAGATCTGACATCATCCCCGCCGGGACCAAACAAAAGAAACCCCGTATTGCTTTCGGTTTTGTCCGGCTCGGATGATTCGCTCTCGGTCGGCTCAAAGGACTCCACGGAAGCCTCGGATGATGTTTCCGATGATGTTTCGGAGCTTTCCTGCTGTGCCTGTGATGTCGATTCCGTCTGCGACGATTCTTCGCTCTCCGAAACGGACGAACCATTTGCGCCGGAGCAAGCCGTAAACATGGATAACGCAGCGATTACAGAAATGACAGAAAGAAATTTTTTCATAGTGTATCCTCCTTGGCTTATTAAGGGTTTTCTTATATTATACATCGCAGGAAAAGCACTGTCAAGGAGTAAATTCAGAAAAACATAACGGAATGCACCGACCATATATCGGTTTTTGTCTACCGACAGTTTTGTGCAAATCTGCTATAATCATATCAACAGATAAATTTTTCAACGGAGGAAAAAAATATGTTAAAAACCGCATTCAACAATAAAGTCACCGTTCTTCCCGGACTTTTCCGCGAGAGAATGGACCTCAACCGCAACTATCTTCTTGAACTTGACAGCACCTGCCTGCTTCAGAATTTCTACCTCGAAGCGGGAATAATCCTGCCGGGATTACAGGTCGTTGACGACCCCGCAAACGCGAAGCTCCACTGGGGCTGGGAGGCTCCCAACTGCCAGCTCCGCGGACACTTCCTCGGTCACTGGCTGTCCGCAGCGGCTCACTACATCCGCTTTGACGGCGACGCAGAACTTAAAGTAAAGCTTGACAAGATCATTTCCGAACTTGCCCGCTGCCAGAAACTCAACGGCGGCGAGTGGGTCGGCTCCATCCCCGAGAAATACTTTGAAAAGCTCGCAAACGGAGATTATGTATGGTCTCCGCAGTACACCATGCACAAGACCATTCTTGGCCTTACCCACGCGTATATGTACGCCGGCAACGAGCAGGCTCTCGATGTAATGAGCCATCTCGCCGATTGGTACATCCGATGGACGGATGAAATGCTCCGCCGCGCTCCCTACGCGATATACAAAGGCGAAGAGGGCGGTATGCTTGAGGTATGGGCGCTGCTGTATGAGATAACTCACGACGAAAAATACAAGACCCTCGCCGACCGCTACTCCGACGCATGGCTTTTCAGAACGCTGCTCGACGGCGGCGACGGACTTTCCAACTGCCACGCGAATGCAAGCATCCCGCTCATTCATGGCGCTGCGAAAATGTACGAAATAAGCGGCGATGAAAAGTGGCGCAAAATTGTCAAAATATTCTGGAAAGACGCTGTTACCGACCGCGGATACTAC
The DNA here is from genome assembly GCA_934481445.1 of uncultured Oscillospiraceae bacterium. Lineage (GTDB taxonomy): Bacteria > Bacillota > Clostridia > Oscillospirales > Ruminococcaceae > CAG-115. The sequence continues at coordinate 2,196 of CAKSPC010000024.1, forward strand.
AGCACCGGCGGACAGAATGCAGGCGAATTCTGGGTTCCTCCCTTTATGCAGGGTCAGTTCATCGGCGCTAACGACCAGGAATTCTGCACGGTTTACAACATGGTGCGCACGGCTGACTGCCTCTTCAGATGGACAGGCAAGACGGAATACGCCGACTACATTGAGCGCTGCCTTTACAACGGATTCCTCGCACAGCAGAACTGCTGCACGGGTATGCCGACATACTTCCTCCCGCTCGCGGCGGGAAGCAAAAAGAAGTGGGGCAGCAAGACCCACGACTTCTGGTGCTGCCACGGAACGATGGTGCAGGCGCAGGCAATTTACCCCGAGCTTATCTACTACATCGGCGAAAACGACCTGTTCATAAGCCAGTACATCCCCTCGGAGATCAGCTTCAAGCAGGGCGGCGCGGACGTAAAGGTAACTCAGACGACAGGCATGAAATACTACAACGAGCAGGCGTTCTTCGACGAGAGCGACAACGGACAGATGTCCCGATGGCTGCTTAAGTTCAACATCGAAACCTCCGCCCCCGCGAAGTTCACGATATCCTTCCGCGTTCCCGCATGGGTAAAGGGCGCCCCCGACGTTGAAGTAAACGGCAAAAAAATAACGCCCGAAGTTACCGACGGACGCCTTGATATAACCGCAGAATGGGTCAAGGACGAAATTCAGATATACTTCCCCTCCGAGGTAGTTGAAGAGCACCTTGCAGATATGCCCGAGCTTACCGCTATGGTGGACGGACCCATCGTCCTCGCAGGACTCACCGACAAGGACAGCGGTCTAGAGGGCAAAAACTTCCTTATCCGCCGCACCGAGCACACCTACGGAACTTTCCCGTGGCGTCAGAACACCTACGTTACACGCAACCAGCGCGAGAACATTGTTTTCCGCCCGCTGTACGAAATTACCGACGAAGCTTACACGGTTTATTTCACGAAAAAGCAGTAACGGAACGCTTGTATTCCAGCGGGGTCATACCCTCGTACTGCCTGAATAGCCGCATATAATATTTTTCATCACTGAAACCGCATGAAAATGCGGTTTCTTTTATGCTTACATTTCCCGAGGAAAGAAGCCGCTTTGAAAGCTCTATTCTGCTGCGATTGAGATATTTCGCGACGGTGACGCCGGTTTCCCGCTTGAAAACCGCCGCGAGATACTCCGCGTTGTAGTGGAATTTTTCCGCAAGCTCCGCCGTTGTGATATCCTTGTGGCACTCGCTGCGGATATACCCGCACACCGCCGCAATAAGCGGGGAATATTCCCTGCCGAAGCTGCGCTCGTGGTATTCCTGCGTTATCTCCATCAGCAGCATATCCATCGCGCACAGCGGCATTTTCGGCGTATACAGTCCGCCTCGGCGGGATATATCGCACAACTGGCGGAACAGCGCACCTATCCTCTCCGACCGCGCCCCGGAATGCTCGGGGATGATGTATCTGCTGTTTTCGGTGGCGCTGTCCTCCGCGGCGGAGAACGGCTCGCCGAATCCGAAATGCGCCCACAGATACGAAAGCTGCCCCTGTGACGGCGAGGTTCCGAAATGCTCCTCCCCCGCGTTCAGCAGGATGTACTCCCCGCGCCGCACGGTATGCCCTGCGAAGGCGTTTCCGATGTGCAGCTCCCCATCGAGGACATAGATAAGCACGCAGCAGTTAAGTACGCGGCGCTGATGGACAAATCCCTCCGCGCTGCGCAGATTTCCGCAGGAAAAGAACTGGAGCTCGTTTGATGTGGATGTTCCGAAAATTCTCATGATAATGTCCTCTTTTTAATGCATTATCCCTCCGCATTGACAACCTCGCGGAAATGTACTATAATATATATTTCGGGGGATAATCCTCCCGAAATATTTTCGGCAAAACGCCGACAGAAGGAAGAAATTTCAGTGGATACAGCTTTTGCAGCTTCCGCTGTCGTTTGTTTTCGGATGGTTCACGGATATCTGCATGGCGCTGGTTTCGCCGTTTCAGACCGATTTTTATCCCGCAAGGCTTGCTATGATAATCATCGGTACAGTTATTCTGAGCTTCGGAATTTCGCTGTCTGTCATCGCGAATGTTATAATGAACTCCGGCGAGGCGTTTGTAAAGGCGCTCTCTGATACAATACACAAGGAATTCGGCACAGTAAAGGTATTTTTCGATGTAAGCTGCGTAGTAATTGCCGTGGTGCTTTCGCTTATATTCTTTAATTTTACGATAGTCGGCACCCGCGAGGGCACGATAATCTCCGCGCTGTGCACGGGCTTCATGGTGAAATTCTTCTCGAAGCCGCTCAGAAAACCGCTGAACAAGATACTTACGAAATAAAACACGGCACCGCACATTTGATTTTGCACAATGCCGCCTTAAACGCTCCCGAAAAGGAGTTTTATTTTTGTTTTGAGAACGTATTTCTCTCCCAGAAGATACCGTCGGAATACCCCTGTATCGACTTATCCGTTTCCGCAAGCTCCAGCCGCTGCTGCGCCCATATGCAAAAGCGCTTCTCCAACTCGATGCCGATATAATGCCGCCCGAGTTTCTTCGCCGTCACCGCCGTGGTGCCCGAACCGCAGAACGGATCCAGCACAACATCGCCCTCGTTCGAGCTTGCAAGGATTAGCTTCGCGCAGAGCTTTTCGGGCTTCTGCGTGGGGTGCGCGGTGTTTTCGGGCATGGACCAGAACGGTATCGTGATATCATCCCAGAAATTCGACGGGCAGGTGTCGCGGAACTTTCCGCCGTCGGTCTGCTGCCAGTCCTTGGGCTCTCCGCCCGCGCGGTACGGCGCCATGACCCTGCGGCGCTGCTTCACTGCTTCAAGATTAAATGTGTACCCCGCGCCGTTCGTCGCAAACCATATATCCTCCATGCCGTTCTTCCAGTTTGCGCCTGCGCCGCGGCCTTTTTCTCGCTGCCATGTTATGCGGTTACGCACCGTAAAGAACTCACCGAGCACCCGCCCGATTATCAGGCTGGATTCCCAGTCGCAGCAGACGTATATCGTGCCGCCGTCCTTCAGCAGGGGCTTCACCAGCGACAGCCAGCGGCGGGTATATTCCTCGTACTCCGCGGCGGAGCGCTTTGAAAACCTGCTGCCGTTGTAATCTTTTGTGAGATTGTACGGCGGGTCGGCGATGATAAGATCCGCACATTTTTCGGGCAGCATCGGCAGTGTTTCAAATGCGTCGCCGACGATAATGCCGTCCGTTATTTTTTCCGCAGGAAGCGGCATTCCGTCCTGCCTTATGCAGCGGCGGAGATACTCCCCGCCGTCGCACAGCTCGGTGTCTATCGTGCGGTTGCGGGGAGCTTTTTTGATGTCGTTTTGTTTTTTCATAGTCCGATGTACTCCGCCATGCGTTCGACGGACTGCTTCAGCACCTCAAAACCGCCGTAGTTGTCGCGGTACAGCTCCACGATATACGCGCCGTCGTATCCTTTATCCGCGAGCCTGCGCGCGAATTTTCTGAAATCAAACTTGCCCTCGCCTATCGGCAGGCAGTCGTGACCGTCGTCGCAGTCGCTTACATGGCAGTGAATTATGCTCTGCCCCAGCGCCTCGACATACTCGAAAGGGTCTTCCCCGCTGCGGCGTGCCTGCTTGAGATCGAGAACAAATTTTGCATGATCTCCCAGCTCCCGCTTCATCATTTTAAGGAACTCCAGCTTGCCGCTCATGCAGTAGCAGACGTTTTCCTGCGCAACGGTTATGCCGTACTCCCGCCCCGCTTCGGAAAGCATTCTGAACTGCTTCAGGTAGTGCGATACGGGGCACTTGCTGCTGAGTATCGCGCCGTGGAGCACGAATATCTTTGCGCCGAGGGTATTCATGCTGCCGAAAAACGAACGATACAGCGCCATCATCTCTTCAATGCGGCGGTCGTAGGTTGAAAACAGAAACACGCTCTCCATCGGCGATGAGAACGGATGAAACGACGTTACGTTCATGCAGTTTTCCTCGCACATACGCTTTATCATGGAGATATACGGTTCGCCCGCTTCGCAGGTGCTGTTTGCGAAAACCTCCGCCGACTTTACGCCCAGCCGCGCAAGTTCTGCGAAAGCGTCCTCGACATGGAGGGGATAAAGCGACGCGGTGGATACTCCTGTTACCATTCAGTCAGTCCTTTCCGTAAATAATCATCTGTTAAAAGTATAACACATTCCGCCGCAAAAAGCAATAGAGAAAATCAATGGCGCGCCGTATTTCAGCGCGCCGAAGCTCATTTTATGTAGTATTTTCCGTCCGACCGCAGCATATATACGCTGCCCTCGGGGATGTTGGGTATTTCAATGCTGCGCAGAATGTTTCCGTCCTTGTCGGAGAGGATCAGCGTTTCTCCCTTTTTCAGCGAGAAATTAGCCTGTATCTGTAATAATGCGTCGGTGGTTTTGTTGTTCTTCATCATCACGACAAGCTCTTCTCCCGCGCCTATCGTGACTTCTGGGAGAGCGAAGCGGTCGGGCTTTTCGGGGTCATCGGAGAGATACAGCCCCTTTACCGTGACCTCCTCGGCATTCGGATTGAGCAGCTTTATCCACCCCGCTTTCTTGTCGGTGGATATCGCGCTTATTTTCAGCGGGACGCCGTGGAGTTCTTCCTTTTCCACCACAAGCCTTGCGGAAACCCTGCCGTCCTGCGCCATGTCTGCGGTAATTCTGACTGTCGCGTCGGTATAGTCGGCGCCGTTTATCTCCCATTTTACAATGCGGTAGCCCTCGAATGCTTCCGCGCTTATCTCAACTCCGTAGGCGGTGTAGTAGCTGCCGAAAACAACGCTGCCGACGGTGCTCTGCGAGCCGAGGTGAGCCTCCGCGCCCACCGCTCCCGTAACGGAAACGTCGTAGGTATCCTCTGCGATATCAAGATCCTTTGCGATAAATCTGCGAAGCACCGTTTCACGGCGCTCGGCAAACTTTCGTATCTGATCCCTGCTGTCCGCAAAGGTCCACTCATTCGCCCATGTGCTCGTTATTCCCTTGCGGAGGGCGTACATCTGCTCGTTGTCGCTTTTTTCAATAAGTTCGTCCAGCGTTTCAAGAATATTTTCGGTGCTGAATGCGTCGGACATGACGTCGCACAGCGTATCCGCCAGAAGTTCACGCATATCCTCCCGCTGAAGCAGCGCGATAAGCGCGCGGCTCTCGCCGCTCATATGCGTGCCGTCCAGCAGGTCGGAAAGGGTGTTAAGTCGGAAACCCTCGCCGTACAGTCCCCATGCATACTCCGCGTCAAAGAAGAGGTAGCGCCACTTTCCGTCCATATACTCGGAGGTGATCTCCTCACCGTCCTCGGGGTAATAGCGGAAAGCCTTGTAGTTGTTGCCCGGCCAGTCCTTGTTGGATATGAATATCTGCATCGCATAATACTGCATGAAATTCTTTATATCCACAAGTTCGCAGAATTCCGCAAATGTCTTGTCGTTGGTGAGATCCTTGTCGAAATACTCGACCACCTTTGCATAATCGCCAAGGCCGCGCTCGGTGCCCTCTTCTGGAATTTCTGTGTTGCTTACTATTTCGTACTGTTCCTTGTTGCCGCCGAAATGGCTTTCAAGGTAGTCCTCGTTGTAGTTCTCGTGGAGCCATGAGAAGCCGTAGTATTCGCCGTTTAAGAAAACAGCAGCGGGGGTGGTGCACTGGGTAGCCTGATAACCGTAATCCCGCGCAAGCTGCTGCGAAAGCTCATCGCGTACGCCCGCAAATTCGCGGTCGTTTGCGCCGTTGCGAAGCACTACCCTGTCAAACTCGCTGATAGGTTCGCCGTTGCAGTCTACCGCGTCCCGGAAAAACGCGTACTTGAACTTTCCGTTGTCGGGGTCGTATTCCTTGCGGGCAATAAGCCGCAGTGATTTCTGGTCGACCACGCGGGAATATCCGCCCGAAAGGCGCACGCCCGCCGCCTGCGAAATGACCTTGTTTCCCGTGCTTTCAAACACTTCAACATAAATATCGCGCTCGGCTTCCCTGCCGGACATATAGTAGTTGCCGGGGGCGTTATACGGTATCTCCTCCCCCGGGTGCTCCTTGACATAATCATCGTAGATCTTGCCCGAGACGGCAATTCCGTATTCATAGTCGTAGAGATTGTACGGGTCGGTGGAAAGCACGAATATCAGCGTGTCCTCGCTGAAGCGCTCGCGCACATTCTGCCCGACGACATAGCTTCTCGTGAAAATATCCGAAACCTCGCCGTCCCTGACCGCGACAGCCTTTATCGTCACCGCCGAGGTGTCTGTGCCCGCGTTTATCTCTATCGCGCCGTTATAGCGGTCGGAGGACGCGTCGGGGTCGCTTCCGTCGAGGGTGAAATATATCTCCGCGCCGTCGTCCGCGAAAAGCTCCACGGATATGTTCTCATCATAGAAAGTCGACGGCAGCGAATATGTCACCGAAAGCTCGTGCTTATCTTTGTCATTTTCTTCGTCCTCGGGTTCCGCGGAAGAAGTTGTGCCGCTCGTAACGTGGACTATCTCAACGCCGCCGTCCTCGGTGGGCTGCGCCGTCACCTCCATCGGCTGATAGGGGTGCTTTATAATTATAAACGCCGAGACCGCCCCGATGACCGCCAGTACGGCAAGGATAATAAAACGCTTCATATGTTATTTCTCCGAAAGATGTGTTCCCGCACTTTTGGCGGGTGTTCGTTTATTACGCGCTGTCTGCCGCCGCGCACTGCTCCATTTTCGCAAACAGCCCGGGCATTTCTTTCTTGAAATTCAGCGGGCGGAATGTTTTCGCATCAACAAAGCCGTGGGAGCTTGTCCCCTCGGCAAGTACGGCGCTTTCTCCCTTTTTTGTCACGGTATAAGAGAACTCTATCCGCGCAGGTGTCAGCCGCGTTATTTTTGCGGTTATAACAAGCGTATCGTCGTATTTCGCGGGCAGGCGGTAGCGGCAGGATATGCCCGTAACCGGCAGCATTACCCCCGCGCGCTCCATGTCCGCGTAGCTCATCCCCGCAGACTTGATATAGTCCGTGCGGGCTATCTCATACCAGATGGGATACACCGCATGGTGCACAACGCCCATGCAGTCGGTTTCCGCATAGCGGACGGTTATTTCGGTCTGTGATGGCATATCTGCTCCTTAAAAGGTTTTTCTAGAGGACTGCGACAGCCTTGCACCAAAGGCAAGCAGGCAGTCGGGCACCAGCTTTGAAGCATACAGCACCGCCTTTGAAACGGGGTCACTGCATATCATAAGCTCTCCGCCGAACATATCGCGGACAGCCTTTTCCGCAAGCCTTGCGGAAGAAACCGCAGGTATCGCGAATTTAACGCGCGCTCTCTCCTCAAACTCCGTTGCAACAGGGCCGGGGCACAGCATGGAAACGTGCACTCCGCTGCCCTCGGAGCGAAGCTCCTCCGCCACAGCCTGCGTCATACGGACAACATACGCCTTGCTTGCATAATAAGACGAGAAGTAAGGGCCGGGAAGAAATCCCGCCGCGCTTGCGGTGTTGAGGATGTATCCGCAGCCGCGCTCCCTGAAATCCTTCAGGAAAAGCTTGAACAGGATATGGAATGCGCGGACGTTAACATTCAGCATACCAAGCTCGCTTTCGAGGTCGGTGTCGCAGAATTTTCCGAAAACGCCGAAGCCCGCGTTGTTTATAAGAATGTCAATGTTGTATTTCTTAACTGTGTTATAAAGCTTTATACACTGTTTTTCATCGGAAAGGTCGGCGGAAATGCACATTACTTTCACGCCGTATTCCGTTGTCAGCTCTTCCTTGAGCTCCGCCAGTCTGTCGCGGCGGCGCGCCGTGATGATAACATTTATTCCATGCTTTGCAAGCGAGCGCGCGATGTCGCGCCCTATGCCCGAGCTTGCGCCTGTTATGAGTGCAATCATAATTTATTCTCCTTTTCTGTTCTCTGTGCCGATTATTCTATAGTAATGCGGAACGGTGCCAGCGGCAGACCCTTTCTGCCGTAAATATGCACCTCGCCGTAGTTTGTCCAGAGATATCTTACCCCGCGGGGTTCGGTTATATTATCCGCGGAAACGGTTATCCTTTCGCCGTTTATTTCCGCCTTTGCGGGGACATACTCGCCGTCTGCGCCGCATATCTCAAAGCCGTCCGCGCCGCCGTTCACAACAAATCCGCCCTCGGCGTTCTTAAAAGAAAGCTCGGCGCCATTTTCGCCCCATACCGCCGAAGCTATCACGGGAGCATTCGCGCCGTCGCAGCCGCCGTAGAATTTATCCAGCGCCTGAAGCGCGAAACGGTGTCCCACGGGAGCTTTGTCCTTGGGATGTATTTCGTTGAATTCGCCGCAGTCTATCAGCACGGCGATTCCCATGTTCTTTACGGTATTGAATGCGCGCATCTGCGCCTCGCGGATAAGGCACCAGTTCTTTCTGTCCTCGTCGGCGGAATAGCGGTGCATGGGAAGCTGCGCGCAGATGAACGGAAGCTCGTCGTCGTGCCAGTCCTCGCGCCAGTTTCTGATAAGCTGCGTGAACAGCGTGTAGTACATCTCGGGACGATGGTCGTCGCTCTCGCCCTGGTAATAGATAAATCCCGCGAGGGTGTAGGGGCACACGCGCATTATCATGCTTTCGTGAAGCACGCCGGGACTCATGGGATTTACGGGAGCGGGAGGGCCGGGGTACTTGTTCTCGCCGCAGTATTCAAGGCAGCCGTCCCATGTGGGATTTTCCACGGTGGTGTAGTATTCCGCGCTCTTTTTCTCCCATGCAGCGTGGTATGCCTGATACTCGCGGTAGTCCCTGATAGCCTGCTCGGGGGTCGTGGCGGACATCGCCGCGTCGTATTCGTCGAAATAAACGGAAGTTTCGCCCTGTGCATATTTTCTGCTCATCCATGCGCTGGCGGAGGTGCCGCCCCAGTTGCAGCCGATAACTCCCACAGTAACGCCGAGCTTTTCCGAAAGCTCCTTTGCGAAGAAATACCCGACGGCGCTCCAGTACTGCGCGCTTTCCCTGTTGTCGAAGCTCTGCCAACCCATTTTTTCCTCGCACTCGAAGAAATCTTCGTCGAGGATGGTCTTTTTCTGTGTGTAGTAAAATCTTACATTTACGTTCTTGTCATTTTCGAGGTGATCCCTGCCGCCGGTGCAGTTGCGCAGCTCATATTCCATGTTGGACTGACCGCCCGCCAGCCATACCTCGCCGAGGGCTATGTCCGTAAAGCGCACGGTGTCCTTTCCGTCGCTTACGGTAAGTTCCGCGCCCGTGCAGGCCTCCATCGGGGGGAGCACTGCGAGCCACTTTCCGTCCTTTACGGTGCATCCCGCTTTCTTTCCGAGGAGTTCCACGGTGATATGAGTTCCATCCTGTCCCTCACCAAAAATGTTTATATTTTTCCCGCGCTGCAATACCATTCCATTGCTGAATATCCGCGCAGTCTTGAATGCTGTCATATAAAAATATCCTTTCAGTGTCAATGATAACGTTTTCACAAAATGAGAACGTATATTTATATTGTACAGCTTTATCCTTTAAAAGTCAATACCTGTTGGATATATTGCGCAAATTTCAGAATGTTTCGTTATGGATATAATGGATTATATTTACTTTAATAAAACCAAAAGCAGATATTAAAATTGTCTATATATACAAATTTTTATGCACACCTTGACGTAAAAGCGAGGTAATGGTAAAATAAAAGCGGAGAAATATTATTGTAAAGGAGTGAATACCATGATAAATGAAGAGATCCGCGCAGAACTTGCCGGGGTAGGTCTTGACTGCGGCGAGATGATATCCAGATTCATGGACAGCGAGGATATGTTTCTGAGGTATTTTAAAAAGTTCTTCGGCGCCGCAGACGGCGTTGTAAAGGAACTCAGAGCCGCGGTGGAAAGCGGCGACCTCACCGAGATAGAGCACAAGGCTCACGCACTGAAGGGCCTTTCGGGAAACATAGGCCTTAACAACGTTTTCAGCCCCGCAAACAAGATAGTCGGAAACCTCCGCGCAGGCAAAACCGACGAATACCGCTCCGATTTCGAATCGCTCGAAAAGGCGTACAGCCGTGCGCTTGAGATATCACAAAAGCTGTAAAGAAAGGACACATCCATGCCATTTACGATCCCTCCCTATGTTTATCCTATCGCGATAATCGTTATCGTGATAATCATCATGTTCGCCGCGGGATACCGCAAGGCTCCGCCCGACAAGGCGTACATCATCAGCGGTCTGCGCCGAAGAGCAAAGGTCGTTATCGGTAAGGCGAGCGTAAAGCTCCCGTTTTTCGAGCGCTGCGACGTGCTCGAACTGGCGCTGATGTCTGTTGATGTCAAGACCGCGCAGGCTGTTCCCACAGCGGACTACATCAACATTTCCGTTGACGCCAACGTAAACGTAAAGATCTCCCCCGACCCCGATACCATCGCCCGCGCACAGCAGAACTTCCTTAACAGGAACGTTCAGTACATAACTCAGGTAGCCCGCGAGGTACTTGAGGGTAATATGCGTGAGATCGTCGGTCAGATGCGCCTTGAAGAAATGGTAAGCAACCGTCAGGCATTCGCAGATAAGGTAAAGCAGAACGCAGACCCCGACCTCCGCGCGATGGGTCTTGAGATAGTTTCGTTCAACGTTCAGAATTTCGTGGACGACAACGGCATCATCAACGATATGGGTATCGACAACACCATGCAGATCAAGAAAAAAGCTGCGATATCCAAGGCAGAAGCAGAGCGCGACATCAAGATAGCTCAAGCTGAAGCAAACCGCAAGGCGAATGACGCAAGGGTAGACTCCGAAACCGCCATTGCGGAGCGCCAGAACGAGCTTGCCATCAAGCAGGCAGAACTGAAGCGCGCCGCTGATATCAAGCAGGCGGAAGCAGACGCCGCCTACACCATCCAGCAGGAAGAGCAGCGCAAGACCATTGAAATTACTACCGCGAACGCTAACCTCGCAAAGCAGGCAAAGGAAGTCGAGATCAAGGCAAAGGAAGCCGAGATAAAGGAACGCGCCCTCGAAGCGGAGGTAAAGAAAACCGCCGAAGCGAAGAAGTACGCCGCACAGCAGCAGGCGGACGCCGAGCTGTACGCTACACAGCGTAACGCCGAAGCGAAGAAGTACGAGGACATCCAGAATGCGGAAGCGGAACTTGAAATAAAGAAGAACGAAGCTGCCGCGATACTTGTGACCGCGCAGAACGAAGCCGCCGCAGAAAAGGCACGCGCCGAAGCAGCACGCTTCGCCGCAGAGCAGGAAGCGGAGGGTATCCGCGCAAAGGGTCTTGCGGAAGCGGAAGCAGTCCGTGCGAAGGCTCTTGCGGAAGCCGAGGGTCTTGACAAGAAGGCGCTGGCAATGCAGAAGATGCAGGAAGCCGCTGTACTTCAGATGTACTTCGAGCAGATGCCCGCAGTTGCAGAAGCCATTGCAAAGCCGCTGGGCAATGTCGACAAGATCACAATGTACGGCGACGGCAATACCTCGAAGCTGGTAAAGGACATCACAGAAGCAACCACGCAGGCTTCTTCGGGTCTGCTGGACGGACTTGGAATAGACCTCAGGAGCATGGTCAATTCTTTCGTGACCGGCAAGGCCATTGCGGGCGGAATGAACAGCGTGCCCGACAACGTTTCCTCCGCAAAGGTGAATATCCCCGAGGAAAAGCCCGCCGAAACAACAAATTCCGAGCAGCAGTAAATTCAACAATTCAACATAAAAAGCCGCCGCAGAGTTATCTGCGGCGGCTCCAGTCTGTCGAAAAAAGTCAAAACGGCAGAAAATTTGCAATAGACTGTGGGGGAAAACTCTTGTTTTCCCCCACACCCCTTTAGCGCCTTTGAAGCCGTAAAACCGCACTGCGTGCGGAGTGGCGGGGGCTCTGCCCCCACAACCCCCGCTTCCTTTTGTGTCAAAAGGAAGCGAAAACCAATACGCTACGCGGAAATTTTAAAGGTTTTTCGACAAGCTGAAGCCGCCGCAGAGTTATCTGCGGCGGCTCCTTTATTTAAGAGGATTTCTTATGGAGTTCCGAAATAATCACGAACCGCTGAATTCAGCAAGGACGATATCAATATCAATGCTCTTTGTTCTGCCGAATTCATCAGACCTTGCTACCGTTGCAGTAACAGTGTCGCCTGGCTTCTTGCCATTGAGGATTGTGGATACCTCCGCAGTGGATGTTACGGATGTTCCGTCTATCGCGGTGATGGTATCGCCGACTACAAGGCCGCTCTTTGCAATGGGCAGGCTCTGGTCGATATCAGTGATATACAGGCCGGGGGTCATGCCCTGAATTGCGCCGACATACTCGGAAACCTGCAGGCAGGTTATGCCGAGGATGGGTCTGCCGGTCACATAGCCCTTGGAGATAAGGTCGTTTACAACTGTCTTAGCTTCGTTGATTGTTATTGCAAAGCCGACGTTTTCAGCATAGTTGTTTACAAGCTTCTCGTTTACAACGCCGATAACCTCGCCGTACATATTGAACATCGCGCCGCCTGAGTTACCTTCGTTTATCGCCGCATCCGTCTGTATGGAAGAAAGCGAACGCTCGTTGGAGGATACCTGTCTGTTAAGACCCGAAACAACGCCCTTTGTAACGGATGTTTCAAGTCCCAGCGGGTTGCCGATGACAACAACATCGTCGCCGAGGCTCATCTTATCAGAATCGCCCAGCACAGCTGCCTGAAGCCCTGTTGCGTCGATTTTCAGTACCGAAAGGTCGGTATCGGTGTCGCTGCCGACAAGCGTAGCGTCGTACTTGTTTACAACGCCTGTGCCAGTTTCGGGGTCGGTGGTCGTTACGCTTACGGTGTAGCTGTCCATATCATCCGTAACGTGCGCATTTGTAACAATGTATCCGTCGGAGGAAATGATGATGCCGCTGCCCGCGCCGTAAAGCGTTTTCTCGCCCCTGTAATTTACATATACCTCAATGTACACGATGCTGTCGCGCACGGAGGATACAAGGTCGCGGGTGTACTTAAAAGATCCGTCGGAGTTGTATTCAACGCCATCAAGTTCCTTTCTGACCGCGCCGGACTGAAGATCATTGAGCGTGGGAGTGCTCTCAAGGTCGGAGGAAACGGAACTGTCCGAAATTACCGTAGAAGGCACCGTGCTGTCTGTCGTGCCGCTGACGAGCGCTCCGCGTCCCGCAAGATAGGCGCCGCCGAAGCCCGCGCCGCCGCCGACGATCGCAACAGCAGCTATCATGGCAACTACCTTCATAATGCCGTGCTTCTTTTTGTTCTTGGGAGCCTTCGGCGCAGGAGCCGCGCCGTTCATGCCATTCATACCGTTATAGTCATTCTCGGTGGAGAAAGTCTGAATATTGTTGGTTTCGTTGAAGTCGTTCATATAATACATCCCTTTCGCGATGTCGGCGGAGCCGCCGCTTTATGAAGGGCATCCGCTTTTTCCGTTCGTTATGGTTATATTATAAATACCCTTTGTGTTATTGATGTGAAACGAATTTGAACAACATATTAAAAAATGTGGTTTATTAAGAGGAAATATTTCACACCATGCTTTCACGAAATTAACCCTTGGCTGCTCTGTCCGCCGCCAGCGCCAGCGCGCATTCAAGGCGCTTCTTCTGCATTTCGCAGGAGAGCCTGTGCGGCTTGTGAACGTCGCCCTCGTAAATAAAGCTGTTTGCGTTGCAGCCGCCGGAGCAGAAGAACTTCGCCCAGCAGTCGCGGCAGCCTTCCTTGCTGTAAACATGAGTTTTTGCAAAGTAGCTCTTGATGTCGTCGTTGAATGTACCATCATATAGGTTGCCCATTTTCCACTGCTCTATTCCTACAAACTGGTGACAGGGGTAGATGTCGCCGTGGGGGTCAACAGCAACATAGTCGTTGCCGCAGCCGCAGCCGCGCAGGCGCTTTATCGCGCAGGGACCCTGATCGAGGTCCACCATGAAGTGGAAGAAGTTAAACTTGTTTTCGGTGCGGTTCGCCATTACCTCGCAAAGGCGGTCGTACTCCGAGAATACGCGGGGCAGGTCATTCATTGTGATGGCGTATGGTTCGTTAAGGTCGGTAACAACAGGCTCTGCGGAAAGCTGCTCGAAGCCGAGGTCGCGCATATGCAGCACATCTTCGGTGAAATCAAGATTGTACTTTGTGAATGTCGCGCGGACATAGTAATCCTTATCGCCGCGGTTCTGCACCAGCTTCTGGAACTTGGGAACAATAACGTCGTACGCGCTCTTTCCGTTGAGGGTCTTTCTGATGCGGTCCGTAACCTCGCGCCTGCCGTCGAGGGAGAGAACGCAGTTGCTCATCTCGCGGTTGATGTATTCTATCTTATCATCCGAAAGCAGAACGCCGTTCGTTGTTATTGTAAAGCGGAAGTTCTTTCCGTGCTGCTTTTCGATGGAACGCGCATAGTTCACGGTTTCAACAACGGTGTTCCATGCCATCAGCGGCTCGCCGCCGAAGAAATCCAGCTCGATATTCTCGCGGTTGCCCGAATTTGCAATAAGGAAGTCGATAGCCTTTCTGCCGGTTTCGGGAGTCATTATGCAGCGCTCGCCGCCGAAATCGCCGGTCTGCGCGAAGCAGTATTCGCAGCGCAGGTTGCAGTCGTGCGAAACGTTGAGGCACATGGACTTTACGGGGCTCTTTACCATGGTGTTGGAATACTTCTCGTAATCGTCCTCCGCGAAGAGCGCGCCGTCCTTCCAGAGCTGATAAAGCTCCGCGTAGGTGTCGCGCACATCCTGCTCGGGGTACCCGGAAAGCTTTGCGGGCAGGTCGGCGGGACATTCCTCCGCCATGGGGGCGTCAACGCAGTCCAGCATATCATACGCGCAGTCGTCAACGACGTGCACGCCGTTGCTGTTTACATCGAGCACGATATTGTACCCGAGCTGTTTGAACTTATGTATCATCAGTTATCCTTTCATCTCGTTCGGAGTTTTGCGCGGGATTTATACCCGCGGTATCTCTGGCAGCGCCGGATTGCGGATAAAAAATCCATCCGCAATTCATATGACGCCGCTTTATTTTTTACACACAAAATTTTGGGCGAGTATGCGACCCGCCCAAAATTGCTTTTCAAAAATGCACGGACATAAAGTCTGTGCGGCGGACAGAAAATTACTTAACTGCCTCGCACTTCTGGTTAGCTACTGTGCAGGAAGTCTTACATGCGGACTGGCAGGAAGACTGGCACTTACCGCAGCCGCCCTTGGCAGCGGTAGCCTTCAGGTTAGCCTTGTTGATGGTTGTGATGTGCTTCAAAAGGAACACCTCTTTCTTGTGATTATGTATTGCGGATTAACCGTACTATCATTATTATATCATACTTTATTGATTATTGCAAGGGGGTAAACGCGAATTTTTACCACGTTGTCGGGAAAACGGTAAATCTCCATACCCCATTTTCCTTTTTTGCGATGTACTCGCGCTCCACCTCGGAGGTTTCGCCGGCTTCGTAGTTATATGTATCGTACCGCGTGAACACCGCCGTGTCCTCGGTGAGGGTCGTGAGCTCATACTCCGTGCCGGAATAATTCGGGTCTGCGGCGGAACCGCTTACGTTTTTTACATACAACGCGCCATCGATGTCGGTGAACTTGTTCGTGTCCATCAGCGAGTTTACGATGTCCGTCGTGAAATACTTCGTAAGCGCGTCCATAAGCTTCAGCTTGGTATTCAGCAGCTCGTTCGTTACAGGATAATACACTGCGCCGTTGAACTCAACGGGGCTGCTTTCGTCATAACCGCCTACGGTGCTGTTGGAATTCGGGCTGAACATCATATAAAGCCCGTCCGCCGCCGCGAAGATATCCTCGGGGGTCTGGCGGGTGGGATCGAGCCTTGCGTAGCCCTGCTCCTCGGGAAGCAGGACGTACCTGTCATCCTGCTCGTATCGCCTGAAAACCTCGCTGCCGTCTGCGGAAACGTAGAAATCGCACATATAGTACAGCGTGCCATCAAATTCATCGTAGCAGCCTACGCCGTAATATGTCCTGCCGTTTATTTCGGTGCTGAGCCCGTTGTCGGAGAAGATATACACCTTGTCCGCCGAAGGAAGCCCGAGATATGTGTTTGAGAATGCAGACATCAGCGCGGAATAATTCGTATCCGCAGGCTGCTCCTCGGAGGTCTGCGATTCCTCCTCCGCCTGAGAGGTCTGCTCGGTTTCGGATGATATTTTCTCCGAAACTTCGCTGTCCCCGGAATTCACGTCACCGACGACATCCTCTGCGCTTTCGGATACGGAATCATCGGAAACCGACGAGTCGCTCACACTGCTGCTGTCAAGCCCGGTGCCGCCGCTGTCCTTTTCTCCCGAGCAGCCCGCAAGCGCGATACAAACCGCAGCCGCAGCAAAAATAGCCATTAACTTCTTCATTGTTGTCATCTCCTTGTCGGAACAGCACGTCCGCTTTCTCTCTAATGTATATGCGGTACGCGCGAAAAAAATGCGGTCAGGCATCGGCAGCCGCTCGGCAGTCATAAACCGCCGCCGTCCATACCGACACCACCGCATTCCATTTTTACAAAATGCCGCAGGATCAGAGCTTTTCGTCCTCTGCTTCTTCCGCGTCGGTCTTGTCCTCAACGAATTCGTCGTCGGACTTTACCGCAGCGGCGTCGTCAGCCTTTGCAGGTTCGTCATCGATGTCAAGATCCTCGTCAAACTCGAAATCCATATCGTCATCGTCGAGCTCGTCGTCCCAGTCGTCATAGTAGTTCTCTTCGTTTTCCTTCTCGAGCTTTTTCTTTGTGATATATGTTGCCGCCGCAACACCGCCCGCTACGGCGAGAAGTCCTACCATAATAACGCCGAATGCCTTCATGATAATATCCTCCTTAAAGACAGAAACTTAAAGTCTATATGCTATAGTATAAACCTTTTTGATGATTTTTTCAAGAGCTGCGGCAAAAAATAGTGAAAAAAGACAAAAAAATCACAGGTTTCCTGTCATATTCATCAAAACGGATATTGCCGCAATGGGTGCGGTTTCGCACCGCAGAATGCGCTTGCCGAGGGACACGGGGATAAATCCCGCCTGCTCCAGCGCCTGTGCCTCGCTCTGCTCGAAGCCGCCCTCGCTGCCGACAACGATGTCGATGTTCTTTTTGAACTCCGGCACCGCTTCCCGCAGCGGGGTCTGCGCGCATTCATAGAATAGTATTCCCGTATTTTCGGGGGAGATCATGCTTTTCAGTGCGGAAAATTCCACCACCTCGCCGACGGACGGGATAATTCCCCTGCCGCACTGCTTTGCGGCTTCCTCGGCTATTCTGCGGTAGCGCTCGGTCTTTTTCGCCATCTGCTTTGCGTCGGGGCGGGAAACACATCTTTTTGAAAAAAACGGGATTATCTCCGCCGCGCCGCATTCGACCGCTTTCTGCACGATGAACTCCATCTTGTCGCCCTTGGGCATCGCCTGAAACAGCCGCAGGTGCACCGAAGGCTCCGCGAGATTCGGCGTGCTCTCCAGTACGGTGAATGTGCAGCACTCCCGCTCGGCGGATTCCAGCCGCGCGAGATGATCCGTGCCCCTGCCGTCGCAGAGCACCACGATATCCCCCGCTCTCATGCGAAGCACCACGGAAATGTGCTTTGCGTCGTCGCCGCTCACCACCGCGGTATCATCCGAAATATTTTCCGTAAAGAAGCGCGGATAGCGCCAGCGCTCCATCTTTAATTCTATCTCCGACATATCATGTCCCTCTCAGATTCAGTTCCAGCCGTACTCTGCGGTCTGTCCGAAAAGCCGCTCGACATTCCTGCGAAGCCCCGCGTTTTCGGACTGCGACAGCGTTTTGTCCGCCGACAATATCTCATCCGCCAGATTCTCGACCTCTCCCAGCACCGCCGCGTCATCCGCGAGGTCGGCAACCTTCATCGGCGGCAGTCCGTGCTGCTCCCGCCCGAAAAAGTTGCCGGGGCCGCGAAGCTGAAGATCCTTGTCCGCTATTTTGTATCCGTCGGCGGTTTCGACCATGGCGGCGGTGCGGGCGCGGGTGTACTCGCTCCTGCTGTCCGTCATGAGGATGCAGTAACTCTGATCCGCGCCGCGCCCTACTCTTCCGCGGAGCTGATGAAGCTGCGAAAGCCCGAACTGCTCTGCATTTTCTATCAGCATTACCACCGCATTCGGAACGTCTATCCCGACCTCGATGACTGTTGTGGAAACCAGCAGCTTCAGCTCGTTTTCCTTGAAATCCGCCATGACCTTATCCTTGTCCGCCTGCTTCATTCTGCCGTAAAGCAGCCCCGTCGGGATATCTCGGAAATCCCCTCCGACCAGCCTGCCGTAATATTCGATGGCGCTTGCTTTCTCACTTTTTCCGTCGGAATTTTCCACCAGCGGACAGATGATATACGCCTGCTTCCCCGCCGCGATATGCTTTTTTATGAACGCATAAACCCGCGCACGGTAGCCCGAATCGACCGCGTAGGTCTTTATCGGCAGCCTGCCCTTGGGCATTTCGTTGAGTATCGAAACATCAAGGTCGCCGTACATTATCAGCGCAAGGGTGCGCGGTATCGGCGTTGCGGACATCGCGAGTATGTGGGGATTTATCCCCCGCTCCGCCAGCGCGGAACGCTGCCCCACGCCGAAACGGTGCTGCTCGTCCACAATGACCAGCCCCAGCTTCTTTATCTCCGAGGACTTCTGTATCAGCGCATGGGTGCCTATGAGGACGTCTATCTCCCCAGCCGCCGCTGCGGCGCGCACCGCCTTTTTCTGCGACGGCGTAAGGCTTCCCGAAAGCAATCCTACCCGCACGCCGAGGGGCTTGAGAAAATCATTAAATGTTGCGTAATGCTGCCGTGCAAGCACCTCCGTCGGCACCATAACAAGCGTCGCAAATCCGTTTTTGTGCGCGAAATAAGCCGCACCCGCCGCAACGAGGGTCTTTCCCGAGCCTACATCGCCCTGCACCAGCCTGTTCATGGGGTAAAGCTTTTTCATATCGGATATGCAGTCACCGACGGCGCGGAGCTGCGCCCCCGTCGGGGTGAACGGAAGCGACGAATAAAACTCGTCCATATTGATATCCGTCATGACCGCGCCGCTTAAATTCCTGCCGCGTCCGCGCAGCATGGCAAGCCCTAGCTTCAGCGTAAGCAGCTCCTCGAAAACCAGCCTGCGGCGCGCTTCGGAATATTCCGCACGGGTCTTTGGAAAGTGGATCTTTTTCAGCGCTTCCTCCGCAGACAGCAGCCCGAAGCGCCCGCGTATTTCCTGCGGAAGCTCATCAGGGCGCTTTACAAAAGTAAGCGCGGTCTTTACGTTCGCGCTTATCATATTGTTTGTAAGCCCCGCCGTAAGGGGGTATTTCGGAAACAGTCCCTTTTCATCCGCAGAAACGAAAAGCGGTGACAATATCTGCCTGTGCACAAGGTCGCCGCCTATTTTTCCGTAGAAAATATATTCCCGCCCGATCTCAAGCTTCTCAAAGGCAAATTTCGTGTTGAAGAACACCGCGGTTATCTTCCCCGTGCCGTCGGAAAGCTCCGCCTTGTAGAGCGCCGTGCGGGCATATTCATTGAACGGCGATTTCTTGCTCATCACCGCCGCGCGTATCGCGCACTGCTCGTTCGGCTCGGTTTCGCTCACCGCCCTGGTGTCGGTGAAGTCGATATAGTCCCGCGGATACAGCTCGACGAGCTGCTCCACGGTTTCTATGCCGAGTTTCTTATAAAGCTCCGCGCGCTTCGGCCCGACGCCTTTAAGATAGGTTATTTCCATTATTCAACGGAGATGATGTAGTAGTAAACGGGCTGTCCGCCGTTGACGAGAACTATATCTATGTCGCTGCTTATCTTCGCACGGAGCGCTTCATAAGCTGCGTTTGCATCCTCGTCGGTGACATCCGAGCCGTACAGCACGGTGATGTAGCTGCTGGAGGATGTGAGAAGCTTCTTTGTAAGCTTGATAAGTGACTTGGTGATATCCTTCTCGGTGAAAACGATCTTGCCGTTGTCCATCGCGAGTATCTCGCCCTGCTTTATCTTGTGGCCGTCGTATTCGCTGTCGCGAACCGCAAAGGTGATCTGACCGCTGCCAACCCTGTCAAGGGCTTCCGTCATGCCGCTTCTGTTTGTGTTGAAATCAGCGCTCGGGTCAAAGGACATCATCGCAGAAATTCCCTGCGGAATGGTTCTCGACTGGAGAACGCATACGTTTCTGTCCGCGAGGGAAACCGCCTGCTCCGCCGCCATGATGATGTTCTTATTATTCGGCAGAACGAAAACATTATGCGCCGGCGTCTGACCTATCGCTTCAAGTATATCCTCGGTGGAAGGGTTCATCGTCTGTCCGCCGCGCACAATGCTGTCCGCACCGAGATCCCTGAACAGCGCCTCAACGCCTGCACCCGCAGCAACTGCCACGAAGCCTATCTCCTTCTCGGGGGGAACGGGCTGCTTTCTCTTTGTCTGCGCCGCTTCGTCCGCCTTGATGATGTTGTTGTGCTGCTCCTTCATGTTTTCGATCTTCATCTTGGTAAGGCTGCCGAATTTTATACCCTCTTCGATGGCCTTACCGGGGTGATTGGAATGAACATGAACCTTGATTATGTCGTCATCGTCGACAACGACAACGCAGTCGCCTATCGTTTCAAGATATGCGCGCAGCGCGGTGGCGTCCTTGGAGGAGCTGTCCTTGTTTACGATGAATTCCGTGCAGTATGCGTACTTTATCTCATCCGAAGAAGCGGAGGAAGCCGCCACAGCTGCGGGTGCAGAGGGCTTCACCTCGTCCTCGGAGCGTATCATCCCGCCGCCCTCGAGAACCGCCAGCATACCCTCGAAGATAACGATAAGTCCCTTACCTCCTGCGTCCACAACGCCCGCTTTCTTGAGCGCGGGAAGAAGCTCGGGGGTTCTGGCGAGGGATTTTTCCGCCTCGGAAACGAATGCGCGGAGGAATATCGCCGCGTCGCCTCCCTCAACGGCAAGCGATACGGTGTTTTCGTAGCCCTCGCGGGCAACCGTAAGAATGGTGCCCTCGGTGGGCTTCATTACGGATTTGTATGCCGCGTCAACGCCAAGCTTCAGCGCTGCGGAGAGAACCGCAGCGTCTGCGGTTTCCTTGCCCGCAAGCCCCTTGGAAAGCCCTCTGAAAATAAGCGAGAGGATAACGCCGGAGTTGCCCCTTGCTCCGCGCAGCATTGCAGAAGCGGCAGTCTTTGCGACCTCCCCCGCGGACGCGCCGTCAGGAGTGTTCTTCAGCTCTGCAAGAGCGTTCTTGATCGTCATAGACATATTCGTGCCCGTATCACCGTCAGGAACTGGGAATACATTCAGCTCGTCCACTGCCTGCCGCCGGTTGTAAATGTTGTTCGCGCCCGAGATCACTGCATCCCGCAGCAGCTTTCCTGTTAGTATCATTTATATATAGTCCTTCCTATTTTTTTCGAAATCTCAAACGCGGATATCATCCACGAAAACATTGACCTTTTCAACCGAAATGCCCGTGCTCTGCTCGACGGTATAGCTTACCTTGTTGATTATCGAGCGCACCACGGCGTTCATGTTTACGCCATACATCAGCGAGATATGAAGGTCGATCACCAGCTTATCCTTTCCGATGCGCACGCTAACGCCGCGCTCGCTGTCCTTCTTTTTTCTGAACGGCAGCGCCGCCGCAAGTGTTTCCTTCGCGCCCGAAACATTCATGGAAACAACGCCGAAGCAGCCTGTAACGGTGCTTCCGATAAGGGCGGTGAAGTATTCCTGCGAAATAGTTATCCTGCCGACATGATTCTGAACAAGTACCATAGCGAACCTCCCTCTTCAAACTATATTATCTTAACGCCATATGCCGTCGGACGGCACACGGCTGTAAAAATGTCCGCAAAATTACGGGCCGCCCGCGCCGCCGTCAGCTCATCGGGGAACACCCCGAAAACCGCCGAGCCGCTGCCGGTAAGCTCCGCGCCGAGCGCGCCGCCCGTCATCATCTTTTCGACCAGCCGCTCCAGCCGCTCGTCGTTATACAGTGTGCGGAACACGTTGTACATTTTTTCGTGCGGGAACATTCCCGACGAATATTCCTCGGGAATGCCACGGGGGGAAAGCTCCGCGGTGTCATACCGCGCAAAAGCCTCGCCCGTCGGGCAGGAATGCTCCGGCTTTGCCACAAGGAAGCAGCAGTCCGGCGCCGCGGGAAGCTCCGTCATCACCTCGCCGATGCCTTGGCAAAGCTTTGTCCCGCCGACAAGGCAGAACGGAACATCCGCCCCGACTTCCGCCGCCGCCGAAAGCAGCTCGCTTTCGCTCAGCGGAGAGCCGCACAGCGCATTCAGCCCGAAAAGGACAGCCGCAGCGTCCGCGCTGCCGCCGCCCATGCCCGCGCCGCTCGGTATGCGCTTTTGTATCATGATATCAGCCCCGCTGCGGACGTCTGCCCTTTCAAAAAAGACCCGCGCCGCTTTGTGGCATATGTTGGCCTCCCCCGCGGGAATGTTCGGGTCGGAACAGCCCACCGAAGTGCCGAGGACATTAAGTCTTACCGTTACGATATCGCACAGGTCAACGCTCTGCATTACTGTTTCAAGCAGATGATACCCGTCGCTGCGCCTTCCGGTGATATCGAGATAGAGATTGAGTTTTGCGCAGGCGCACAGCGTCAGCGTGCCAGCGTTCACTTGCTCATCTCCTCGATAAATTCTCGTATTCTCGCCAGCGCCGTTGTGATGTGCTGTACGGAATATGCATAGGATACCCTGACGTAGCCCTCGCCGCTCGCGCCGAATGCGCTGCCGGGAACCACTGCGACCTTTTTGCTGTAAATAAGCTTTTCGCAGAACTCGGCGCTTGTCATGCCCGTAGACTTGATGCAGGGGAAAACGTAGAACGCTCCCTCCGGCTCGAAGCAGGTCAGCCCCATATCGTTGAAGCCCTTTACCACCAATCTGCGGCGCATATCGTATTCCTCGATCATATGGTCGACATCCTCGCGGCAGCTTGTCAGTGCGGTTATCGCCGCGTACTGGCTGACTGTAGGGCTGCTCATTATGCAGTACTGGTGAAGCTTCAGCATCTGCTTCATCACAGGCTTCGGGCCTGCGCAGTAGCCTAATCTCCAGCCCGTCATTGCGTAGGTCTTGGAGAAGCCGTTTACGACGATGGTACGCTCGCGCATACCGTCGCATTCGGCAATGGAAACGTGCTTTGCCCCGCCGTAGGTCATTTCGGAATATATCTCATCGGAGATTATCATGATGTTGGTATCGCGGAGTATCTCGGCGATCTTCTCAAGATCATCGCGGCGCATTATCGAGCCCGTAGGATTGTTCGGGAACGGCATTATCAGCGCCTTTGTGCGGGGTGTTATCGCCGCCCTGAGTGCTTCGGGGCGTAGCCTGAATTTATCCTCAACGGTCATTACTATCGGAACGGGCGTGCCGCCGCAAACCGTTATTATCGGGGAATAGCACACGAAGCTCGGCTCTGGCACAAGCACCTCGTCGCCGGGCTGGATAAGCGCGCGCATCGCAAGGTCAAGCGCCTCGGAACCGCCGACGGTGACGATTATCTCGCTCATCGGGTCGTATTCCGTGCGGATGAAATTCTTGAGATACTTGGATATCTCGGTTCTGAGCTGTGCAAGTCCCGCATTGGCGGTATATGCCGTTCTGCCCTTTTCGAGAACGGTTATCGCTTCTTTTCTTGCCGCCCACGGGGTCTTGAAATCAGGCTCGCCGACGGACAGGGAAATTACCCCCTCCACCTGCTGCGCGATATCAAAGAACTTTCTGATGCCAGACGGCTGTATATCGCGTATTTTCTGCGGGATTATCTCATCGTAATTTATCACGGGGAAACCAGACTCCTTTCATCGGAGTGCTCCTCGTTGAATACATGGTTCTTTTCCTTGTATCTTCTGAGGACGAAATGCGTCGTGGTGGAAAGTACGCCGTCCAGCACCGCAAGTCTTTCCGAAACGAACAGAGCGACCTTTCTCAGGCTCGTGCCCGTTATGGTGATGGAAAGGTCGTTCGCGCCGGAAAGCAGGAACACGCTGTCCACCTCTTCATACTGCATGATGGTGTGCGCGAGGTCGTCGAAGCCCCTGTCCTTGAAGGGGGTGACCTTCAGTTCGATGATGGCTGTAACGGCGTTGTCATCCGCCTTTTCCTCGTTGACTATCGCGGCATATCCGATGATTATGCCATCGTCCTCAAGCTGCTTTATGCCTGCTGCGACCTCCTGCTCGGTAATGCCGAGCATCGCGGAAAGTTCCGCATTGGAAAGCCGTGCGTTCTGCTTTAATAATGCAAGTAACTTCTTGTTCATAATATTTCCTCCTGTCAGATAGGTATGAAGATCGGTTGTTTCCTGCTGAACACGCATATCTCGGAAAAGCCTGCGTCCTTTATCATCGAAAGGCACTGCGATATATCCTTGCCGACATCCGCCTCCCAGTGGGCGTCGCTGCCCACGGTAACGAGCCTGCCGCCCTTTTCGCGGTAGCGGCGGAGATACTCCCCGCCCGGCATAGGAACGCCGAGTCCGTGGCGTATACCCGAGGAATTAACCTCCAGCGCGATATCCTGCCGTATGATGGTTTCAAGTATCTTGTCGATGATGCTGTCGTAGCGGCTCATGTCCACCTCGCGGAAGGGCTTTGCGCCGTTCGGCACGGGCTTCCCGTCCCTTATCTCCACCGTGAGGAATCTCAGCGGGAAAGTAAGGTGCGCCAGCGAACAGAATTTGCCCCATTCTGCTATGGCAAGCTCCGACTCGAAGTATTCATCAAGGCAGCGCGTCCTGTCAGCGTTGGTGTCGGGAATCTTGTTGAGAGCAGGGTAGCTCGGCGTTCTGTGGGAGGAACCGAGGATGAAATCGTAGTCATGCTCGGCGAGTATCTTCTCCGTAAGCGGGAGATCGTACAGCGCCTGCCCCAGCTCCGCGCCGTAGTAGACGTTCATCTTCCCCGCGAAACGTTCCTTTATTTCAAGGTAGACCCCGTAAGAGCGCGCTATCGCTCCGGCAAAGTCCCATTCGTCAAACTTTTCTATCTCGATATGGTCGGTCAGCGTAAAATGCTTTATCCCCAGCCCGCAGGCTCGCTCCGCCATTCTCATGGGTTCATGGTGTCCGTCATGCGACAGGGTGGAGTGCGTATGGCTGTCGACGGGGACGGTTCCGTAAATTTCCTGTTCCAAGCTTTTGTTCCTCTGTCTTTGTAATTTATCTCCGCAGCAAATCGGATATTCCGATGTACGCGGAACAGTCGTGCGAAAAAATACACATAAAATTATCCCGCACGATGTTTTTTTTATTATTTTATCACAAATTTTTAATTTTGTCTATGAATACATTTACTTTTTCAAATTTTTTTAGTATAATAGAATAGAAATTATAAAAAATCAACGGTTGCGGCTCTGAATTTTATACATTTTGACCGCAGAACAGGAGGAAAAAATGAGAGCAGTTGTTGCTGTTATCGGTAAGGATACCGTCGGTATCCTGGCAAAGGTGAGCGGAATATGCGCCGAGCACAAGGCAAACGTTATGGATGTTACCCAGACCATCATGCAGGATCTGTTTGCCATGACGATGATGATCGACATCTCCAACCTCAACGTCGACTATATCAACTTTGCTGATGAGCTGACCAGGGCGGGCAATGATATGGGTCTTCAGGTGCACGTTATGCACGAGGACATCTTCAATGCCATGCACAGAATATGAGTAAGGAGAACACCGACAGATGCTTAATTCAGGCGATATTTTAGAAACGATAAAGATGATACAGGAGGAGAACCTCGATATCCGTACCATCACAATGGGTATCTCCCTCCTCGACTGTATCGACAGCGACATAGACAAGGCCTGCGACAAGGTTTATGACAAGATCATGCGCAAGGCGGAAAACCTCGTAAAGACCGGCGAGGATATCGAAAAACAGTACGGTATCCCGATCGTAAACAAGCGTATTTCCGTTACCCCCATCGCTATGGTTTCCGCGGCGTGCAAGGGCAGCCCCGTTAAGTTCGCAAAGGCGCTTCAGCGCGCGGCAGACGGCACGGGCGTAAACTACATCGGCGGTTATTCCGCGCTGGTTCACAAGGGCTTCTCCGCGGGAGATAAGGAGCTTATCGAATCCATCCCCGAGGCGCTTTCCGTTACAAGCAACGTATGTTCCTCCGTTAACATAGGCTCCACCCGCGCGGGCATCAACATGGACGCCGTTGCGATGATGGGCAAGATAATCCTTGACGCCGCAAACGCTACCAAGGACAACAGCTACTTCGGCGCGGCAAAGATCGTTGTATTCTGCAACGCCGTTGAGGATAACCCCTTTATGGCGGGCGCATTCCACGGCGTCGGCGAGTACGACACCGAGATCAACGTCGGCGTTTCGGGCCCGGGCGTTGTACGCGCGGCTCTTCGCAAGCACCCCGACGCAAACATCAGCGAGATCGCGGACGTTATCAAAAAGACCGCGTTCAAGATCACCCGTATGGGTCAGCTCGTTGGTACAGAGGCTTCCCAGCGCCTTGACGTTCCGTTCGGAATAGTCGACCTCTCCCTTGCCCCCACCCCCGCAGTAGGCGACTCCGTTGCACATATTCTTGAGGAAATAGGTCTTGAAAGCTGCGGCTGCCACGGCACCACAGCCTGCCTCGCAATGCTTAACGACGCGGTAAAGAAGGGCGGCGTTATGGCTTCCTCGCACGTCGGCGGTCTTTCGGGCGCATTCATCCCCGTATCCGAGGACGCCGGCATGATAGACGCGGCGGTATGCGGCTCGCTTTCGCTGGAGAAACTGGAAGCGATGACTGCGGTATGCTCTGTTGGCCTTGACATGATTGCTATTCCCGGCGACACCACCGCGGACACTATTTCCGCCATCATCGCGGACGAAGCGGCTATCGGCATGGTAAACAGCAAGACCACTGCGGTGCGCGTTATCCCTGCCATCGGCAAGAAGGAGGGCGACATGATCGAATTCGGCGGTCTGTTCGGAAGCGCTCCCGTAATGCCCGTAAGCAAGTATTCCGCAAGCAAGTTCATCAGCCGCGGCGGACGTATTCCCGCTCCGCTTCAGAGCTTGAAGAACTGATTTTACATGAAATAAAGGCGGGGCTGAAGAACAGCCCCGCTCAGCTTGTCGAAAAACCTTTAAAATTTCCGCGTAGCGTATTGGTTTTCGCTTCCTTTTGACACAAAAGGAAGCGGGGGTTGTGGGGGCAGAGCCCCCGCCACTCCGCACGCAGTGCGGTTTTACGACTTCCAAAGCGCTAAAGGGGTGTGGGGGAAAACAAGAGTTTTCCCCCACCGTTTATTACAAATTTTCTGCCGTTTTGACTTTTTCGACAGACTGGGCGGGGCTGAAAGACAGCCCCGCTTTTTTCACCAAAAATCCCCGAAGATAAATTCTTCGGGGATATTTTATTTATCAATCCTCTGCGCCGTAAACTATCTGCTTGATAATTCTGATAGGTCTTATACCCAGTCCGCCGCAGCGCTGTATGAAATACAGGAACGTATATCCGCCGTCAGGGTCATTCTGGAAATAGCACCCCAGCCAGCCGTCCCAGCCGTACTCGCCGTAATGCGTGCTGGGGCCCGCAAGCTCGGGCTCAACGCACACGCGCATGAGATTACCGTAGCTGCATCCGACGTGCTGATCCCAATCGAACGACCTGCGCTGCTCGGGGGTGAGCTGCGCGGTGGTGAGGTAATCCACCGCATTCTGCGACAGAATGCGCCTGCCGTTGTAAACGCCGCCGTTAAGCAGCATTTCCGCAAACGCCGCGTAGTCGTCCATAGTGGAGCAAAGACCCGCGCCGCCGCTCTCAAATTCGGGCTTCTTGCGGCAAAGGTAAGTTAAACCGAGGTGCTGCCAGCAGCACGGGATAAGCCCCTTGTCCGTCGGCTCGTAATTCTCCGCAAAGCGGTACAGCTTATCTTCGGGGCAGTAAAAATCCGTGTCGTTCATTCCGAGTGGCTCGAAAATCTCCCTGCGCAGGAATTCGCCGAATTTTATACCCGTGACCACTTCAATAACAGCGCCGAGAATGTCCGCACCGGAACCGTACATCCACTTTTCGCCGGGCTGGAATGCCAGCGGCTGCTTTCCTATCTCATTCGCGAGGGTAACGGTGTCCCACGGCTTTCCGTCGGCAACGTCCGCCGCCATGCGGTCGTAAAGCTTCTGCATTTCCGCGCCCGCGGGGTAGTTATTGTCGGGGTAAGCGCAGCCGGAAGTCATATCCAGCAGGTTCTTTATGGAAACCTCTGTTCTTGCGGGTTCATAGCCGTTTTCGGTGAGCACCTGCTGATTTTTGAACCCGGGGAGATACCACCAGACCTTGTCGTGCACGTCGATAACGCCGCGGTCAACAAGCATCATCACCGCTGCCGCTGTCACGGGCTTTGTCATGGAATACAGGCGGACGATGGTGTCGTTTGTCCACTTTATCCCGCGCACTTCGTCCGCCATGCCTACGTTTACGCGGTAGATGGGCCTGCCGTTTTTAAGCACATACGCCGAGCAGCCCTTGACGTCGCCGTTTTCCACCTGCTTTTTAAGCATTTCTGTTATATTTTCAAGCTTGACTAAATTCATGCTGCCACTCCTTTACACGCGTATCCTGCGCGCCTCGCAGTAAAATCTCTTGTCATTCGCATGACCCATAGAGAATGTCTTTCTGGGCAGAGCGCCGTCCTTGATTACCGTGGGGAAAAGCTCCGCCTTTGTCATGGACGGGAGCAGGAATCCGATGGAGTTGTCCGCCGCCGCAAGGCTTCTTACAACATCCTCTCCGTGTATGTAGTCTATCTTGCCCGCGTTGTCCGCGAGGAAGTTGTCAAGGAAGCTCTGAAGCGAACCCACGGTGAGGTTGGAGCAGGGCTTTGTGACAGAATAATGCTCGTCCTTTCCGCCAAGGATAACGGTGAAGCTCTGACCCTCCGTGCCCTTTACAAGTCCGAGGGCTTCGGTCATTTCCGCCATAAGCTTTGCGGTATCAACTTCGGTGATTATGCGGTGGATAGCCTCAAACTCCAGCGCGGGAGAATGCAGGTTGACTATCTCAACCAGTGCGTAGCGTGCAAGCTCCGCGTCGGGGCTGCCCGCGCGCTTCTTCTGCTCATAGCACTCCTTGGCGGTGGCGAGGGAGTGGTTGCCGTCGCCCATGGCGTACAGCAGCACATCTTCGTCATCAAGTCCGTAGCGCTTGTTGAATGCTGCTCTGTCCGCAAGCTTATCCAGCGCCGCAAGAGCCGCCGCGGCGTCCTCTGTGCTCAGCACTGCGCCCTCAAGGTGGCCGCCGTTCTGCATAAGTTCGAAATCGTATACCTTCTTCATACCGTCCATCTTTGCCTCGAGCGGCTCGATAACGGTCTTGTTTTCGTCGTCGATGAGTATCATGATATGCGGAAGTTCCAGCGCCGCGTCCTTGCGTATCTTAACGCGCGGAGGAATGCGGGATGCAACAGTCGCTTCCGTGGCACGAACCTGCGAGCTGCTGCCCTTGCTGTAATCGTACTGTTCAAGGTCGATGGCGCCGACAAGTCCCGTGCGCACTCTGCCGTCCGCCTGCGTGCGCCTGGTGATGATAAGGCAGTTCTTGTGCTCCTCGAAAAGTCCGTCGGCAAGGTACTTTTCCATCGTTGCGTTTATATTCTTAATGCGCTGTTCAGCGTCGGGCTGCTCGAGATATACCTCGGGGAGAATAAGATCCAGCGTTGATGGGGAATTTCCCGCTATCTCTGCGGTCTTTGCCCAGTATGCGGGCTCGCCGGTGTACTGGTCACAGGCTACAACGCTCCATTTTGTCATGCCCTCCGCGTCAAGCTTGGGCAGGAGGATATCTGCGGTAGAAAAAGCTGTCATGCTGCATTTCCTTTCTGTTATAAAGAATTACGGCACAGTGCCGCATCTGTTATTATTTTATCACATCCCGAGCTTTTTCGCAATACATTTTTGAAATTTATAGACATACGGCGGAAAAAACGCGGCAGACCCATTGCCAAACCGGATCGTCAAAAAATCGCCCGCAAAGCGAGCTTTTTGATCCGTTTATTTGCCACGGGATAATAACTGCACCGACCCTGCCGAGTGCAGGAAACACTTCTGTCCGCGCTGCGCACATATTTGTCCGCCCGCCGTCATATCAATAGGACAAGAACATATCAGCGGAGGTAAAATATGAAACTGAACAAACAATCGGTGAAGCTTACACTTTCGATAGTCAGCGCATTCGTGCTGCTGGCGGTCTGCGCCCGCGTGACGGAGCACGCCCTGCCCGCGTCCGCGCCCGCCGCAGAAAAGCCCGTGATAGTCCTCGACGCGGGACACGGCGGACTTGATTCGGGAGCGGTCGGTAAAAGCGGTCTGCTCGAAAAGGACGTCAATCTCTCCATAGTCCTCGGGCTGCGTGATATGCTGGAAATGTCGGGGTTTGAGGTAGTGCTTACCCGCGACGAGGACATATCCATCTACGACGCGGGCACCGAGGGCATACGAAATCAGAAGCTTTCCGACATGGATAACCGCCTTGAAATAGTGCAGAGCCATCCCGACAGCATATTTCTGTGCATACATCAGAACAACTACACCGACCCGCAGTATTTCGGCGGGCAGATGTTCTACAACAATAACAATCCCAACAACCGCACCCTTGCGCAGATAATGCAGAACCGCTTCGCGATTTTGCAGGAGGGCAACGACCGCGAAATAAAGCTCTCCGGCGACGAATTGTTCCTGCTGAAATCCAACCCGAATCCCTCGCTCATGATAGAATGCGGATTCCTCTCCAACCCCGAGGAGGAGGCGAAGCTTTCCACGTGGGAATATCAGCAGAAAGTTGCGTTCACGATCTACGGCGGGCTTATGGAGTACATTGACGCCACCACGGATAAGCCCGACGAATTCGAGAGCATGGAGTGACCGTCACTTTTCCTCGGGCTTTTTCTCTGATATCGCGCGGAACGCCTGCTCCAGCGTGTTTACGCCGATGATCTGTATGCCGTAGTTTTCGCTTTTGCTGAGGGATGAGAACGACTGCCTCGGGATTATGCACTTCTCGAAACCAAGCCGCGCGCCCTCTTTTACGCGCTCGCGGACATGGCTGACGGCGCGTATTTCTCCGCCAAGCCCCACCTCGCCGAACACCATAAGTTTTTCGGGAATTACCTTGTCGCACAGCCCCGAATACAGCGCCATCGCCACCGCAAGGTCCGCCGCCGGCTCGTCTATACGCAGTCCGCCGACGATGTTGACATACACGTCGACCCCGCCGAAGAAAAATCCCGTCCGCTTTTCAAGCACGGCGAGTATCATGTACAGTCTGTTATAATCAAACCCCGTCGCAACGCGGCGCGGCGCGGACAGCCCCGATTTTGTCACCAGCGCCTGCACCTCCGCGAGAATGGGACGGGTGCCCTCGACGGAGCACACAACGGCGCTTCCCGAAATGTTGCGCAGCCTGCCCGAAAGCATCATCTCAGACGGATTTGTAACTTCTTTCAGGCCGTCGTCGTCCATATTGAAAACGCCTATCTCGTTGGTCGAGCCGAAGCGGTTTTTTATCGCGCGGAGTATTCGGTAGGATAGCTGCTTCTCCCCCTCGAAATAAAGCACGGTGTCAACGATGTGCTCCATTATTTTCGGGCCGGCAATGCCGCCGTCCTTGTTTACATGGGATACGATAAAAACGGGGATCTCCTCCGACTTTGCCATGCGCATGAACGCCCCCGTGCATTCGCGCACCTGCACGATGCTTCCCGCCGCGGAAGTGACGGCGCTTGATGTTATGGTCTGTATCGAGTCGATGATGACCACCTCTGGTTTGTTGGCGCAGACCGCATGGATAATGCTCTCGCAGCTGTTGTTTGAAGCGAGAAAGAGGTTATCGGAATTGACCCCGAGCCGCTCTGCGCGCAGCTTTATCTGCCGCTCGCTCTCCTCCCCCGAAACATAGAGGATGGTGTGCTCCTTGCCCATAAAGCCGCAGATCTGCAGCAGCAGCGTGGATTTCCCTATGCCCGGATCGCCGCCGATAAGCACCAGCGAGCCCTTTACAAGTCCGCCGCCGAGAACGCGGTCAAGCTCGGAAATGCCGGTTTCATAGCGGGTTTCGTCCTCGTATTCTATGTCGCCTATGCGGCTGTATTTGAACTCCCCGACGGGTGCGGAGATCTTGCCGGCAACGGCGGCTGGGGGAGTTGCCTCTTCAATGGTGTTCCATTCGCCGCACGCCGAGCAGCGGCCGTTCCATTTAGGATATTCCTGCCCACACTCGCGGCATACAAAAAGTGTTTTTATCTTCGCCATATTCAATTTCCTTTGCAAATCAGATCCGTTTTCGCCGTACCGCCCTGCGGCCGTTTTGCCGTTTTAGCGGTATCCGCGGGACAACTCAATAAAATACGCCATGAGCCGCCATTTCGGGCGGCTCATTTTGTTATCTGTCAATCGCGGGAGCGCTGTTTCATCGCGCGTTCTATTTCCCTGCCCGCGTCGCGCTTTGCCATGTCGTCGCGCTTGTCGTGCAGCTTTTTGCCCTTGCACAGACCCACCTGCACCTTCACCTTGCTGTCCTTGAAGTACAGCGAAATGGGTATCAGCGTAAATCCGCCCTGCTTCACCTGCCCGAACAGCTTCAGTATCTCCTTTTTGTGCATAAGGAGCCTTCTTACACGGTAGGGGTCGCGGTTGAAAATGTTGCCCTTTTCATAGGGAGCGATGTGCATATTTCTGATAAAGGCTTCGCCGTTTTCTATCGATATCCACGAATCCTTGAGGTTAACGCCGCCCTGACGGATGGATTTTACCTCCGTGCCGAACAGCTCGATGCCTGCTTCGTAGCTCTCGATGATGAAATATTCATGGCGGGCCTGCCTGTTTTCGGAAATGGTTTTTGTGTTCATCCTGCCTCCGTTAAGGCTCACTCCATTCCTATGCTGTATTTAAGAATAGACACTGCGTCGTCGGCTCTTACCCAGCCGTCGCCGTTGACATCGCCCGCAGCCTTCTGCGCGTAGGTGTCGATGGTTACCTCGCCCGTTACAGCACGGAGGATAACCACCGCGTCGAGGGCGGTCACGTTGCCGTCGCCGTCAATGTCGCCGGGAACAACGATGGTGTAGGCTGTGCTGCTGCCCGCTGCGGTCGCGGTCATGCCCGTTGCGATATAGTCGCCGTCGGAAACGATGGTGCCGTCAGCCTTTCTTACTGTAACGGAATCGCCGTTTTCAAGGGAACTCTTAAAGGATCTTACAGTGTACTTTTTCTTGAATGCGCAGGAAATGGTGAGCTTGCTGTTATCTATCTCGAAATTGTTGGAGATCATGTCAAAGTTCTGTATAACAGAGCTTATGTAGTAGTCGCCGCCCTCGTTAAGGCTGAGCGTTGTGCTGCCATTCTTCACGTCGACATTGCCAACAAGCTTGGATGTCTTAGCGGAAGAATCCCACTTGTAGAGGCGGTATGTACCGTTGGTGTACTTGCCCGAAACATCAAGCGTTATCGAAGCCTTTCCGGGGAACTTGCCGGTCTGCGCAAAGGAAACGATCTGGTAATCGCTTGCGCTGCCGACCTGAAGGCGTATCGCCTCTTCGTTAGCAGATTCATACTTTATCTCGGGGTTGAGCGCCATGGGGTCGGTGATGTCCTTGCCATTGAACACCCATGTGTACTTATAACCGCCGCGGGTAACGCCGGTGTATGTCACGGTCTTGTTGACGCCGTAGATAGCGTCAAATTCGGACTTGGCAACGACATCGGGTGTTATAAGGGATGTCGCGGTAAGACCTGCCTGTGCCTCCTGATATGCCTTTATGGCAGCGTTGGCTTCCGTAACGGAAGCGTCGGCGTCGTTAGAAACTTCCTTGAGCCTGTCAACCGCCGCGGAGAACTTTGCCCAGCTTGCCGCGGAATAATCCGCTTCCTTATAGGAAGAAGCAATGGAGATAAGGTCGGTGAGCACCTTCTTGGTGTCGCTGGAAACGCCGTTGACAAGCGCGTTCTTTGCGCGCTGAAGTCCGTTGAGAGCGTCCTTTATCATCTCGTTGTCCGCGTCGTCATATGCGAGGATAGCGTTTGCGGTCTTGAGCGCAGCCTCAAAATTAGTCCAGCTTGTTGCGGCATAATCGCCCTTTTTGTAATCCTTGCACTCGTTGATAAGAGTTTCAAGGCGCACTTTTGTGGTGGATGGGTCGCTGCCGTCAAGGAAGTATATCTTTACCGTCGCGGAGGTCTTGGGGTTGCCCGAACTTCCGTTATACAGCCTTACGACTACATCCACGCTTGCGGACTTGCCCGTAAAGGAAACATTATGATCCTTGTCAAGGTACTTGGAAATATCCCATGATTCAAAATCCAGCGCATGGTAATACTGATCGCCGTCGATTATGTTGGAGTTATCGGGGTCGTCCTCGTCATAGGGAGGATAATCGGGGTCATAGAAGAACGTGGGCAGCGTGCTGCCGTCGGAAAGCTTCACCGACGCGAGTATCTTGTTTTTCAGCGCGTTTTCGTTGATATTCTCGCCCTTCATGAAATAATATGCGGAAGGCGTGGGGGTTATGGCACGCTGATTTGCGGTGTTGATGAGGTTGTTTGTTATCTTCTTGGTGCTCATGTCCATGGAAACATACCACGACGGAACACTTGTAAGATAGTTGTTGCTGATGTCTATGCTGTTAAGGCTCACGCACTCGGTGAGGTCGACATTGCTGAACGAGGAATTTCTGAGCAGGTTGTCGGAAAGATTCAGTGTGCGGAGTCTTGTCATGTACTGTATGCACTTAGGAACATTCTCAAGCTTCAGCCCGCTTAGATTAAGAGATGTCAGGCGCTCGAGGTCGGCAAAGGTGATATCGCCGATCACCTTGCGGGTAACGGTATTCATCATGCTCTCGAATTTTTCCTGTGCCGCAGCACTGCTGTCTGTATCAAACATTGAGAACGGCACTATGTCCCTGCTGTCGTACGCGGGGGTCGTTGTCGCCGCATAAACGGGAGCGCTCAGAACGGCGGGAGCCGACGAAACGGCAATTGCCGCCGCAGTAAGAACGGATAATATTTTTCTTGTCTTAGCCATTTCAACTACATCCTTTCAAATAGTATTGCCGCATTTAGTTCCCCTGAATCGCTGCGGCTGTTTTTTTGGCAGCGAAGCCTGCCTACAATAATACAATTTTAGTATATCATACTTTTTTATATTTGGCAAGAGTTTTTTCTTTTTTTGGCGAAATTAGCTTTGGGGCTGGCAGGGTGCATAATAAAACCAAAAAATATGTGATGAAATTCTCTTAGGCGGCGATGTGAAAAACTTGACATTTTCATCAAAATATTATATAATTAATTAAAATAATATGTACTTCGCGAGGGGGATTAGATCATGGCAGAAAGAAATACGCTTCTTATAGTCGATGACTTTGAATTCAACCGCCTTATGCTCTGCGATACATTCAACGACCGCAGCGTTATCGAAGCGGAAAACGGACAGCGCGCCATCGAAGAGTTTGAGCGTCACAAGGACGAGTTGTGCGCGGTGCTGCTGGATATCATGATGCCTGTTATGGACGGCTTTGGCGTGCTTGAATACATGGTTAAGAACGGCTACATAGACGATGTTCCCGTGTTTATTATCAGCGCTGACACATCGGACAAGTCGCTTTCCCGCGCATATGACCTCGGCGCGGCGGACGTCATCGCAAAGCCCTTCAACATCCGCTTTGTAAGGCGCCGCATAAACAACATCATTGAGCTTTACAATCAGCGCCGCCATCTCCGCTCAGTTGTCAACGCGCAGAATAAGATCCTTGAGAAGCAGGCGGGAAAGTAAAAGTAATTTTTTTATAAATATAAATCAAAGGCACTCCATTCCGGAGTGCCTTTTTATTATCTAACCATGTCATCCCGCAAGGACATACCTCACAAGGTTATCCAGCGTTTCCTCGCTTACGCGTGATACTATCGTCACTGCGTCGCTGTCCGCCTTATCCTCCGCAATCCCGAGCTTCTTTAAGAAGTCGTTGATGATTATGCAGTTGGTGAAAAGCGCGTTAGCCTCGCGGACGCCCGCTTCTGTAAGCGTTATCTTTCCGTAGGGCGCCTTGTGGATGTACCCGTCGTCGGTCAGCCGCTGTGACATCTTCACCATGCTTGCCTTGCTCACCCCGACTATCTTTGCGACCTCGGCGGAGCTTACGTTTTCAGAATTGCACCCGAGCTTATAAATGGCGAAGAGGTATTTTTTCTGTGCATAAGTTGGCATTGTTTTATTTCCTTTCGGTGTTTACGGGTCACTTTCCGTTTTTTCCGTGAGGCGTATGCTCCGCGCAGTGCCCTCCGCAGGCGGCGCAGTTATGTCCGCAGGCGGAGCAGTTTCCGCCGCAGGAGCTTTTTCCCGCACGCTTATCCTTTACAAGCTTTCTTATGATAAGCACCACGATCACCAGAAGTATCGCTCCTACAAGTATCGAACCGTAATTCTGTGCAAGAAATTCCAACATGGAAAACACCTCCGAAAAAAGCACAGCAGGCGGCAGGAACTGCTCCCATACCGCCCGCCGTATATATGAAAGTTACTCAGAAAGGTATCTTAAACCTTGACCTTTTCGGTGAGCTTTGTGGACTCCTTGTAAGGTCTTACAAGCAGATAGATCAGACCTGCCAGCAGAACAAACGCAACTATCAGGAAGATAACATCGAATGCACCGCTGATCGTGCCTGTGAAGAGCTTGCCAAGGTTATTTGCGATCAGCGCTATAACATAAGCGAAGCCGCACTCGTAACCGATAGCGAACCAGAACCACTTAGCGCTGTTCATCTCACGCTTGATGGCACCCATAGCCGCAAAGCAGGGAGCGCACAGCAGATTGAAGATAAGGAAGGACAGACCGCTTACGGTCGTGAACGCCTGACCCATTGCTGCGTATACGGAAAGCTCTCCGCCGCCGTACAGAACGCCCAGTGTGCCGACGATGTTCTCCTTAGCCACAAGACCTGTAACCGCTGCGACAGTTGCCTGCCAGTTGCCCCAGCCAAGAGGTGCAAACAGCCAGCAGATCGCGTTGCCTATTGCTGCGAGGATGGAGTATTCCATCTGGCTCTCGTCGAGCATCCGGAATGCGCCGTCAACAAATCCGAAGTAGGATGTGAACCATACGAAGATAGTGGACAGTGTGATGATCGTGCCCGCCTTCTTGATGAAGGACCAGCCGCGCTCCCACATGGAGCGGAGAACGTTGCCTACTGTAGGCCAGTGGTATGCAGGAAGCTCCATTACAAACGGAGCAGGATCGCCTGCGAACATCTTTGTCTTCTTAAGGATGATACCGGAAACGATGATAGCCGCGATACCGATGAAGTATGCGCCTGTGGAGATCCACGGAGAACCGCCGAAGATCGCGCCCGCGATCATTGCGATGAACGGAACCTTAGCGCCGCAGGGGATAAATGTTGTGGTCATTACTGTCATACGGCGGTCGCGCTCATTTTCGATAGTACGCGAAGCCATGATGCCGGGGATACCGCAGCCTGTACCGATAAGGATCGGGATGAAGGACTTACCGGAAAGACCGAACTTACGGAATACACGGTCAAGTACGAACGCAACACGCGCCATATAACCGCAAGCCTCGAGGAATGCAAGGAATATGAACAGAACCAGCATCTGGGGAACGAAGCCGAGGACTGCGCCCACACCTGCGATGATACCATCGAGGATAAGGCCCTTCAGCCAGTCAACGCAGTTAACTGCGTCAAGTCCGTTTTCAACAAGTACGGGAATACCGGGAACCCAGGGACCGTATTCAGCGGGATCGGGCTCGTCGAAGCCGTTCTCGGTGAAGTAAGTTACGGCGTCAGCATATGTTGTGCCGAGGGTTTCTTCCTCGTCTGCGTCAGCGGGGATCTCGGAAGCGTAAACTGTGATCTCGCTTACTGCGAGGGTTTCCTCATCCTCAACCTCATAAGGAACGGATTCCTCGGAGGGAGTGAACTCGGCGATCTCTGCGAGGACTGCGTCAGCATCGAACTCCTCGTCCTCAAGGTCGGGAGCTACACCGAATGCGTCCAGAGCGCTCATTGCGTCGCCGTATTCTTCGGAAGCCTCGTCATATGCGCCTCTGCCTATTCCGAGTGCAAACCAGCCGTCGCCGAACAGTCCGTCGTTAGCCCAGTCTGTTGCAGCGGAACCTACGGTTACCATTGAAATGTAGTAAACCAGCCACATTACGACTGCGAAAATAGGAAGACCTAACCAACGGTTGGTAACGATCTTATCGATCTTATCGGAAACTGTCAGGCCGCCCTTATTCTTTTTCTTGAGGCAGTCCTTGATGATGGTAGCTATGTAGAGATAACGCTCGTTTGTGATGATGCTCTCTGCATCGTCGTCCATCTCGGTTTCTGCAGCCTTGATGTCGTTCTCGATGTGCTCCATGGTTTCTGCGGGGATCTTGAGGGCTTCGAGAACCTTCTCATCGCGCTCAAAGATCTTTATCGCGTACCATCTCTGCTGCTCCTCGGGCATATCATGCAGGAAAGCTTCCTCGATATGCGCGATAGCGTGTTCTACGCAGCCGGAGAACTTGTGCTGGGGAACGACCTTCTTGCCGGACTTAGCAGCGGCAACAGCCTTCTGCGCAGCCTCGGTGATGCCTGTACCCTTCAGCGCGGAAATCTCGCAAACCTCGCAGTCAAGCTCCTTGGAGAGCTGCTCAATGTTGATCTTGTCGCCGTTCTTCTTAACGACATCCATCATGTTAACGGCAACTACCATAGGAATGCCTAACTCAACGAGCTGAGTCGTGAGGTAAAGGTTACGCTCGAGGTTGGTACCGTCGATGATGTTAAGAATTGCATTAGGTCTTTCCTGAATGAGGTAGTTTCTGGCAACAACCTCTTCGAGGGTGTAGGGGGAAAGCGAATAGATACCGGGCAGGTCGGTGATGACTATATCCTTGTTGCCCTTGAGCTTGCCCTCCTTCTTCTCAACTGTAACTCCGGGCCAGTTACCAACGAACTGGTTGGAGCCTGTCAGCGCGTTGAACAGCGTGGTTTTACCGCAGTTAGGGTTACCGGCCAGCGCTATTTTTATCTCCATGATTTGATCTCCTCTCAATTATCGGCAGCTAACCGCCGCCGACAAATAATTACCAAAAATAAATCAGATCTCTACCATCTCTGCGTCAGCTTTACGCAGCGACAGCTCATATCCTCTTACGGTGACTTCAACGGGATCGCCCAGCGGCGCCACCTTGCGGATATAGATCTCTGTGCCCTTTGTGATGCCCATATCCATTATCCTGCGCTTTATAGCGCCCTCGCCCGACAGCTTCTTAACGGTAACTGTCGTGCCTACTTTTGCGTCACGCAATGTTGCCATAAACCAAAAACCTCCTCCGTATTGTCCTGCTCAGATCATTATTTTCTGCGCCATTTCTTTCGAAACAGCGACGCGGGATTCTTTTACATTCACGATCACGTTACCGCTTATTTCGCTGATTATCGTGACCTCTCCCCCGACCACAAAGCCGAGGTTCTCGAGAAACTTTCGCGTATCGGGATTTCCGCCGATCTTTTTGATCATCAGCGGCTCTCCTGCATCAGCCATTGTAAGAGGCATCATTTCTGTTCCCTCCTGTGTTTTTTGCATTTTGCTGCTTCGGCTCGCCGGTGTGAAAACTTAGCCTTATGCAACTCTATTAGTGTTCTCTAACCACGTTATATAATAACGCATTTATGCCAAGTTGTCAATAAGTTCTGACTAACTTTTTTCTCTGCCGCCGCATTTTTGGCGAAATAGCAGTTAGCCTAAGCTTACCGGATAAAATTTTTAGGCAGATTACACAAAGCTAACTCCCATGTACTCCCACAACCGATACCCACACAAAAAACAATTGCATTTCTGCCGCTGCTGTGTTATAATTCAATAAGTGACACTGCAAGAAAAGAGGATACTGTTTTGGCAAGGCAATACGAAATGGATATGTGCAGCGGCTCCGTTCTTAAAAAGCTGCTGATTTTTACGTTGCCGCTGATGGCTTCGGGGGTGCTTCAGCTCCTGTTCAACGCGGCGGATATAATCGTCGTCGGGCGGTTCGCGGGGGATAATTCGCTCGCCGCGGTGGGCTCCAACACGGCGCTCATCAACCTGCTGACTAACCTGTTCGTCGGGCTTTCCGTCGGCGTCAATGTCGTTGCGGCAAGGGCGCACGGCGCGGGGGACAGCGAAAACCTCTCCCACATAACTCACACGGCGATAACGCTCAGCCTTTTCAGCGGCGTGCTGCTGGCGGCGGTGGGACTTATCTTTGCGCCGCAGCTTCTGGAGCTTATGCAGACCCCCGAAAGCGTGCTCCCGCTGGCGGTCACATATCTCAGAATATATTTCGCGGGTATGCCGGTGATAATGTTGTATAACTTCGGAGCGGCGCTGCTACGCTCCGTAGGCGACACGAAGCGCCCGCTGTAC
>CAKSPC010000025.1 GCA_934481445.1 uncultured Oscillospiraceae bacterium
TCAGCAGTCAAGCAGATGAAAGATTCAAACAAGGCGTACACTGAAGATTTTGACGGCGCTGTTGCCAGCGGGTATGTTCCCTGCAAGAAGTGCAATCCTATCTCCTGCCTCATTCCTTTCAACACGCTCTATGGAGCAGGTAAAGGTTGACTGCGCTTATTCGCACAACAACGTTAAATTACTCGGTATCTCCGGGGGAATATCCTATGGCGCGCTTGGAATGACTCATCACTCCACTACGGACATCGCGGATATGGCGTCGATACCTGGAATGAGGGTGTACCTGCCTTCCGACCGTATCCAGACAGAATGCCTTATGCGGTCCCTGATGGGCGATAGTGAACCTGCATATATCCGCACAGGAAGAAACGCGGTCGATGACGTATACGATGAAAACTGCTGTTCCTTTGAGATGGACAGAGCTTCAGTAGTCCGCGAGGGCACTGATCTTGCAATAATAGCCTGCGGTGAAATGGTGCTTGCTGCAAAGCGTGCCGCCGAAGCGCTCGGAAGATCCGGGATAAGCGCAGCGGTTTTCGATATGTACTGCGTAAAGCCTATCGACCGTGAGGCAGTAATAAAAGCTGCCCGGACAGGACTTGTCATTACGGCAGAGGAAAACGTTGCAATAGGCGGAATGTGGAGCATGGTGTCGCAGATAATAGCCCGTGAATGCCCATGCAGGGTGATAAATCTTACGCTTCCTGACGAGCCTGTGATAACCGGAACGTCAAAAGAGATATTCAGCTATTACGGGCTTGATGCAGATGGTATAGTATCAGCGGCTGTTGAAGCATTGAAGGAGCAACAGTTATGAACAGGCAGGACATATGCATTCTGTCGATAGACCAGTCCACTCAAGGAACAAAGGCGCTTGTATTTGACAGTTCCGGCAAGCTGAAAGCACGCGCGTATAAATCCCACAGGCAGCTGGTAAACGAAAAATGCTGGGTCGAACATAATCCGGAGGAGCTGCTGTCAAACGTGGCGGAGGTCTGCCGGGAAGCAATAAGCAAGGCGGACGTTTCTTCCTCAAGTATAGCTGCAGTAGGAATAACAAATCAGCGCGAAACTACTCTCATGTGGAATCGCGTTACTGGAAAACCTATTGCTAACGCAGTTGTATGGCAGTGTTCGAGGGCAAAAGA
Organism: uncultured Oscillospiraceae bacterium; assembly: GCA_934481445.1. GTDB lineage: Bacteria > Bacillota > Clostridia > Oscillospirales > Ruminococcaceae > CAG-115. The sequence continues at coordinate 1,149 of CAKSPC010000025.1, forward strand.
AATATGTCAGCGAAAGGAAATCGCCTCTTTTGGTGAACGAATAAAATCGCGTACCGGACTTACTCTGTCCCCGTTTTTCCCTGCCGCAAAAGCTGCATGGCTGATGGAGAATATTCCGGAAGCGCGAGAACTCTCCGAAAATGGAAGATTATGCTGTGGGACTATCGATTCGTGGCTTATATATTCGCTGACCGAGGAAAGGAACTTTTTCACTGATGTTTCCAATGCGTCCAGAACACAGCTTTTCAATATACGGACGCTCCAATGGGATAATGGGCGCTGCGTTCGCCGCAGGCATATCAGCCGGAATATACGATAGCAGCTCTGTATACGATGCAATAAAATACAAAGTATATTCTCCTCGAATAAGCGAGGAACTTCGCAGAGAAAAATACTCGGGCTGGCAGAATGCAATACATCAGGTGCTGGCTCATAATTAACAACAGCCTGTCAACAAGATAGTTGGCAGGCTGTAATTGTTTCTGCAATTCTGAAATCTATCAGCAGGTATCACTTATACTGAACCGATGAAAATCTCAAATCCCAAATGATATGTTTTTCTTCCGATATTAAGAGATTCATCGAGCTGGCTGCTCCAAGCCATATCACTGCCTATCTGACTGTGCGCAGCGTCGATATGGAAATATACCTCCGGAGTTCTGGCTATTTCGTGGTCGTGAGCCGCATTGCAGGCACTAATGGGATAATGATGTGCGTCAAAGTGGAATGGCGACATTCCTGTGAATCTGATAATTCGGCTTTCAGAGCGAAATTCTGTCCATCGGCAATCCTCATGACCGCCGTTTTCTGAAGGCGGGTTATATTGAAATTGAAGATCGGAAACATTACTGCTGTAAATACCAATAGGAGTGCATGATTTACGGTCTGGATAGTTTTCGTTTTCTCCCCGACCATAGTATGAGAGCTTTTCAAATCCCCCAGGAATGATCAGTTCAAGCCCGATTCTCGGCAAAAGTTTTGGTAACACAGACACGGTATATTCTGTTGTGAGTGTTCCATCTTCGTTGATCATATATAGCAGCTTTGCATTGCCGAAGGGTTTTCCTGATACCGTATATGTGTGTTCAAACAATACGACTGCCGATTTTTCATTTCTCATGACGCCGTTAAAAACAACATCAGTAGAAAGTTTGTCCGCAATGTGATATTCATCATATGCGCCCCAGTTTGGGCAACAGTCTATTCCGCTGCGCGGCCGGGAAAAGCATGGCCTTATGGAGTTTTCAAGGCATAAAAGGTTATCGTATGCGACGGAAAGGATTTCAGAAGTCTGTTTAGATATGAAGTATCTGTATTTGCTGATGTTGATCGTCAGGATATCCGTATCATCATACATATAAAGCGGATACTGCATACGCGGAGCGCTCTGTCTGTAATTATATCCATTCAGTTCAAACTGGCTATGGATAACAATATCACCATCTTCGGAATACCACTGTTTCTCTTTTTCAGATACAATAAAATCAATATAGTATTCACAACCGTTTCTTCGTTCGAAAGAAATGTCGGGAGTTATTTCCTTTGAACAGCCTGGCATTATTTCAGGCATATTGAGCTTTTCTTCTGAAATCACATACCCATTTTCTTTTATCTGCATAAGTACGGAAAAATCGCTCATAGGTCTGGTAGACGATTTATTAATAAAAATATAGCGCCCTTCGTATGGATAAGTCCTTGACCATGCAGTGCTTTCTGGCTCTTTGATCTGTATTGGAGAATATGTATGCCTTACTTCGCAGGCAACCGGTTTCCATGTAAGGTCTGGCATGACAATGCCGTTATTGGTCATATACGGCGGGTTATCTTCATCTGTATAGTCCTCGTTGAAATCACCACCGTAGCCATAAAAAAGTCTGCCATCGTCTGTATGTGCGATAAGACTTTTATCCTGCCAGTCCCATATATAACCACCTTGGAATCTCTGGTATTTATCAATGAGATCGTTGAACTTGTATAATCCACCACCGCTGTTGCATATCTGGTAAAGATATTCAACCATAATTATCGGGCGATCATCAATTATATCGGCAGCCATTGTTTCAATCGAACTTATTGGAGCATACATATTGCCACGAATATCAGATATGTTTTTCGGAGGTCCACCTGCCTCATACTGACATAATCTGTCCTTGTCATACTCTTTGATAAATCCATACATTGCAGCATGCGATGCTCCGAATCCGCTTTCATTTCCCAAAGACCATGAGTAAATCGATACATGATTTTTAAATGTCTGAACCATACGGACTGCTCGTTCGAGATATAGTGATGAATATGAGGGATCATGCGAGAGTTCTCCCGCCATGCCATGAGTTTCAAGATTGCATTCACAGATAAGAAGAAGACCGTATCTATCGCACAAACGATACCATTCCGGACAGTCAGGATAATGGCAGGTACGAACGGAATTGATGCCAATTCGTTTCATTTCCTTTATTTCTTTTATCATATGTTCCGTGCTGACAGTTCTTCCATCAGGGCAGTGTTCATGACGGTTCACTCCTTTAACTATCAGCCTTTTGCCGTTAAGATAAAGAATCCCATTTTTGATCTCAAGCTTTTTGAAACCTATATCCGCGGCTTCGATATCAACCGTTTTGCCATCTGCATCTATAAGCGACAGAACTATTTTGTACAAAAACGGCGTTTCAGGCTCCCATAGCTCAACGCTGTTCAAATGGAGATTCAGTCTTGCTGTGTGGGCTGAAGGAGACTCTATATTCCGGTATCCTGCAAATGCATTAACAGCAGACGTATTCTCACATATGAGTGTATTGTTCCTGTAAATCTCAGCTCTGACACTATGATCCGCATATCCGTCGGCCTTTGTTACAGAGACATCAACGCATACTTCTCCGCTGAATGAATGTAAATCTGGAATGGCAGAAATTTTATAGTCTTCTATCGAAATACGCGGTTTGACGATTATCTGTACATTCCTGTATATCCCGGACAGATACCAATAGTCCTGATCTTCAAAATAAGTTGATGTTGCAAATCTTGTGACCATAACAGATATCAGATTTTTGCCTGAAACAACAAATGGTGTAATATCAAATTCGGATGGCAGTTTGCTGTCCTCTGAGTAGCCGACAAATTTTCCGTTTATCCACAAATAATAAGCTGTTTCAACGCCTTCAAAATAAATGCAGACTTTTTTCGAATTGATGTCGTCCGGGAGCTCAAACCATTTTCTGTAACAGCCAGTGGGATTGTGTTCAGGAATGACAGGCGCATTATAGGCTTTCACCCCTGTTTTTCCGGTGATGACGGCACAGTGTTTGTTTGCCTCAAGAGACCATGGGTAGTGCATATTCGTATAAATCGGAGAACTAAAGCTCTGTGTTTCCCAGTTGCCAGGTACGGTTATGCTTTCAGTAAACCCATCAAAATCCGTTTTATAGAATTCTGGTGCTTTTTCGGGCGATTCATAAATTGCAAATTCATATTTGCCATTTAGAGATATCACGTTTGAAGAAGAATCACTTTTTAAAGCCTTGTTTGTGTTCTCGAAAGCGTAAAGCGGCGAATGAGAGAATTTCCTGTTCCATGATGATATATCCTTTGAAGTGTGAAAAATAAGATCCATATGATCCTTACCTCCTTCTTAAAATTATTATAACACAGCAAAATCATATTGTCAACGCGGAGTTATTGAAATGAGTGAAGGCTCCCGACCGGTCAGGAGCCATTCATAGTTCTTAGCTATTTTCTGAAATTTCCTTGTTGATGTCGTCAATACGAGCCTGAATGGGAGCAAAGTTTGTTTCTCTCAGCTGTGTGTATGTCTGATCTCCCTGGAGATAAACATACTTTGTAAGCTGTTCAACATTTGACTCGGACGTGTCGTTGCTTGAGATATCGCTTCCGAGACCGTTCTTGAAATCGAATATCGGAGTGATAGGACTTGTTCCGTCAAGTTTGGTGAGAGAGTTGATAAAATCAAGATTTTCCTTCGACCAGTTATACTTTTCCATGTACTGCTTTGTTGCCGCCTCGGCTGTATCCGGGTCAGCAGCGGTTGTCGCGCAGCAGTCTATCCATGCGGCTACACCGTCTGCGTAATCGCTGCCCTTGCACCACATAAGGGAATCCTGCTTCATGAAGTGATAATACTTGTCGGCCTGCGGGTCTCTCGGGAACGGAACGACCTTTACTTCATCGTCTGCCCATCCGAACTTTTCCACGAATGGAGAGATCGTATTTTCATATACCCATGTTCCTCCGTCAGCCCAGAACAGTGTATCTCCGCTTGCCCATGCTTTCGGGTTCGTAGACCAGTTGTTGAGCTCATGCCTCGGATACCGCAGATTCTCTTTCTGAAGTGTTGCCAGCAGATTTTCAGCTCTTTCAACATTGGGAGAGTACATATTGTTGATTATCTGAGTGCCATCGTTTCCGACCAGCGGAGTGCCTGTCGATGTCAGGAACTCATTTTCCGGGTGATATCCGTCTATTGCGAACTTGCCGTCGCCGCTGTTCTGGAATGCGCGCGCAAGCGAAAGGAACGTATCCCAGGTCCAGTTTCCTTGTTCGGAATGGATATCGAATACATGAGGGAGTCCATGCATGGATTTTTCAAATTCCGTCATGCCCACTGCCTTCCTATTCTGGAATATCATTTTCAATATCCCTGATTTTTTTCGCCGGGACGCCACCAACCACGCAGTTGTCCGGCACATCGTGGGTCACGACGGCTCCTGCGGCGATGACCACATTATTGCCGATGGTCACGCCGGGGAGAATGGTGCAGTTACCGCCGATCCACACATCGTTTCCGATGGCAATCGGCTTTCCGATACCAAGGTGTTCTCTGCGCCCCTTTGGCGTGAGCGGATGGTTGACCGTGGTAATGAGCGTGTTCGGCCCGATCATCACATAATCCCCGATATACACCGGCATAATGTCAAGAATGGTCACATTGTAGTTGGCAAGGAACTGGTCGCCTACATGGATATTCTTACCGTTGTCGCACATGAAGCCAGGGCAAAGGCACACATCGCGCCCAACAGAGCCAAAATACTTTTGTATCAGCTCTGCCTGTTCCGTTTCGGCTGCGTCCTTATCCTGCATCTGCCGCAGTTCACGGCAGAAACGAATTGCATTCAGCTTTCTTCCGTTGACGCCTGCATCCCAGAAGTCATAGTAAAGACCGGCGTCCAGCTTTTCTTCTTCCGTCATTATAGATCCCTCATTTCATCAGTTTCAAAAGTTGTGTTTCTTCCACATTTCGCAGAACGCTTTTCAGATGAGCGATAATGCGCGCCTTTGACTCTTCCGGTTCTTTTCCGTAAGCCGAGGTCACGAGTTCATATCCGAACTGTGCCTCCGGTGTGGTGTACTGCGCCACACCCCAGCCATATGCACGCCCGAATTTATCCCGCATATAGACAAAATCCCCGATGGTAACATAGGTCTGCATCTGAAGCCGGGTAATTACCGTATCAAAGCCCTTGTTGCCATCCTTACAGTAATTGCACAGGGCTTTCAGTTTCTTGGACAGAATCGTCCCGTGCTCTGCGACTGCGTCATAGACCTCTTTGTCCTTGCGGGAGGCACGACCATCGTCATAGCGGGCGTCGAAATCATAACCGTTCCTTCTGAAGTTGGCAAAGTCCGGAAACCACTCCCTGCTGATAAAACCGGCTTTGCCGCCAAAGAACCTCCCATAAGCGCATTGACCGCTCCGTGCAGCCGGACCTTTCCACTCCCATGGACCATCTGCTTCATCTGAGAACCAAAGCTCAGGCGGGCAGCATTCCTCCACGGAAAAGCCGGGAATCGCGCCTGCGAAAAATGGCAGGAAACCAAGTTCTGTTGTAAGGGAAATGATGTCCGCGGGACTGCGCAGCGTTTGGAATCTCATTGCGAATCACTCTTTTCTGCTATTATTATGATTGCCTTAAAGGGGAGATTTCGGCTGAAACCTCCCCATAAGTAAATTACATTAAGTTCATCTTGTCCCAGAGAATATTTCCGTTTGCGTCAAGATATTCTTCATCAACATGAACTGCTTCGACCTTTCCGATGAAAAGCTCATGCGTACCGGGCATTGTGCTATCCACAATGCTGCACTCAATGCTTACGGGGCAATCCGTCAGTATTGGGGCGTTGACATATGTTGCGTCCTCCCAGTTCAGATCCATTGCAGTAAATTTGTCCTCATCTCTTCCGGAAGCAGAACCAAGATATCCGTATTCCTTGCTGAAGCTTTTCTTCGGAAGATTTATCACAAAGCAACCGGATTCCTTTACCATATGGTGCGAGTAGCGGGAAGGCATAATGCCGATCATAACCATCACCGGGTCAAGACTTACATTAGCCGTAAATCCGACAACAAGCGCATTATTCTTGCCGTCCTTGTCACGACAGGACACGACCGTCTGCGGAACAGGCTGTAAACATAACACAGTGTTTTTTGCCAATTTTTTCATAGTTTTGATCTCTCCTTATCTCCATGCGTTCTGATAGATGGTCAGGTAATCTGCGTCCGACAGAGGAAGCGGATCAGCTGTTGTATCGCCGCCAAGCACTTCGTGAAGCTTTGCAGGATAGAGCTTCAGCTCTTCCTCGGTGATACCTGCGTCACTCATTTTTAGGTCAGCGCAGCCGACTGCTACGATCAGTTCGTCCAAAGCCCTGATGAAATCCTTGCCGGAGGTCGGATTTTCCACACCCATAGCTTTTGCCATTTTGATCATAGGTCCTTCCGCTGCTTTTCTTTCTGCAAAGAAATCATAGTACGCATGGGCAGTCATGATAAGTCCTGCGCCGTGAACCAGGTCGGGATGGAAACTTCCCATTGTATGTTCAATGGTATGTGCAGATGTGCACATCATGTAATAGCCTGCAAACGTGTTGGCAAGCGCCATATATCTGCGTGCTTCCTTGTCGTTTCCGTCCTTTACCGCTCTCGGAAGGTATTTTGCTACATACTCCACGGTTTTCAGGGCGAACATCTCTGCCATGGGGTGTACATTTTTGTTTACGACAGTTTCCGAAGCATGGAAGAACGCGTCCATACCCTGATAAGCTGTAAACTTTGCGGGAACGCTCATCATAAGGTCGCTGTCAACGACTGAAATAGTCGGGAACATTGACGGAAAGAAAATTCCGGTCTTTTCGTCTGCGTCATCATCAGAGATAACGGAAGCAATATCCACTTCGCTTGCAGTTCCCGCGCTGGTAGTAATGCAGATGATAGGAATTGCCGGATTTGCAGGAGCCTTTTTCCACCTGTTCCGGACAGGGAGTAATCCCAGATATCCCCGTTGTTTGACGCCATAAGTGCGATACATTTTGTGCAGTCCATGATAGAACCGCCGCCGAGAGCGATCACAAAATCACAGCCGTTTTCACGCACTGCTTTAGCGCCGTCCATGACATTCTGTCTGGTAGGATTTGGACGGATACCCTCAAATAGAACGTGCTGGACGCCTGCCATGTCAAGCTGCTGTTCCAGTCTGTCAAGATAGCCGAATTTTTTCACGGACTGTCCGCCGATGGCTATCAGGGCTTTCTTTCCGGGCAGCGTTTCCGAATGAAGGTCGTTCAGCCTTCCCGGACCGAAGAGCACCTTAGTCGGCATATAGAAGTTAAAATTGTACATTTGAATTACCTCCTGTTCCGGCTTCGTGTTTTATTTTTCAGAGCCTGACTATATTATAGCGTTCTTTTGCCGGAAAAGCACTATCAAATCTTAACGAACACACTTGAAAATTCTAATATTTTCTGATATAATGATAACTAAACATGGAGGTGCATTATGAGAGATGAGCAGTTTCTGAACCTTGCTGTCAACAAACTTGGTATTGAATTCAGCTCGCTTGATTTGTCCTTTCACCAGATGGAAAACGGAAACCCCGGGGATATTACATCATACTGGCCGGGCGATGAAAACGAAGATGTTCTCGTCTGTGTATTCAAGGGAAAAAGAATCAGTGAACCGTTCCACCGACAGGATTTTTTCTTCATCAATTATGCCTACGAGGGCAGTTATCAGGCGTTATCTGAAAAATATAACAACCTTATCACGATAGACGAAGACGAGTGTTATATCGGTCAGCCTTACAGCGGGTACGCTTTAAGGGCGGACAGCGACAAGGACGTGACAATTGTCGGGATCCTGATACGAAAGGATTCTTTTTTTCATGAGTATCTGCCAACGGTTTATACGGACGCTGAGCTGTTCCGTTTTTTCATAGAACCGCAGTCGAATAAATTTTCGGACGAGTTTATTCATTTGTCCGTCACAAAAGACCACGTCATACGCTCACTTCTTGAACTAATGGTTATAGAGTACGCCGACAGAAAAGACGATACGCAGCGTATCCTAAAATCAATGCTCCAAACACTTATGCTGGAAATTGCGAGAAGATACAAAATAGAAAGGACAGGCGGCAAGAAAAAATCACTGTCGGATCGTATCCTTGAATATATGGACGATCACTCCGATGTCGTGACTCTGAAAGAGATCGCGGAAAGATTCAATTATCATCCGAATTACATATCGACGCTGCTTCATCGGAGCACAGGGCGAAAATTTTCAGAAATTCTTCTTGAAAAAAGAATGGCAAGAGCTATACTTCTGATGAAGAATACGTCGCTTTCCGTCGAGGAAATAGCAGCTATGCTCGGTTACAGCGATCAGAGCAGTTTTTATAAGGCGTTCAAAAATTATTATCATGTTTCCCCGAGAGAATATGATTTTAAGGACTGATAGTTTTTCCAGAGAGTATTTAATGTAGAAAAATTTCGACGTATTTCTACTATATTGAAATCAAAGACATCGGCGTGAACCGGCTGAATGAGATTATAGAGGTCATCAGCGAGCATATTAACTCTTGATGATAGTAAGTATGACGAGCACGGCTTGAGACTGTGCTTTTTTCGGTTCTGAATAAAGGAACGGTGTAAGCCCTAACATTCTAATATTATAATTACGTCAACACAAGAAAAAGTGGCATCAGGTATGTTTGTTATTGTAATTGCATATCTGGAGCGCCGCGCCGTCCTCCATGAGGGTAAATCCGCACTTCTGGTAGAAAGCGGCGTTTTTGCGTTCTTCCGGCATTACCTCGATGTAAAGATAATCGTGATACTTTTCCTTGATAAGTTCTATCATATGGCTTGCAATGCCCATTCCGTGATATTCCGGATTCACTAAAACGTAGTGGATATATGCGGTCAGTTCTCCGTCGTCAAGAGCGCGGGCAAGTCCTATAAGCCTGTCGCCGTCCCATGCGGTGATCACGGTCGAAGAACCAATAAGCGCCTTGTAAAGCCTCCCGGGGTACTGCCCGGAGATCCAGCCGACTGACAGAAACAGTTCCTGAACCTGTTCCTGCGTGAATTTTTTCTGCTCGGTAAATTCTATCATAATGCTTCCTTTCCTGATGTCAGATCCCCAGAATTATCGTTGCCGCACAATAAAGCAGAAATACTCCGAGAATGATATTTATGCACTTGTAATGCCTGCCGTAAAACGAGCTTATCCGTACTCCAAGGAACGCCCAAGTAAGGCTTGCGATACCGCCGACAGCGACCGTGAATGCTCCTGCCAGTGTAAGTCCCCATGCGGATTTTATATTCGGAATGTAATACGCGCTCAATAGCGTGGAGATGTAGAAATAAATCTTGACGTTGACAAGCTGGAGCAGGAATCCTTCCAGAAACGACGGCTTTTTGTCTGTTTCATCAGTGGTGAAACGGCTGCGCATAATGTGAATCGCAAGCCATATCATGTACGCTCCGCCTATGTATTTAAGCACCTCCAGTATCGGTGAAAACACCTGCGACAGCAGACACAGCAGCACCGTGCATAACGCCTGCACGGTTGCATATCCGGTGCATATCCCGGCTATAAGCCGGCGGCTGTTTTTCCAGCCGTGCTTGCTTGTGGTGTTGAGCGACAGGATATTTCCGGGACCGGGAGTAAACGAGCACACCAGCATATATCCCAGAAGCGAGGCTAATTCCATCAGTTGATTCTCCGTTCGTTTTTGAACATTATACTCCACCGACACGGTATTTTCAAGTAACTAATAAATTAAATAGCGGCTTTTTTATTTGTAATCGCACTTCTTGCAGTGGATCATCATGTTTTCGGGGTCCTCCTTGTAGAAAGCGCCCGACCATTTGCAGATACTCTGCAAAATCGGCACTACCGAAACTCCCTTTTCGGAGAGTGTGTATTCCACCCGGGGCGGTATCTCATCATAGGATTTTCTTATTACGATGTCGTTTGCGATAAGTTCTTTCAGCGAAGCCGCAAGCACTGCGTCCGTGATATTGCCCATTTCTTTACGGAGTTCGCTGTAACGCAGGACTTTTTTTGCAGCAAGTACGCATATTATGCGGGAATTCCACTTGCCGCCGAATACTTCAAGCCCGTATTCCAGCGGACAGCGGATATCCTTTTCAAGTTTTCTCTGATACATGAAAACCCTCCTTTGCTGTATCTATTATAAGTCAATATCACGTATTTTTCAAGTTACTTATAAATTTAATAGTGACTTATAATCCGACTAATATCTTGCTGATTATGAGCGCAGGAGCTATAATGAAATCACCAAAGGCAAGCAATATGGAGGTAAACAAAATGCTTAATGAAAATGTAAAGAAGCTCCTTGAAAACAGTATGTGGGATCTTGCGACCTGCACGAACGGCGAGCCGAACGTAGTCCCTGTTGCATTCAAGTTCGTGACCGGGGACGGAAAACTGGCTGTCGGCGATGTGTTCCTTGAAACCACGCTGAACATCATAAAAGAGAACGGCGGCAGGATCGCGATTTCAGTGTACGACGCCAGGAGCCTTGAGGGCTATCAGATAAAGGGCAGTGCCGTGTACCTGACCAGCGGAGAGATCGTAGATACGTTCAAACAGATGGTCGAGAAGATGTTCAACGGCGCAGCTGCCGCCAAGGGAGCGCTGCTGATAACTCCGGAAAAGGTCATCGTGACACCTCCCGGTGCAGACAACAAAAAGGCTCTTATGCCGTTGTGCACCGGTTTGTCCAGAATTTCATCGCCGGGATAGTGAACACGTTCGCCCGGATAAGTCATTTGTTCATAATGCTTAGGCTTATAATTAGGGATTGACGAAACCGCATTTCCTGTGTTATACTGTTCATTGAGAGAAAGACCTTCTTTCACTTGATTTTTGTGTGGTAACTTTATTCTGGCGGATTTTGGTCTATTTCTCAATTCTTTTTTATTTCTTATGTCCAATATCTTTTGTAGCACTACAAGGATTATATAAATAATTTGAGAAATGCACTTGAAAAAAAGCTGTGTGCATGGTATAATAAACGCAGGGCGTTTATTATGGCTTAAAAGTCTATGCACATGCGCAAATCAAAGATTTACGCATGTGCGTATCGGACAATTATACCATAGCCATACGGTCATGGTATAATAAAAATAAATTATGATAAAGCGCAATGCGCTGATAAAAAAGAGAGGTATGACACATGGCTCACGAGCTTGTTCTGGTTCTGGACTTCGGAGGTCAGTACAATCAGCTGATAGCACGACGCGTCCGCGAACACAAAATCTACTGCGAGGTCAAGTCTTATAAAACTCCCGTTGAGGAGATAAAGGCAATGAATCCCAAGGGCATTATTTTCACAGGCGGTCCCAACAGCGTTTATCTTGACGATTCACCCAGAATGCCCAAGGAAATATTTGAGATAGGCGTGCCGGTACTCGGCATATGCTATGGCGCACAGTTCATGGCATATTCCCTCGGCGGGGAAATATGCACGGCTCAGGATAGCTCGCTGTCCGAGTTCGGAAGAACGGAAACATTCGTTGAAACCGGTTCCAAGCTTTTCAAGGGAATCGAAGACACCACCATCACATGGATGAGTCACAACGATTACATCAAAACGCTCCCCGAGGGCTTCAAGGTCATTGCCCACACGGCAAAGTGCCCTTATGCCGGTATTGTAAATTCCGCGAAGGGATTTTACGGCGTGCAGTTCCACCCCGAGGTAAATCATACCGAACGCGGCTTTGATATGCTCGGAAACTTCCTGTACGAAGTATGCGGCTGCACCGGCGACTGGACGATGGAAAGCTATGCAGAAACTGCAATAAAATCCATCCGCGAAAAGGTCGGCGACGGCAAGGCTCTGCTGGCGCTTTCCGGCGGTGTTGACAGTTCCGTTGCCTGCAAGCTGCTTGCAAAAGCGATAGGAAGCCAGCTTACCTGCATTTTCGTTGACCACGGTCTGATGAGAAAGAACGAGGGCGACGAGGTAGAAGCTGCATTCGCAGACAGTGGCGTTAATTTTGTCCGCGTAAATGCGGGAGAGCGTTTCCTCGGAAAGCTTGCGGGAGTTACCGAGCCTGAGCAGAAGCGCAAGATAATCGGCGAAGAATTTATCCGTGTATTCGAGGATGAAGCGAAGAAGATAGGCAAGGTGGATTACCTTGTTCAGGGCACCATTTATCCCGATGTTATCGAATCAGGTCTTGGCGACGCGGCTGTTATCAAGAGCCATCACAACGTCGGCGGTCTGCCCGATTATGTTGATTTTAAGGAGATAATCGAGCCGCTGCGTCTGCTGTTCAAGGACGAGGTGCGCGCCCTCGGAACTACTCTCGGCCTTGACGAGAAGCTTGTATGGCGTCAGCCGTTCCCGGGTCCCGGTCTTGCAATCAGGATCATCGGCGACATCACACCCGAGAAGGTGGCTACGCTTCAGGATGCGGACGCTATATTCCGCGAGGAAATTGCAAACGCGGGTCTCGACCGTAGTATCAACCAGTATTTTGCTGTGCTTACAAATATGCGCTCCGTTGGCGTTATGGGCGACGGAAGAACCTACGATTACACGCTTGCGCTCCGCGGTGTTTCTACCAGCGACTTTATGACCGCCGATTTTTCCCGCATTCCTTATGATGTGCTCGAGAAGGTTTCGGTTCGTATCGTAAATGAGGTCAAGAATATAAATCGTATCGTTTATGACATTACTTCTAAGCCGCCGGCTACTATTGAGTGGGAATAATCGCCGCTCTCGGAAATTCCGCATAACAATGCGGGCTGGAGGCTCTTGAACGGCTTCGCGATACCGTTTTGATACCGAAAATCCAAAATATGAAGTAATTGCAGGCGGCTTATGTGTTGCAGCCATTATGCAGTCAATAACAAAATGATCCCCGAAAACCTTTATTAAGGTTTTCGGGGATCATTATTACTTGTGATTATATTTCTCACATATTTGTCAATAAGTCCGAAATATCAGCGTCAATGCAGACAGACCTTTCTTCGATTTCCTTCGGCGCATAGGATTCGCCGAAATTAAGGCAGGCGTAAAATGCGTTCGGGTTTTGGAAAGTCATTCTCCAGAACGGGAATTTGATGATTCCCGGGGTGTTCATTCCAACGCCAAGTTCGAGGAATAATATGTGCTGTCCATCGTGAGAACGCAGATATTTTTCGTATCTCTGCGCTGCTTTGTGCCAGCCGCTGTCCTCAACGAATTTGTCGTCCGAGCGCAGATTCATCGTCAGCGGCTTTCCGCAGCGCGGGCATCTAGGGATAAGCTCGGTCGGTATTCTCATGTTTTCCTGTGAATCCATCATCGCAATTACGCTGTCCTCGTTATCCCAGGTTTTCTTGCAGCATGGCTTGGAGCACTGAAACAGACCGTAATCTCCCTGCGTATAGAACAGCCGTTCCTTGTCAAATCCTGCTTTCTGAAACTGGTGGTCAACATTCGTGGTCAGCACAAAATAATCCTTGTCCCTGACAAGCTCAAACAGCCGCTTGTATGTGCCGTTGTCAACGTCCATATAGCGGTTGATGTAGATATACCTCGACCAGTATGCCCAGTGTTCCTCAGGAGTATCAAACGGGTAGAATCCGCCCTCGTACATATTCCGAAAACCGTATTTCGCAATGAAATCGGAGAAATATTTCTCGAAGTGCTCGCCGCTGTAAATGAATCCAGCCGCCGTGGAAAGCCCCGCTCCAGCGCCGATTATTAATGAATCTGCGGAGTTTATCTCACTTTTCAGCCAATCGATTTTAGCCGAGTATTTTTCTGTATATGTCATAGTCCTCGTTTCCGAATACATTAAAAATCACCTTTATTCCTTGGGATTTCAGAAAACCCCGTACCGTCTTGACTGCGATTTCAGCCGCTTCCTGTTTCGGGAATCCAAAAACCCCGGTTGAAATACAGCAGAATGCAATGCTGTCAATTCCGTTCTGAACTGCGAGTTCAAGGCAGGACCGATAACAGCTTTCCAGCAGCCTGCAATGTTCCGCAGTCAAATTTTCTTGTACGATAGGTCCAACCGTGTGGATTACATATTCACACGGCAGATTGTACGCCGAGGTAATTTTCGCCTGTCCTGTGGGTTCCGGGTATCCCTGTTTTTTCATTATTTCGGCGCATTCCAGCCGCAGACGAATTCCCGCAAAGGTGTGAATGCAGTTGTCGATACAGTTGTGGCAGGGCTGATAGCAGCCGGTCATTCCGCTGTTTGCGGCGTTGACTATTGCTCCACATTTCAGCGTGGTGATGTCGCCGCACCAGAGGTAAATATCGTCCTCAACCGGCGATAGATCCGCAATATCCGTGATACCCTTTTCGGCGGTTTTCTGCCGGAGGTATTCGTCCTCTGCGGCGAGGTATTCCGCTGAAATTTCATCGGCGGGACGGACGTTTACAAGGCTTCTGTAAAGCCGGAATTGCTCGTTTTCCGATGTCGGTATTCGTACTTTACTGTATTTCGGATTTTCATTCAGCAGGTAATTTATCAGCTTCTCGGCAGACATTTCTCACAGCCTTTCTATCGCTCCCACTGGACAATTTTCAAAGCAAGCGCCGCAGTGCAGGCAATTGTTCTGCCTTATATTATACGGTGATGGAGCGCCTCTGTCAATGCAGTTCTGCGGACATACCGTCGTACATTTTCCGCAGCCTATGCAGTTATCCGTAATGTGGTAGCCCTTACGTTCTGCGCTGCCATTTCCAATGGTGTAGACCTCGCGGAAAATCGGATTTACGCCGAGGTTGAAATATTCTATGGAAGCGTCCTTTATTTCAAAGCAGATACCAATATTCCGTTTCTCGCCGGGGTAGAGATTCGCAAGGTACGGCTGCTCGGCAAATATCGTGTCAATACACGTTTTCTGCCGTTCATCAGCGACAGGGAGCGCCTTTCCGGACAGCCGTATCATCTCCTTGAATTTCGTGTATACAAGTATCTGCACACGCCCGTCCGTGAGAAGCTCCTTTGCTACATTCTTGCCCCTTGCGGTGAAGAAATACAGCGAATCCTCATCGTAATGCACCGCGCTTATGCAGCGTATCTGCGGAGCGCCGTGCTCGTCAACCGTGGCTACATTCAGCACTCCAACAAGCTGCATTTTCTTTAAACAGGTCTTTGCGTCCATAACGTACCTCACTCCACTATTCTGATTCTGCCGGGTCTGCGCGGCTTTGTGTGCGGCTGTTCGCCGTTGATATAGCCCAGTATCACGAAGCAGACCGCGCTGTAATTTTCGGGAATGTTCCACTCCCTGAGCAGCGCCTGTCCATCATCGCTGACGAAGGTTTCCTCACCGCGGGAAATAATGCAGGAGGAAATGCCAAGCTCCGTCGCCTGGAGCAGCATATTTTCAGCCATGCAGAATGCGTCCGCAACGCGGAACGCAAAGCCGTCCTGACCGAAAATAGCTACGACGGTCGGTGCGCCGTAAAAGCCGTTCTTTATCGTCGGGTCGTCGATAGTACTGGGCTGTTCGCTTGAAACGTAACCGCCAAGCAGACGGCTCCTGTCGAACATTGCAAGGTTCATTCTGCCGATTTTTGCGGTGAGTTCCGCATTGTGAACTGCGACCATCATGCTGCGCTGACCGCCGCCGGCGTTCGGTGCGTAGTTTCCTGCTTCAAGAATAAGCTCAAGATCCTTGCGGCTTATCTGCCTGTCGGTGTATTTCCTGATGGAGTGACGTGCTTTGATTATGTCCATTAGCATAGCTTTTCTCCTGTGATTTCATTGCGTTCTTTCCAGCACTGCGGATCGGGGGCGTACATATTCCCGGTGTAGCCGAATGTTACGGCGGGACAGCCCCTGCAATACCCGCGAAGCTCACATTTACTGCACTTCTCGAACTTGTCCCACTGTCTGTATTCGTCAAGCTGCGCGCCGTTGAACAGGTCGCAGAGCGGGGTTTCGAACACGTTTCCGATTCTGGATTCCATGCGGCGGCAGGCGTAAACATCGCCGGTCGGGATTATCGTCATGTGACCCGTCCCGCAGTGGCAGCCGTCGTAAATCATTTCAGGGTCGCTGTTTTCCGGAAGCTTGAACAGTCCGTTTTCATAGAGATACAGCATCCAGAGGTGGTCTTTAAGCTGGAAAGTTGTTGTACAGCCGTTCGCTTTGTGTTCCTCAAATTTCCTGTGGCACATATCCATGAATTTGCGGTACTGCTGCGGGGGAATGTGATATTCCTCAGACTTCTGACCGCTGGTTGGACAGTATCTTCCGAATGCGAATACGTCAACGTTTTTCTCCGCGCACAGGTCGATGAGCTGTGGGAAATTCCCGATATTTGCGCCGGAAACCGTGGACATTATTGCGCAGTACATTCCCGCATTTTTTATGCAGTCTATCTTCTCAACAGTAGTGTCGAACGAACCGGGCTTGCGGAACATATCGTGGGTTTCTCGCATTCCGTCAAGGGATAGCTGGTACTTCACGCAGCCGTGCTCACGTAGCTTACGGCATACCTCGTCGTTCAGGTGAAACGGATTTCCGAGGATAGCCCAGCGGATATTCTTTTCTTTCAGCCTTGCGGCGAGTTTCCAGAAATCCTTATGTAAAATCGGGTCGCCGCCTGTGATGTAGATATAGGGCGTTCTGCCGAGCCTATCGCACATGTCTTCTATGCTGGCGAGTACCTGTTCCATTCTGTCGAACGGCATTTCGGTGAGCTTTTTGCAGTTGTCTTCTGCGAAGATGTAGCAGTGCTTGCAGCGCTGGTCGCAGGTGTCGGTAATGTGCCACTGGAAGGCAAAATAGGGTTTCATAGCGGTATCCTCCGATGATAGTTGCTCAGGGACAGCCGGAAATCCGGCTGTCCGGGGTTGCGAAGTTTGTTTTACTTCTTGTCAGGGTCAGCTGCGCCGCAGGCAGAGCCACACGCAGAAGCGGGAGCCTTGGGGTCGGCAGTTCCGCAGGCAGAACCGCAAGCAGAAGCGGGAGCCTTGGGGTCGGCAGTTCCGCAGGCAGAACCGCAAGCGGAAGCGGGAGCCTTGGGGTCAGCAGTTCCGCAGGCTGTGCCGGAAAATGCAGCTACATTCTTTAATGTTTCACTCATGTTTGTAACCTCCTGTATTACTTGGATCTCTCCTGTGATTACAGTATACCATGAGTTTTCAGCGCACACAAGTACGCACTTTCAGGTTACATAGTTACCTGAAAGTGACTTTTGCACAACGTTGCGGTTCGTCGGGAAAAATTTTTTTCAGTTGATTTTACGCGGCATATATGCTATAATGTATATAACATCATTTTATGAACTTTTGGAGGAATACATATGCTAAAACGTGAAGAACTTCCCGAATGCGATGTTGCGACCACCGTACAGATAATCGGCAACAAGTGGAAGCTGCTGATAATGAGGAACCTGTTTTCCAGGCCCTGGAGATTCAACGAGCTGCGGAAATCCCTTGACGGCGTGAGCCAGAAGGTACTGACCGACAGCCTTCGCCAGCTGGAATCCGACGGTATAATCCTGCGCACAGTTTATCCTGAGGTGCCGCCGAGGGTGGAGTATTCGCTGACAGAACTCGGCGAATCAATGCGCCCTATTCTTTCTGCAATGGAAAACTGGGGAAGAAGTTATAAAGATACTCTTTAATAAACTACATTTGATAACGTTTCGTAAATGTTTTCAAAAACTCCTGCAGCTTTTGCGTTAGCTTCAAGCTATCAATGAACTCCAACACTTTTTTGTATTTGGACTTAAGGCTATTAAGCTCGTTTTCAGCCTTATCCAGAGCATCTTTCAGCGGTAATAGCGACCGCACCTTTTGTTCAAGATCGGTGTTTCTCGCGGCGGCTTCCTCGTTTTCCTTTTTCAGCTTTGTTATTTCAGCGTTCAGCTCGCTCTCCCTGCGCTCGGCAGCGGTAACGACGGATTGCGGGATGTCACGTTTGAAGATATGCTGGAAACAGCTCGTTTTGATTTTACGGTCAGTTCGTTTCTGCTTTGCGTTGTAACGCTCAACAGCAGTTCCGAACAGGCGCTCGTATGCTTTCTCAATAGGCTGCAGCATAAAAACTATATTGTTCTTTGTCCAAGCGTCGTCCACGTTCTTGGCATTGAATTTACGGTTGTTGTGGGTAAGGCTGCCCTTTCCCTGACAATGAGAGAGGCGCTTTTCGCTCATAGGTAAATCTCCTTTCGCTGTGGTATTCTTGCTGTTGTGCCAACAGTAACGCCATAATACCCGCTTGACATTGGTTTCCGCAAGCTACAATCAACATCAAGGATACGGCGCTCTCCGAGGGGCAAAGGTGTGTCCATTTTGCGATCCCCGTTCCTGCTTCCTGCTCGTCTTGTCGTATTCTACCGACAACGACTTCAGTTTTCGGCGTACAGGCGCACGAGCCTCACAACCATGCAATTTGGCGGGAGCGGAACGGTTGTACGGCGTCGTACATTCCCGCACTCTATACGCCTTTGTACGCTCTCTGTACACGCTGCTGTTGCCGATATTCCGCATTGCAAAGCCAAATGTACACCCGTACACCGTTTCCATCTATTAAGAGAAATCTCCTCAAACCCTCGGACGCGCTTTCCGTTTCCATAATAAAAATTACGATATTGCAGTTTTCCGCAACCGCCTCTGCGATGTTCTCCCTTGTTTTTTTGAGCCGCCGCAGCCCGTCCGGTATCCAGAAGAATATCTTTTCCTTTTTGGTTATGAACAGGGTGCGTTTGACATTGCACATATGTTGTGTTATAATTATTTTGTGAAAGGCTGACTGCTGCGTGGCAGCGTTATGAAAAGGTGAAAAATGAACATACGATATATCCACGAACCGACCGATCTGCAATGCGGTCAGGCGGTGCTTGCAATGCTTCTGGGAACCACCGCCGAGCATATATGCGAATACCTCGGAAACGACCGCGAAACCGACCTTCGCGAAATGAAGCGCGTCCTTACCGAAAACGGAATAAAATATTCCACCGAACGCAGACAGGCGCAGGCTGCTTCCGATTTGCCGCGGTTCGCGCTTCTGAGCCTTGAAACTCCGCGCTGCTGGCACTGGTCGCTGTATGCGGACGGAGTTTTCTATGACCCCGAGCACGGTGTGCTGAGCGATTTTCCGCAGTCGGCAAGAAAATTTTACTGGGAGATATTTCTGTGATCACGATCGGCACAAAACAGGCATTATCGGCTTTATTAACGCGATAATGCCTGTTTTTTGTGTAAATGTTTGTACCGTACAATGTGTTATCTGCGCAGAAAACATCTGTACAAATTCAATAAAATGTGATATAATCAATTTATAATATATTCATGCACAGGTGAAAGGAAAGACGATATGAAAATAATGGGCGTAGATTACGGCGACAGCAGGACAGGACTTGCAATGTGCGACAAAAGCGAGATACTCGCCTCGCCGCTTATGACGATAAACGAAAAGGATTTCGAAAGGTGTATCGCCGCCGTGGCGGATCAGGCGAAGCTCAACAAGGCGGAGCTTATCGTGGTAGGAAATCCCATCAACATGAACGGTACATACGGCCCGCGCTCCGAAAAATGCACCCTCTTTGCGGACAAGCTGCGTGCGCTGGTGGATGTCGATGTGGTAATGTGGGACGAGCGATCCTCCACCGTGACCGCGATAGGTTACATGAACGACGTGAACAAGCGCGGCAAGAAGCGCAAGGAAGTCCTCGACGCGGCTGCCGCGGCGATAATACTTGAAAGCTACATTGCATACAGAAAAAATCATCGCGGTGACGGCAGTGTATAAGGTTTCTTTCACGGGCTACCGTCCATCGAAGCTGGGCTTCGGCGTGGACGATGAACGCTGCGCTGCGCTGAAGCAGAAGATATATGATAATATCGAGGTGCTTATATACAGCGGCGCGACGGATTTTTATTCGGGAATGGCGCTTGGGGTGGATATGTGGTGCGCGCAGGCGGTGCTGGAGCTGCGGAAGCTCCGCCACGAAATAACGCTCACCGCCGTTATTCCCTGCCCCGGGCAGGACGAAAAATGGAGCGCGGCGGACAGGGCGCTGTACCGCGATACCGTCGCGCAGTGCAACAACGTTATCTGCGTCAGCAGGGCGTATACCAAGGACTGTATGTTCGAACGAAACCGCCGTCTGGTGGATATGTGCGACCTGCTGCTTGCCGTTTATGACGGGAAAAGCGGCGGCACGCACTACACCGTGGAGTACGCCGAAAAAAAGGGAAGAAAGATCATAATCATCGACCCGAACAGCATATAAAAATGGGACTGCCCGCGCAGTCCCTTGTTTTTATGCGGCGGTTTCCGCCGAATTATCCGTTCGTATCTCGCTTACGGTATACCCTGCTTCCTCAAGGCAGGTGATGATATCCGGCTCCGCATAGAAATGCATCGCGCCGACAAACATGAAAACATTGTTCCCGCTTTCAAGCTGCGATATCACATAATCCGCCATGCCGCGCTGGCGCGTGCTGTACATCGCGTCGTAGTATTCGCGGTAGTATTCGGCGTATTCATCGGGGATGTTTTCGTCCGTCATCGCCGCGAGGGCTTCTCCGTCGAAGCTTGCCCATGCGGTATAAAGTCCGCGCATCTGTTCGAGCTGGCTGTCGTACCCGCCGCTTACCGCCTGCTCTAACGTGTAAATTTGCAGCTGCACAGGCTCTGATGCGGATACGCCGTACTGCTGCGCGGCGGATTCGATTTCGTAAATTGGCTTGCCGAGTTTTTTGGCATAGTTCAGCATTACGGTTTCCGTGCCGTATTTGCCGCTGTATCCGCAGTCGTCCGCAATTTTGTTGGAAAGCGCCATGCTCCACATAACGGGCAGGTAGCCGTCATATGCGGGGGAGTAGATACCTAAATCCTTGAAAAAGCCGCGTATGCTTTCGTATTCATCCCCCATAAGGTCGGCGGCGGTGATGCCCTCGGGGCAAAGCAGCAGCTTCATCGCGTCGGTAAGCTGCCCGGCGTCGTTGGATAGCGCAACGGTGTCCAGCTCGCAGGCGACGGTATCGCTATTTCTGAGCGCTTCGAATATTTCGTCGGGATAGACCGCGTTGCTTTCTCCCGCATGCATTGAGCCGAGCATATAAACGTGCCCGCCGGTTTCGGGGTAGGATACCTCAAAGAAAGGCGGATGCACCTCCTTGGGCTGATTTGCGGAGCACCCGCCCAGCAGCATTGAGAAGCACAGCAGCGCGGCGGGGAGTATCTTTCTTGCCATCTTACACGAGCCTTCCGCTTATCTCAAATGTAGGGCCTTTCTGCCACAGGAACGCCGAAAGGATTATTTCAAATCCCTCGCCCGGACCGCAGAGGAAGTCTGCGGGGCGCCCCTTCGGCAGACCGTAGCCCGCCAGCAGGTTGGTGATGACTCCGGCGTGAGTAATGCACGCGGCGCGCTGTATGTCGTTTCTCATCATATCGCTGAAAATAACGTCCAGTCCCTCTATGCACCTCAGCGTGAAATCGCCGAATTTCTCGCCCTGCGGGGGGCAGGCGTCTGCGCCGCCGCGCAGCCACTGTGCATATTCGGGCAGATCCTGAAGCTGCTGCTGGGTTTTGTTTTCGAACTCGCCGAAGTTCATTTCCTCGATTTCGTCGATTATCATAAGCTTCTGCTCGGGGTAGATTATCTCCGCGGTTTCAAGGCAGCGGGCGAGGGGAGAGGAGTACACCTTTCCTACCTCGGGATACACTTCCTGACTTACAAGGTCGCGAATCGTCTGCGCGCCGGAGGGGCAGAGGGAAAGGTCGGTCTGGCCGATATATTTTCCGTCAAGATTGCCCTGCGTGAGCCCGTGTCTGATGAGATAAAGATAGTAATTTTTCATTTTTGCCTCCGTTTTATAAAGAAATCGCCCGAATTATGAATAATATCCTACATCGGAGCTGATTTTTTGGTAATTATGCCGCTTTACAAATCGGCATAATAAAGATATAATATACTATATGACATTATAAAAACCAAGGGGTAGTTGTGCGCTTTTTTCGCGGTATCTCCCCAATAGATAAATAAAAATCGGTACAGGAGAAAATATATGAACAAAGATTTTCCCCGCGTTATGACGCTCCTGCGAAACGAGCGCGGACTGAAGCAGAAGGACGCCGCGGAGCAGTTAGGGATAACGCAGGCGCTGCTTTCTCACTACGAAAACGGCAAGCGCGAGTGCGGTCTGGACTTCCTCGTCCATGCGGCGAACTTTTACGGCGTTTCTGTTGATTATCTTCTCGGCAGGACAAGCTCCACCAGCGGCACGGTCGTTGCCGAGCAGGAGCTGCCCGAAAACTCCGTTTCGGAGAAGTACGACGGCAACCCCGCGGGCGCGGGCACATTCTTCAAGAAAAAGGTGCTTACAAACGCGCTGGATGTTGTGTTTTCGCTGCTGATAAAGACCCGCAACGGCGAGTTAGCGAAGTCCGTGTGCTCTTACCTCACCACCGCGGTCTACCGCGCATACCGCATGGTATACAGTGCTGGAGGCTCGAATGATGAAAAGAGCTTTGCGGTGCCCGCAGAGGATGTTTCGGGGGTTGTTTCCGCTTCGCTTTCGCTGGATGATATCAAGGCGCGCAACGCGGCAGGCGGCGGCACCGCCGATGAAAAAATAACCACCGTGCGCATCGAGCAGGAATATCCAAAGCAGTCTGCGGCGCTGTTTTCGGTGGTAACGACATCGGAAAAGAACCTCGAAAAGCTCAGCGGCTGATACTTACAAAGTCATATTTAAGGGACGGTTTTGCGCCGCCCCTTTTATTTTTTATTCGTCCGCAAGGCCCATGTCCATGATGAAGCGGTCGCGGTTGCGCCAGTCCTCCTTGACCTTTACGAAGCACTGGAGATTGACCTTTGTGCCGAGAAGTTCCTCGATGTCCTTGCGGGCGAGGGTGCCTATCTGCTTCAGGCGCTCGCCGCCCTTGCCGATTATCATGCCCTTGTGCGACTCGCGCTCGCAGATTATCACCGCGCCGATGTCGATTATCTCTTCGTCGCCTTTCATGCGGTTCTTGAAGCTTTCTATCTCCACGGCGGTGCCGTGGGGGATCTCCTCGTTCATCGTCCAGAGAATTTTCTCTCTGATTATCTCGGAGCACATGAAGCGCTCGGTGCGGTCGGTGGCGATGTCGTCGGGGAAGAAGTGCTCGCCCTCGACGGCATATTTCTCCAGCATATCCAGCAGGCCGCTTGTGTTTATGCGGTTCTTGACGCTTACGGGGATAACCTCCGCGAAATCATACAGCGCGGAATACTGCGAGATTATCGGCAGGATGTCCGATTTATCCTTCAGCAGGTCAATCTTGTTCAGCAGGAGGATAACATCCGTGCCATGCTGCGCGAAGGAGCGGATAAGCTGCTCTTCCACGGGGGAAATTTTCTTTGTTACATCCGCCATGAGGATGGCGCAGTCAACGTCGTCCACGCTTGTCCTGATGGACTTTACCATATGCTCGGAGAGCTTTGTGCGCGCCTTGTGCATACCCGGGGTGTCGATGAATACGAACTGGGTGTCGCCCTTGGTAAGCACTCCGTTGATGCGGTTTCGGGTGGTCTGCGGCTTTTCGCTGACGATGGAAACCTTTTCGCCAACGAGCAGGTTGGTCAGCGAGGACTTGCCCGCGTTGGGGCGTCCCGTTATTGCGATGAATGCGTTCTTTGTCATTTTATTTCTTCCTTGTTCTTGCTTTTGTATTCCAGTCGGAATTCCTCAAAAATCACCGTCGTATCCCACGAGAATTCATACCCAAGCGCCGCGGCTTCCTCGCTGAATATGCGGGAGTGCTCGCTCTGCCATTCCTCGGCGGAGGCAAAGCCGCCGTCCTTTGCGGCAAGCTCCGTGGTGACATCCTTGAAAGAGGTGTACTTTACGGATGTGGTCTTGATAACGCAACGGGGGATACCGTCCTCGTCGGTTATGATGGTGTAATTTCCACGTTTAGGCAGCGCTGCGTTTTCCCCCTCAAGTCCCGCGGGATTTATTGATATCGCGCGCTTTTTCCCTCGGGTAACGAGCCGCAGATCATCTGCGCCGAGTTTTATTATTCTGTTTATCTCGGTGCTTTCGGGAAGCTGTTTTGCTGCGAGGAATTCCGCGCGGAATTCCTCAATACGGCGCTCGATATATTTTCTGTACATATCGGGGCGCTTTTTTGCGGTGACTTTAAGCGCCGCGCTGTTCTGCCATTCTGTTATTACCTTGTGGTCGCCGGTCAGCAGCTTTTCGGGGACGGAGCGGCCGCGCCATACGTCCGGGCGGGTGTACTGCGGATACTCCAGCAGGCCGTTGTAGTGGCTTTCTATGCTGTATGCGTCCTCATTCGGGAGCACGCCTTTCTGTAACCTTGCCACCGCGTCCGCAACTATCAGTGCGGGAAGCTCTCCACCCGTAAGGACGTAATCCCCGATGGAAAGTTCCTCGGCGCCGAGCTCGTCCAGCACGCGCTGGTCGATACCCTCGTAGTGCCCGCAGAGCAGGATCAGCCCATCCTCCGCGGCAAGCTCCCGCACCTTTTCCTGCGTCAGCACGGACCCCTGCGGGGACATATAGATTATCCTCGGGCGGGAGCGGTGCTGCGCGATTATGTCGCTTACGCAGTCGTAAACGGGCTGCGCCTGCATGACCATACCCGTGCCGCCGCCGTAGGGTTTGTCGTCCACGCGGCGGTGCTTGTTTTCGGTGTATTTTCGTATGTCGTGGGTGTATATCTCGATGAAGCCGTTTTTAATGCCCCTGCCGATTATGCTTTCGCCGAGCACGCTGTCGCACATTCCTGTGAACAGCGTCGCGATGTCAATCCTCATCGCCGTTCTCCGCGTCCTCAAACAGCCCCTTGAGCGGCCTTATAAGCATTT
The DNA here is from genome assembly GCA_934481445.1 of uncultured Oscillospiraceae bacterium. Classification (GTDB taxonomy): domain Bacteria; phylum Bacillota; class Clostridia; order Oscillospirales; family Ruminococcaceae; genus CAG-115. The sequence continues at coordinate 26,263 of CAKSPC010000025.1, forward strand.
TTCCGCCCTCGATGTCCGTTTCGATAACGACCTCGTCTATGCAGGGGAACATGAGCTCCGAGCCGTCGGGCTGGCGCATGGAATAAACATCGCTTGCGCCGTTCTGATATACGTCGGTTATCTTTCCGTACACCTTTCCCGTGTCGACATCGATCACCTCAAGCCCGATTATATCCTGTATGAAATACAGTCCCTCTTCAAGCTCGGCGTCATTGCGGTCGAGATAGAGCAGTTTGCCGATGTACGGCTGCGCCTTTTCGATGGTGTCTATGCCCTCGAACTTCATAACGACGATGTTTTTGTGGGGGTATGCGCGGGTGACGGTGAGGGGAGTTTTTCCCTTGTCAAGGTACAGCGTTTCAAAGTCGCAGAGCACCTCGGGGGCGTCGCAGTAATACTGGCAGCGCACCTCGCCGCGTATGCCCTGAACAGCGACGATCTTTCCTATTTCGAGAAATTGTTTCATATCAGTTATCCTTCTGCGGCGTTGATTTGCCGCCTTTTTTATTCAGAAACAGCTTTATCGCGTTTACGCAGGTCTTGAAGTTTATCGCAACGATAAGAATGAAAACAACGCAGTTTATAACATTCTGAAGCAGCCCGTATTCAAGGAACATTACCGACGCGGACATTATCGCGATAAGGATGAGGTTCACGATTATCTTGACCCAGTAGACTTTCATGTAAAGGTATTTTTTTGTGTCTATTATGCGGAAAACGAACACGATGACATAGCTTGCGAGGGTGGCTGTCGCGGCGCCGATTATTCCTATAAGATTGATCAGCAGGAGGTTCAGCAGCACATTCGCAACGGCGCCGATTATGGAGCTTGTCATGGCATGGCTGGTTTTCTGGCTGGCTTCGTATATAGAACTCAGGAAGTTGTTGAAGCTCTGGAATATTACCGCGCAGAGCAGCACGGGAACATAGAAATACGCCGACTGAAAGTCGTCGCTGCCGAAAAACGGCATTATCATCGGTCTTAGTATGAGCATTATCCCCGCCGAGGCGATGAACATTACCGTCTGCATCATGCTGAAAATATTCGTGTAGAAGTTTGATATCGCGCGGGAATTTCGCTCGGTTATCGCCGACATATGCCATGCCTGCGAGAATATCCCGACCACTATCGCCGCAAGGTTCGGGAATTTATATGCGAAGGAGTAGATACCGTTCGCGCTGCTGCCGAGGAATGCGGTTATCATGAAAGTATCGGACACGTTGATTATCCACCACATGACCGCCGTGGGCATAAGGGGAATACTGTAGCGTATCATGCTGCGGCGGAGGGTTTTGTCGTTTCCGAACGGGCGGTACTGCTTGTAAAGCTTTGCGGTGAAAGTAAGGAAGATTATCGAGGTGAAATCACCCAGCGACACCGACATTACATAACCCAGCACCCCGAGCTTGAACACTCCGAGGAACAGCAGGTTATACAGCACCGTCATTACGGTGGTGAAAATTCCGTCTATCGCAAACAGTTTGACCCTGCCGCTGGCGCGGACATAAATGCCGCAAATGCCCTTTATGCTTCCCGTGCATACATAGACGAATATCATCCATTCGTAGCCTTTAAGCACGGGGATAAAGCCTATCAGCGGCACCGCCGCCGCGAATATCACAAGGCCGCATATCGCAACATCAATGCCTATCGAAAATACCATCGGCCTGTTGTTGCTCTTGTCCAGGGCATAACGAAGCACGCCCTCGCTGATGGAAAGCGTTACGACAGATATAAGCAGGAAGGACGCGTTGATGATGTTGTTTACATCGCCGTAGCCCTCTGTTCCGAGCACGCTTGTGTAGAAGCGGAGCATTACATACACAAGCAGCTTGGAGCTGAACTGACCTATCGCCAGAACAATGGTGTTGTTCGCCAGAGTCTGATATTTGTTCATTAATGAATTATGTCCTTTGCAGTGATATTACGAAAGTCTGAGGTCGCTGAAGAATTTCGTCAGCACTGCGCCGCAGCGGTCCTGTAAGACCCTGCTGCGCACGAACGGTATATGCGTGAATTTTTCATCGAACAGCGTCACCACTGAGGCGCAGGCGCCGTTCTTGTCGTCGAATGCGCCGTAAACAAGGCGCTTCAGCCGCGAGTTCATGACTGCCCCCGCGCACATCGGGCATGGCTCCAGCGTGACGTACAATGTGCAGTCCGTCAGCCGCCACGAACCGAGGTGTTTCGCCGCCTGTTCTATCGCGATGATTTCCGCATGGGCGGTGGGGGAGTTGCTGTGTTCGCGGAGATTGCAGCCCTCGCCGATGATGTTTCCGTCGCGGTCGATAACTATTGCACCAACGGGGATCTCGCCCATTTCTCTCGCCTTTTCGGCGAGGGCGAGAGCCTTTTCCATGTATTCCTCGTCAAGCGTCATATTTTTTTCAGCGCCTGTATCCCGAATGTTATCAGCATCCACGCGAGGTTATACAGCAGCACATAGAAGCAGTTGAACATCGAATAGTTCATGAACACCGCGAATATCACCGCCAGCAGTAAGCCCAGCAGTATTCCCGCGGTCTGCATTATGCAGCCGAAAGAAATTTTCTGTTTCAGGTTCTTTGCACCGTTGATTGCTTCGGCAAAGGCGGAGAATGTTCCGTTGCAGCATACTGCGGCGCTGCCCTGCGGAATGAACTTCGTGTGCTCGGTGAACTGCTCGTGCATTTCATACGGGAGCACGCGTATCATTTCCGCGTCGACATCGAACAGCTCGGATATCGCGGAGGGGGTTATCATGCCGTCCACCGTTTTTATGATAAGGCTTACGCCGTGGCGGGCAAGCTTCTGAACGCTGAGCTTTACCTGCCTGTTCGCGGTGAGTTCAACGAAGAACAGCAGGCAAACTTCGCCGCCGACGGCGAGATAAATAACTTCATTTCCGTCCTTGTTTGCAGCCTGTTCTTTCTTCATGTCGGGCACGATTATCTGGTGGGATTTCATGTGCTCGCGGTTTCCGAGGAGGACTCTGCGGCGGTCGATCCAGCCCATAACACCGAGATTGTTCTCGTAAACGCAGCCGCTTACGGGCTTGAGAAGCTCGCTCTTGTTGTTGAGCATACTGAAAAACGACTCGGAGAGCACGCTGCCCGTTGCGGAAGCAAGGCTCGCGGCGTAGATTATCGCGTCGTCTATCGGCACCTTTACGGAGTTGCCGGTGTGGTGCTTGTTGTAGTTCCAGATGTTCTTTATCTTTACGGAAGCTGCGGGGAAGAGCGTATCTGCCTCAACCAGCATCGCGTTGGTTTCGCTGAAGGATTCTGCGGCGCTGTATCCGAGGATAGCGGCGTTTCTTGCGGTGAGCTTTCTTGAAGCGGAAAGCATGGGCAGGGTGACTATCATCGAGCCCGAGAATGCCGCGCCCGTCGCGAATACGGCAGTCGCCGCGGTGCACGCCCACGAAACGTTGTTCATAACGAACTGGCTGTCGCCCATGAAGAATGCGATGAGCCCCGCGGCAATGGCGGCGATTATCGTTACAGGGGTGATGACGCGTGAAATGCGGTCGGAAGCGTCCTCGCAGTAGGTGGAGATGATGAAATCGGTGAGCATCTCTGTCTTTCTCATGGAAGCTGCAACGGGCATTCCCGATACGGCGCCCTTTGCGAGCTGCTCCGCGCCCTCCTCGTCGCTGCGCCGGATGGTGTACTTCGCGGTGTCGCCGGAAACGAACGCGAAATTGCGCTGTGCCGCCTTAACGGTGCAGAGCTTGGAAACGGTGTTGAAGCACAGCGCCGCAAGGGAAACGAGAAGATAAACGTGTGAGCGGCCGCGCTGGATGTATTCTTCAAGGGATAGATAGGGGATGAGCGCTGCGATGGACGTTACATGAGCCAGTGCGCAGAGCGTATCTGCGTCGGGACGGAGCTTTATCAGCCGCGCAAATCCGTTGGAAATAACGCTTGAGCAAGCTGCAAAGCTTAAAATTCCTATCGTAAGGTATGCATAAAGATAATAATCGGGGTTGGAGCGCTTGCTGATAAGATCGCTGACCGCGCCGAGATCCCAGTTGAACTGATTTATCAGCGCGATGAAAAGCACCGCGCAGAACAGCAGCCCGAGAATAACAAGCCTGCTTACAAGCCCCTTTGAAGCGCGGCCGAGGCGGTCGCGGATAACGTTTTCGTCGTCGAGGTCGATTTCTTCTTCCTCTTCCTCCTCGTCGTAATCCTCCTCTTCCTTTTCTTCGCTCTCGCTGACATCCTGCTCGATGTCCTCAAGAATAAAGTTGGAAATCTTGCGCTTTTTCTTCTGCGCGAGTTCGTCCGCCGCCTTTACTGCGTCAACGGCATCCTGCTCCTCCGCGGAGAGAGCGGAGGTGTCTATGAAGCGGCTGTCGCTGATGTTTAGCTTGATATCCGACTTCTGCTTTTCGAGGTCCGTAAGGGTAACGGTGGGCTCGGGGTTTTCTTCCTGCTGCTTTTTGACCTGCTTGTTGAGGGCGTCTACAAGTGATTCATCCGCCTGCCTGCCTGCGGCGGAACTGCGCGGCCTTGCGGCGGGGTCAAACAGCACTGCGTCCGCGCGGCTGCCCGCATTAACATCAGATTTTTTGCGGGATGTCACGGGGGAGTATTCCTTGACGCGTTCCTCGCCGTTTGCCATGCGCTTGAGGTCGTTGCCCGCAACTGCAAGGGTATCGCCTGCGTCCTGCACGGGGGTGTTGCGAAGCTCCTCTGCCGCCTTTGCGCGGGAATCCATCGGGTTGAGGGAATCCAGCATTTCATCGGGGGTTTCCGCCTCGCTGTCCGCCTTGAGCAGGGCGCGGTTTATCTCTTCGATGCGCTTCTGCTTGCGGAGCTGCATGGTTTCGGTGGTGACAAGATCGCTTTTAGTGTGGAAAATTATATCGTCGTCGCCGGATATCGCGGGCTTTACAAAGGGTTTGACGTGCTCGCTTTCGGGCTGCACGACTTCTTCGCCCTTTCCGAAGAGCCTTGCGGCTTCCTCTGCGTCGTCGGACAGCTCGTCTGTGAAGCTGATGTGCTTCGGCTCGGAGGGGCGCTTTTTCTTGACCTTGTCTGCGGCGGCGCTTATCTCCGCGGAGCGGCGCTCGTTTACCTCCTCCTCGCTGCGCTGCTTTGCGGCGAGGGCGGGGGAGTTATCGTCATCTTTTTTACCCGCGGAATGGCGTGCGGAATGCAGCGCCTGTTCAATTTCGTTTCCGCCGATGATCTCGGTGACACTGCCATTGTATCCGCTGTAGCTTTTTTGTTCGGTGGTTTCTGCAGATCCGGTTTTTTTGCTGCCTTCGTCTGAGGTGGAACGCATTTTGTCGACCTCGGCAAGAATGTCGTCTATGCTGTATTTATCGTCAGCCATGTCTGTTCTCCCATTATATTTTCTCGATTATATTATTATCCGCGGTGTTTTATAACCTCGTACATAAGTATTCCCGCCGAAACGGAAGCGTTGAGCGAATTTACCTTTCCGTTCATCGGAAGCGACAGCACCATGTCGCAGTTCTGACGGACAAGCCTGCCCAGCCCGAACCCCTCGGAGCCGACAACGATGGCGGTGCCTCCGCTGAGGTCTGCCTTGTCGTAGGGGGTGCCGTCGGCTTCCATGCCGTATATCCAGATGTTGTGTTCTTTAAGCTGTTTCATCGTGTCGACGAGGTTGGATACCCTCGCGACCTTTATCCATGCCGCCGCGCCTGCGGAGGTCTTGAATACCGTTGCGTTGAGCGACGCGCTCCGCCTTTTCGGAATGATCACTCCATCGGCGCCCGCTGCTTCTGCGGTTCTGATTATCGCGCCGAGGTTGTGCGGGTCGGCTATTTCGTCGCAGATGATGATGAAAGGCGGCTTGCCTTTCTGCTTTGATACCTCGAGTATTTCCTCCACCGTTGCATAGGAGCACGCCGCGAGCTGCGCTGCAACGCCGCCGTGCTTCGGGGTGCCCGTCATGGCGGTGAGTTTTTCGTCGCTTACCTCTTTTATGACCGCGCCGCGCTGTTTTGCGAGGGGTATTATCTTACCGAGGGATATCCCGCGCTGCGCGAATACGGTGTCTATCTCCGCGTCGGAGTTGAGGGCTTCGGTAACGGCGTTCTTGCCGTAAATTATCTTGATCTCAGTTTCTTGTTCCATAATCTGTCCTTTATAATATAATAATTAATATATACTTGGATATAATCATACATTTTTAATTATAACACAAAATCCTCTTTATTTCAACTATGTATTACGGCGAAAAAGTGAAAATTTTGCGAAAAAATATCAAAGCCGCTATTGTTTTTTTGGCTTCTATATGTTATAATCAGAATGTATATTTATGTATGAAAAGATGTGAAATGAAAAGATATGTTCAGCAGAGTAAACAGCGTCGGCCTTTTCGGGCTTAACGCCTTTGCCGTAACGGCGGAGGCGAGCGTTTCGGTGGGCACGCCAAGTTTCGACATAGTAGGTATGGCGGATATCGCCGTACAGGAGAGCAAAGCGCGCATCCGCTCGGTTTTCGGGCAGCTCGGGATGAAGCTTCCGAACGGCAGGATAACCGTAAATCTCGCGCCCGCAGGCGTGAGAAAATCCGGCTCGGTGTTCGACCTGCCGATAATAATTTCGCTGATGAAAGCGGGCGGGATGATAACGGCGGATACGGACGACTGTGCATTTATAGGGGAGCTTTCGCTGAATGGCGAGCTTGCGCCCGTAAACGGTGCGCTGAGCATGACCCTCACCGCCGCGAAAAACGGAATAAAACGCATATTTCTCCCCAAGGCAAACGCCAGCGAGGCTTCCGTTGCGGAGGGCGTGGAGGTTTATGGTGCGGAACATATCACACAGATAATCGGCTTTATGACGGGCGGGGGAGGGCTTTCCCCCGAGCCGCGGTACGTCCCCTCGGACGACGCGGCGGTTTTCCGCGAGGATTTTTCGGAGGTAATGGGGCAGTTTGCGGCGAAAAAGGCGATAGAAACCGCCGCCGCGGGATTTCACAACATACTTCTGCTGGGGCCTCCCGGTTCGGGAAAATCCATGCTGGCGAAGCGTATCCCGTCAATACTGCCGAAGATAACCTTTGAAGAAAGCATAGAAACCACGCAGATATATTCCGTCGCGGGGATGATAGACCCCTCCGCGCCGCTGATAACCTCGCGGCCGTTCCGCTCGGTGAGCCACACTGCAAGCAGCGTAGGACTGGTTGGCGGCGGCAGCATTCCGAAGCCCGGGGAGATATCCCTTGCGCATAACGGCGTGCTGTTTCTTGATGAACTTCCCGAGTTTGACAGGCGGGTCCTCGAAACGCTGCGCCAGCCGCTTGAAAACGGCGAGATAACCATTTCCCGCGCCAGCGGCTCGGTGAATTACCCCTGCAACATAATGCTGGTGGCGGCGATGAATCCCTGTCCATGCGGAAATTTCGGCAGCAGCAAAAAATGCACCTGCTCGCCGCAGAAAGTGAGCCAGTACCTCGGAAAGATATCCCAGCCGGTGCTGGACAGAATAGATATTCAGGTGGAGGTCAAGGCGGTGGAATATTCCGACCTCTCGCAGAGGACACCGCAGGAAAGCTCCGCCGCGATAGCCGAGCGGGTGCAGAAAGCCCGCGATATACAGGCAAAGCGCTTCAAGGGCACGGGGATAAAGTGCAACAGCGGCATAACTCCCGACATTATTTCGGAGGTCTGCCGTATGACCGACGCGGCGCAGAGCCTGCTTGAAGTCGCATTTGAGCGCCTGGGGCTGACCGCCCGCGCATACGACAGAATACTGAAAGTTGCGCGCACCTGCGCTGACCTTGACGGAAGCGAGGACATCGGCCGCGAGCATATCTCGCAGGCGATAAGCTTCCGAAGCCTTGACAGAAAATACTGGAACAGATAAAAGATACGATAAACGGGAGATGATTTTATGAAACGAAGCTGCGGAGTGCTGATGCACATAACATCGCTGCCCTCGCCATACGGCATAGGCACATTCGGAGCGGAAGCGGAAAAATTCGCCGACTGGCTTAAATCCGCGGGACAGAAGTACTGGCAGGTGCTGCCGATAGGCCCCACGGGATACGGCGACTCGCCATATCAGCCGTTTTCATCCTTTGCGGGCAATCCGCTTATGATTGACCTCGACGAGCTGTGCGAAAACGGGTATATCACCCGCGAGGAATGCGCCGCGTCGGATTACGGCGCAGATCCGTCCTATGTTGATTTCGACAAGGTGAGCGCGACAAAAATGCAGCTCCTAAGAAAAGCCTTCAGCAAATTCGAGGACGACGTCGGGTATACCTCTTTTGTTCTTGAGGAAGCGGAGTGGCTGGATGATTACGCGCTGTTCACGGCGCTGAAGGCAAAATTCGGCGGCAGACCGTGGAATATGTGGGATGATGATATCAAGTTCCGCAAGCCCGAGGCTGTGGAGAAATATACGAACGAATTGAAAGAGGAGATACGTTTCATAAAGTTCGCGCAGTATATCTTCTACCGCCAGTGGAATCGCTTCCACCGTTACTGCAACAGCGTGGGCGTGCAGGTCATCGGCGATATCCCGATATATGTTTCCCCCGACTGCGCGGACGTATGGGCGCAGCCCGAGCTGTTTGAGCTGGACGAAAAGCGCAACCCGAAGCGCGTTGCGGGCGTGCCGCCGGATTATTTCTCAAAGACGGGTCAGCTCTGGGGCAACCCGCTGTACAATTGGGACGAGATGAAGAAAACCGGCTACGACTGGTGGATAAAGCGCATAAAGAAATCGGCGCAGTGCTACGATATGCTACGCATCGACCACTTCCGCGCGTTCGACACCTACTATGCGATTCCGTTCGGCCACACCACTGCCGAAAACGGCACATGGGAGCAGGGCCCCGGTATGGATCTGTTCAACGCGATAAAGGAGAAGCTCGGCGATGTGAACATCATCGCGGAGGATCTCGGCGACATATTCGACAGCGTTAAGGTGTTGCTGAAGAATACGGGATTCCCCGGAATGCGCGTGCTTCAGTTCGGTTTCAATCCCGACAACACCGACAACGACCACCTGCCGCATAATTATGTGGAAAACTGCGTTGCCTATACGGGCACGCACGATAATTCCACCATCATGCAGTGGTACAGGGAAACCGACGGAAAATCCCGCGGGATGGCGAAGAATTACCTTGACAAGGGGCTTTTCGAGGGGTTTAACAAATGCTGCATAAAGCGGCTGTATGCAAGTCCCGCGGGACTTGTTATAGTTCCCATGCAGGATATCCTCGGGCTTGGCAAGGAAGCGCGGATGAATGTTCCATCCACGCTGGGCGGAAACTGGAACTGGCGTATGCAGCACGGCGGACTTACCCCCAAGCGCGCCGCGTTTCTAAATGATCTTTCGGAAAAATATTTCAGATAAACGCACCGCCGCGCCGCCGTTTCTGGCGGGGCGGCTTTGCCGACGGTGAACATATGAAAGAATACAAAATCACAAGGATAATCGAGCCGGATTTCGGCTGCGAGGGCGTTCCCGAGGACGGGGAAAAATGCGACGAAGTAAGTCTGATCGACAAGGACGGCGGGAAAATCACGCTGACGGTCAGCGATGCATATCTCTACAAAATCAACGCCGACGAGGGCAGCACGGTGCTTTACGACGGAGAAAAAATATACCCAAAGGAGGAGCAGAAATGACTGTACCCGAAAAAATAAACGCGCTGCGCAGAGTTATGAGGTCGCGCGGGATATACGCATATATCGTTTGCACGGAGGACTTCCACGGCTCGGAATATGTCGGGGAGCATTTTATGCTGCGCGAGTTTCTGTCGGGTTTCACAGGCTCGGCTGGCACGCTCGTCGTAACGATGGAGGAAGCCGCGCTGTGGACGGATGGGCGGTATTTCCTGCAGGCGGCGGAGCAGCTTGAAGGCAGCGGTATCGCGCTTATGAAATCGGGCGTGGATGGCGTGCCGACGATGTATAAGTTCCTTGCAGAAAAAATGCCCGAGGGCAGCGTGCTGGGTTTTGACGGCAGGACGGTGCGGGCAAATATGGCAAGGGTGCTGGAGCGGGAGCTTTCCACGAAGAAAGTATCGTTTTCCGTGGAAGACGACCTCGGCGGTGAAGTCTGGAAAGAACGCCCGCCGCTTTCCGCCGAGCCGGTTTATGTTCTTCCCGAAAAATACGCGGGGGTTTCCCGCAGTGAAAAGTTGAAAAATATCCGCGAAAAAATGTCGGCGGCGGGGGCGGATGTCCTCGCGGTGACGGCGCTGGACGAGATAGCCTGGACGCTGAACCTGCGCGGAAACGATGTGGAATACAACCCCGTTTTCCTTGCATATATGATGATACGCAGCGACGGCGCGACGCTTTACGCAAACCGCGCGATATTCAGTGATGAGATAGCTTGCGCGCTTGCGGCGGACGGCGTGGAGATACTGCCGTACGAAGATTTTTACGGCGATCTGTCAAAGCTTGTCGGCGCGGTGATGTACGACCCGTCTGAGGTAAATTATCTGTTCGTGAGATCCCTTTCCGAGGGGATAAAGCGCGTTGAAACCCGCAGTCCGATAGTGCTGATGAAAGCGGTAAAAAATCCCACCGAAATAAATGCCGAGCGCACCGCGCATATCAGGGACGGCGTTGCGGTGACGCGGTTCATGTACTGGCTGAAGCATAATGTCGGCAGGATAAAGATAACCGAGATAAGCGTTGCTGAGAAGCTGGAGGAATTCCGCAGGGCGGGGGAGGGCTACCTCGGGCAGAGCTTCGCGCCGATAATGGCATACGGCGCGCACGCCGCGGTGGTGCACTATTCCGCAACGGAGAAGAGCAACGCAGAGCTTCGCGCGGAGGGTATGCTGCTTTCCGACACGGGCGGTCATTACTACGACGGCACCACCGATATCACCCGAACCTATGTGCTCGGGAAGCTCACCGCTGAGGAAAAACGGGGCTTCACGCTGGTGCTGGCGGGGCACCTTAACCTTGCGGCTGCAAAGTTCATGTACGGCTGCAAGGGCGCCAACCTTGACTACACCGCGCGGGAGCCGCTGTGGCGATACGGAATGGATTTCAACCACGGCACGGGGCACGGCGTCGGGTATCTGCTGAATGTACACGAGGGTCCCAACAGGATAGCATGGCGGATCCGCCCGACTGCGTCAGACTGCGTGCTTGAGGAGGGGATGATAACCTCCGACGAGCCGGGGCTTTATGTCGCGGGGAAGTTCGGTATACGGCACGAGAGCCTTGTTCTCTGCCGCGAAAGCGAGCGCACGGAATATGGCAGGTTCATGGAGTTTGAAACGCTGACGATGGTGCCGTTCGACCTCGACGGCGTGGATGTTTCCTATCTTTCCGACCGCGAGCTGGAACGCTTCAACGCTTATCAGAAAACGGTCTGCGAAACCATCGCGCCGCTGCTTCCGCAGGAGGAGTCGGAGTGGCTCAGGGAGATAACGAAGCCGCTTTCAAAATAATATCATAACAGAAAACCGCCGCCCGGAATGGGCGGCGGTCCAGCTTTTCGAAAAACCTTTAAAATTTCCGCGTAGCGTATTGGTTTTCGCTTCCTTTTGACACAAAAGGAAGCGGGGGTTGTGG
>CAKSPC010000026.1 GCA_934481445.1 uncultured Oscillospiraceae bacterium
ACCGTGCGCGCAGGGCGGATGTTTTGTCGGAAAAGTCCCAACGGGACTTTTTCGACGGTCTGGCACCCGCCGTTTTTCGGCGGGTGTTCTGTTTTTTCGCCATTTCTTTGCACATTTTTCACAGTTACGGGGTCAAATTTTCGTTACGCAAAGTGTTGACGTATCCCGGATTAAATTATATAATTAATAGTGGATAGCTTTGTAAGGCTGCCCGTCGATAAATACCGCTCTACATGAAAGGATACATACATGAATTGTTCCAAATGCGGCGCCGAGCTTCTTGACGGCGCAAAGTTCTGCGCTGTCTGCGGCGCACCTGCAAACCCCGCTGACCAAAAGCGCACCTGCTCCAAATGTGGGCTGGAGCTTTCCCCTTCGGCGAAGTTCTGCCCCGTATGCGGCACGCCCGCCGCGGCTGTCAGCACCCCCGAGCCCACCTCCGAAAACCTTGTTGCCGCAATGCAGGCAGCCGCACAGGAGGCTCTCAGTAAGGAAGCAAGCACCGTCGGTGCTTCCGCTTCCGACAATACCGTTTCTCTTGACAAATCACCCGCTGCAACCGCGACTGCAAGCGTACCTGCCCCCGCAGACCCGTTCGCCATCCCCTCGAATATGATACCGCAGCCCACGGACAGCTTCGGCGCGAACCGCTATAACGGCACCGCTCCGCAGCCTGCTCCCCTCGGCGACGGATTTTCCTCAGACGCCGCGGCGGCAGTGGTAACTCCCATAAAGAAAAAGAACAAGGCCGGCATAATCATCGCCGCCGCAGCCGCGCTGGTGGTAATCGCCGCAGCGGTTGTGTTCTTCGCTTTCAGAGGCCCCATGATGAATCTCTTCATGGGCAATAGCGGCTACGCAGCCATGATTGAGGGTAACGGCATAAGCAGCACCGTAAAGGCCCTTGATAACCCCGCCCTTGCCGCAGGCATAAATGCCGCCGCGGGTTCCGGAATACAGGCCTTCGCAAGCTACACCGCTTCCGACATTGAGGACAACTATAACGACGATCTCTTCGGCCAGACGGGTTCCATGAACCTCGGCACCGTTGTTTCCGCCGTAAAGAACTATCTCTCGGATGGATTTAACAGCGACGGCGTGACAGTCACAGCCTCCGCCAATATTGACCTCACCGACACCGCAAAGTCGCTTATCTCCTCCGATGCCGAAACCATCGCCGAAACAGAAAAGGTGATCTCCGCTATAAACGACACCGAGCTTACCTATTCCGTCAACGCTTCCGACACCGCAGCAGCATTCGGCTTAAAGGTAAAGGACAGCGCCCTCACCGCCGACGCCCGCGGTATCATCTTATCCGACGGCGAGGTATACATCCTCTTCCCGTTCAGTGGTGAAAAGGCTGTTAAATTCACCGTGGATCAGAACGGCACCACCGTTCAGGAAGTAACTCCCCTCTCCATCGACGAAAAGGAAATATCCCGCCTTATCGGCGAAATAACCGAGATCTATCTTGAATACTACAAGTCCTCCGCGATAACCGTAGAAAGCGGCGATATAACCGTATACGGCATGACCGCAAGCGGAAAGCTCATAACCGCCGAGCTCGACAGCGCCGCCCTCAGGGGAATTTTCACCGACATTGCGAACCACATCGCAAACGACGAATACCTCTGCAACCAGATAAATGAATTCGCCCGTGCAAACAACCTTAACTTCACCGCGGATGATTTCAAGAAGTCCGTCACCAAACACTTCAATGATGTAACATTAAAGGACGGCGACCGCCTTGTGATCAAGACCATCGTTGACAACTCCAACAATGTCCTCGCGAAATCCTACACCGCATACGACGGCACAGAGAGCGCATTCCTCGCATATGTAAGCGGTAAGGACAAATCCGCCCTCGAGGTCGGCGAAAATGAAAAGGCTGTTATCAGCGCCGACATGACCGGCACATCCGATAGCGGAACAATAAACATCAAGTATTCCGGCAACGGATACCCCTATGCATTCAAAATCGACTACGAGGACGCTTCCACCGCGCAGTTCTGCGGCAGATCAACCCCCGTTGGCAAGTACACACTTTCATTTACACCACCCGCAGACTTCACACAGAACTCCGATGCGGAATACAGAGAGCTTCTCGCCGCGATAGGCTCTTCCTCCCTTACCCTTGAAACAAAAGTGGTAAATGAGTACTACAGCTTCAAAATGGACTTTGAAGTTCCACAGTATGGCTCCGTAAGCCTCAGCACATCGATAACCCCCAAGGGCGAAAGCAACGCGCTGGATATCCCCACCGACGCCCTTGACATCACTTCCATCATAAATTACAAAGGCAGCTACACCGACAGCGATATTAAAAATATCAACGAACTTGTCGATATACTTTCCGGTGTAAGGGATAAAATTGCATCTGCAGGAAATTCCCCCATCGCCGGTGCACTCTGCGATGAGATCGACAGCCTCACCGAGGAATTGAAGTACGTTTCCGACCCCAAAGTCGATTTTTCCAAGGTTTCCGAACTGCTGAGCAATATTTCCGATATGCAGTATCGCGCACAGAGCGTGAAATATCAGTACACCAACGTGACCGACAGCAGCCTTGACGACCGCGCAAGCGCTCTCTCCGATGATTATTCCGCACTGTACGATGAAATCTACGACGCCCTCTACGACAGCTCCAACGAATTGTCAGTGGACAAATACAACGAGTTCCTGAAGAGATCCTCCGAGCTCAACGACAAGGCAGAAGCGCTCTTCAACGAGTACGAGGAAGCATCCATGAATGCCATTGAAAACGTTGATTACAGCGACCTCAGCTTCGACGACCTGTTCTTAGTCCTCATCGATCTCGAAAGCCGTTTCTATGACCTTACAAACAACTACGCCGATGTAATTGAAAACGACGACGATCTTTTCGAGCTTTACACCACCGCGTCCGATGCATATGACACAGTATATGACGACTATGTATCCATGAACGATTCCATCGACAGCGGAAACCTCTCCGTGCCGAAGCTGAGAAAGCTCAGACGTTCCGCAGAGGATTTTGCAAAGGCGGTTGCAGCACTTGAAGCCGCAGTGCTCAATTCCAGTCTCTGATAAAACAAACGCATAAAAAAGCCCGCCGCGGAATTATCCGCAGCGGGCTTTCGTGCCCTTGAAAATATCTCACACCTTTTGACCGCAGTGCGCGCAGAAAACGGCGTTTTCGTCTATCATCTTCCCGCAGGCCTTGCAGTATTTCGCGCCCTCGACGAAGGTTCCGGGGAAATATCCCTCGCCGTCGCCGTTTGGATTGGATACCTTGTTCTGCCCCGGAAAAACCGCCTCCATCGACGATTCCGTTGCGTGAGCCTGCTGCGGCTGCGCAGGGCGCGGAGCCGCGTTATGTCTGGGATAGATCACAGACATTTCATCATTGTTGTTGAAATTGTTGTCCATAACAGCCTCCTTTAATATTGATATGCACATTATAGCACATAATTTCGAATTTGTTAAGTCGTTTTTATTACTTTTTTGAATTTTTTTGTATTACAATTTGTAAAATTGTATAATATCGCGAAAGGTTCAGAAAAATATACAAGAAGTATATCTCAAATTTGTAGCAACACATAAAAGCATTCCTTCTTGACCTGCTTAACATGTTTTTTACACATATAACACACTTAAAGTGATATAATTAAGAAAATGAAATAAGGATGGTAATTATATGTGGAAAATCATAACAGAGCGTAAAATCAACGAAAATAACATTGAGTATAACGCCTACGGTGTAAAACTCGGGGATTGTTCCATCCCCGATATATGCTGCGACAGCGAGGAGATAGCCCGCTTTGTGGACCTGCTCAACAAATTTGATGTATCTCCCATCAACGCCCGCGATGTCGTAGAGGACTACCTCGCGGCGCTCTGACAACGGCTTCCGGGGCATCCCCTCCCCGGAATAGGATAGACCCTCCATAAAAGGCAAGAGCGGTTGTGGTCAGCCGCTCTTGTCTTTTTATGCACTTATTATTCTGTAAGTTATTTTACAAGATGATTTAACAAGCTGTAAATCGCGTTGGTTATAAATCTGAACGTGAAGGTATCCGCCGCCAGCACCAGCATAACTATCACCGAAGCCCTCGAGAAAAACACGCCCCAGCGCCTGCGCACGGGGTATTCCTCCCACACCTCGGGCACGCGGTACCTCTTTATCTTCCGCAGCTTGAATATCGCCATGATAACGCCTACCGCCATCAGCAGCATTATAAACAGCAGAAAGACAAGATAAACTATGACCATGGGGGTCTTTTCCGCCTCCTGCCCGCTCTGCGATGCCATGAGGTAATCCCCGACGCTTTCATCCGACGCCAGCAGAAGCAGAAAACCCGAAATGCTGTTGAACATCGCGTGCATTATCGTGGTGGTGACTATGCTCTGCGTAGCCTGCGCGATATAGCCGAGGCATATGCCCAGCACGAATGCATAGAAAAACTGCTGAAAATTCGCGTGGGTAAGCCCGAACAGGAACGCCGAAACAAATATCGCAAACCCGTTCCCGTATGGCCGCAGACTCTCCATAACAACGCCGCGGAACCAGAATTCCTCAAACAGCGGCGCTATCACCGCAAGCTGCACGAAAAGTATCACCGCGCACTGCATATTCGCCGCCTGAAGATCATTCACGGTGTTGAACGACTTGTTGAGATCGGTGTTCGTGACTAACTGCCCCACCAGCATGGTAAGCAGGTTTGTCGCTATCGCCAGCCCGTAAAACGCGGGGAACATTCCCATCGCCCGCCCGAAATACTTCGGCTTTGAATATATCCTCGCGCAGGTGCCCTTTTTCGGCTCTTTCAAAAGCAGCACCGCCGCCGTCATGGGAATAAGATACAGAAACACCAGCGAGAACACCGACTGCACCGTATATGCCGCCGTTACGTCCATCCCCTCAAACAGCGGGTATATCAGCGAAAGCAGCACCGTGCAGGCGCCCCTCGATACGAATACCGCCACCATCATCAGCCCTATGCGCATACATATATTCTTGAAGCTGCGCACGCGTCCGCCGTCGGGGATAATGCCTATTACCGCTTCGTTTTCCTCAGCCATTTCCGCTCCTTTCAGCCCCTGTTCACCGTTCTGTGATAGTCGGTTATCTCCTCGACAAGCTGCTCTATGTCCTTGCCAAGGCAGTCTATCGTGATATCCGCATATTCCTCGTAGAGTGCACGCCTGCGTGCGAAAACATCGTCTATGGTGTCACCGCGCCGCATCGCAATTCCGCGGGATCTTATGTTGTAAAGGCGCTTTTTTACCTCCTCCGTGGGAAGGGAGAGATAATAGACTATTCCGTGCTCTTTAAGGTGCAGCATCGCCGTGCGGCTGTACACCGCGCTTCCGCCCGTGGCGATGACGGCGTTCTCCTGCGCGGTGATGGAGCATATCGCGCGCTCCTCCGCGATGCAGAATGCGTCAAGTCCCTGCTCGTCGATTATCTCCTGCAACAGCTTTCCCGTTTCCTCCTGTATAACAAGGTCGGCGTCTATAAAGCGATAGCCAAGCGCCTTTGCCGCCAGCACGCCTATCGTAGATTTTCCGCAGGCGGGCATTCCCACCAGAACCAGATTCTTTCCCATATCGTCACCACTTTACATCGTCAAGCTTCATCGTTGCCACAGCGTTGAGGTCCGCCCCCGCAACGTGCCCCGCAAGGTACTCGTAATATGCCTGACATCCTATCATCGCCGCATTGTCGCCGCAGAGGGAGATCGGCGGGATATATAACGTCATGCCGTTCTTTTCCGCGCGTTTTGTAAGCATTTCGCGCAGGCCGCTGTTCGCCGCAACACCGCCGGCCATCGCGATCTTTGTGCAGCCGTTTTCCTTTGCCGCCGCGATGAACTTGCTCGTCAGTATATCACTCACGGTGTACTGGAAGCACGCCGCAAGGCTGTTTACGTCTATCTCTCCGCCCTTCTGCTCGGTGTTGTGCACAAGGTTTACCACCGCGGTCTTTAAGCCCGAAAAGCTGAAATCATACGGGTTTGCGGTCTTGGGGTGCGGGAGGGTGTATTTCTTCCTGTCGCCCGTTTTCGCGGCATTGTCAATGTGCACGCCGCCGGGGTATGGAAATCCCATTGCCCGCGCCGCCTTGTCAAAGGCTTCGCCCGCCGCGTCGTCGACGGTCCTGCCGATGGTTTCGAATTCGGTGTAGCTCTTCACCTTTACGATATGGCTGTGTCCGCCGGAAGCGACCAGGCACATATAAGGCGGCTCAAGCTCCCTGTGCGCAAGGTAGTTCGCCGCAATGTGCCCGCGTATATGGTGCACCGGAATAAGCGGCTTGTTCAGCGAAAACGCCAGCCCCTTTGCAAAATTAACGCCCACAAGCAGTGCGCCGATAAGCCCCGGTGCAAACGTTACCGCTATCGCATCTATTTCCTCGGCGGTCTTCCCCGCCTTTTCGAGGGCTTCGCCCACTACCGCAACGATGCTCTCGCAGTGTCTGCGGGAGGCTATCTCGGGTACAACGCCGCCGTAAAGCTTGTGTTCTTCTATCTGTGTTGCCACCACGGAGGAAATTATCTCCCTGCCGTCGCGGATGACCGCCGCTGCGGTTTCGTCGCAGGAGCTTTCTATTGCCAGTATATCCATGTTATTTCCTTCTTGCTAAAATTTATTTTACGTCGGGTTTGCGGGAAGTAAGGAACTCCACCGCGCGCTCTATCGAATTGCGAACGTGCTCCATGCTGGGGTCGTGCAGCTTGCCCGCGTTGCGGTAGTCAAAGCTGTCGCAGAATTCGCCGACGTCGCTGTTGAGCTGCTTTATGTAGGTTTCCATAAGCGCGTCCGTCGCCTTTACGAAGTCGTTGAGGTCGTTCTTGCTGAGCTTCCTCGCCGCGTTGGACATCAGCAGGTTGTAATGCGGCACGCAGATGTACTGCTGCTGCGAATAAAGCTGCCTGAACTTGGGGTCGTCGCGGAACATGGTGAACACCGTTTCCAGCATATGATCAACGCCCCAGTCCACCTTGCTGCAAACGAAGCAGGTTTCCTCTATCTCGCTGGCTTTTTTCGCCTTTGCGCCCTTGGTAAAGAATATGCTTTTCTTTTCAAACACCTCTCCGCGCACCGTCGCAAGGTAGGTGTTCAGCATAAGCCCGAGGGAAAGACGGTTCTTCTGCCTTAAAAGGCTGTTGAAATGCGTGTGGCAGAAGCCGAGCCTGTTTGTTTCCATGCGGACATCAGGCTCCATCATCGCCGCGCCCATTATGTATTCGCTGATGTGCTCCTCAACGGAGTTTCTCATCGCGCAGATGGGACAGCCCTCCCGCGGCTCGAACACTTCGTTTATCGGTATGGTGAGAATGCTTTCTTTCATTTTGTTACCCTTTCATATTTATCACAAACGAACAAAGCACGCGCCGCAGAAAATGAAAACTATCTGAAAGAACGGCGCGCGGTCTTGATTTTGTATATATATTGTATTATAATTAAGATAAATAATCAAGAGGTTTGGAGAAAAAAATGAACTTTACCGTAAAAAATCCGAATTTCGACATCCGGCAGACCTTCCTCTGCGGACAGTGCTTCCGCTGGAAGGAAACAGAAAACGGCGCCTTTGAGGGCGTCGCCATGGGCAGAAAGCTCACCCTTACGCAGAGCGGGGACGAAGTTACCCTGCACAACATTCCCGAAAGCGACATCCCCCTCTGGGAAAAATATTTCGACCTTGATACGGATTATTCCGACTACATATCCCGCTTCTCCGCGGACGGGACCCTTCGCAGAGCCTGCGCTTCCTCCGGCGGGATAAGGATACTGCGGCAGGAGCCGTTCGAAACGCTGATAAGCTTCATCATCTCGCAGAACAACAACATCCCCCGTATCTCGGGGATAATCGGCAGGCTTTGCGAAAGCTTCGGTGAGGACATAGGCGGGGCGTACTCATTCCCCACCGCCGAAAGGCTCCGCGGGATAACCCCCGAGGATCTCGCACCGCTGCGCGCGGGGTTCCGCGCAAGATATATCTGCGACGCCGTTGAAAAGGTTAACAGCGGAGTTGTGAATTTCGGCGAGATAAACTCCCTCCCCCTCGACCCCGCCAGAGAAAAACTGAAGCAGATAGTCGGCGTCGGGGACAAGGTCGCGGACTGCGTTCTGCTGTTCGCTTCCCACAAGCTTGACGCTTTCCCGAAGGATGTGTGGGTAAAGCGCCTTATGGCGCAGTTCTACCCGAACGGCCTGCCCGAATGCACCAAGGGTGCAGAGGGTGTGGCGCAGCAGTATCTCTTTGACCATGTAAGAAACAACAGCGGCCTTACGGTTTAACGCTTTTACAGAAAGGATAATAAATATGTTTTGTTCACAGTGCGGCAAACAGTTAGAAAACAATGCGCTTTTCTGCACATTCTGCGGCAAGCGCACAAACAATCCCAACGTAGCTCCCGCGGCGGTTTCTCAGCCCGCAGGAACAGCGCCTGCGGCGGTTCAGGCGCCCATTCAGCCCGCGACAGAGCCCGTTTCGGCGGAAAACAACACAACCGTTTCAGAGAATAGTGCTCCCATTCCAGCACAGTCGGAAGTTCAGCCCGCCGCTGAATCCGTAACCGAACCCACCTCCGAACCCGCAGCGGAACCCCAGCCCGAACCCACAGCGGAATACTCCGTAAACAGCGCGGAAGCCGCGCCTGCCCCGCAGCCGACAGATTTCTTAAATAACGCGCCGATCAGCGCACCCGCACCTGCTCCCGTACAGACAACAGTGCCGCTCGCGCCTGTCCCCGAGGAAAAGGAGCCGAAGTATTATACCTTCGGGCATATCGCGCTGTGCCTTGCGGCGGTGGCTGTAATGGCGATAGTCGCGGGCGTGTTCGCGGGACTTTATTTCTCGATAGTATAAGTGTTACACTGACATAAAAGTTCGAGAGTTGACCCCGCATTTTTTCAACATTTCAACAAGGAAAACTATCATGAATTTCGATCAGCTTCACAGCCAAAAAATATACGACCCCAACGCCGGCGGCCTGCCCGAGGCGCAGCTTGCCTGCCTTGAACTCCTGTATGATTTCAACGCCACCCGCCCCTCCGACGGCGAAAAGCGCACCGCGCTCCTCAAGCAGATGCTCGCCGAGGTGGGCGAGGGCTGCTACATCGAACCGCCGTTCCACGCAAACTGGGGCGGAAAGCACGTCCATTTCGGAAACAAGGTCTACGCAAACTTCGGGCTGACCTGCGTTGACGACACTCATATCTACGTCGGTGATATGACAATGTTCGGTCCTAACGTCACCGTTGCCACGGCAAACCACCCCATTCTCCCCGAACTGCGCGAAAACGCATATCAGTACAACCTCCCCGTGCACATCGGAAGAAACTGCTGGATAGGCGCGGGAACAGTCATCGTGCCCGGCGTTTCCATCGGGGACAACACAGTCATCGGCGCGGGAAGCGTTGTCACAAAGGATATCCCCGCCAACGTCGTTGCGGTGGGAAATCCCTGCCGCGTCATGCGCGAAATAAGCGAGCGCGACCGCGATTTTTATCACAAGGATATGCGCATCGACCCCAAAGAAATAAAGAAGCTGTAAACATTTTTCATATTCTCCGCAATTGTCCGAAACGCAAAAACGATTACATAATTTTCAGCAGAAATAATGCACAAAAACAAACAACTCCATTATTGCAATTGTACAATTTTAACGATTTCAATTGACACCGCACAATAACTATTGTATAATTAAACTTGGATACATCTATATTGTTATATAGAAATCAAATCCGTCTGAGAGGATATGAATATAATGTTTTGCGAAAATTGCGGTAAACAGCTTATAAGAGGATACCAGTTCTGCATGGAATGCGGCACCCCCGTCCCCCCGGAACCCGAGGAGACTCCCGAAGAAGCCAATGCTGAAAACACCGAGGATCACGCCGAAACCACCGAGCGCAAGCTCCCCAGCGTTGAACCGATAAACAATGCCGACGGCGCCCTCGTATACTGCCCGAACTGCGGAATGCATATGCAGACCTCTAACGTGTTCTGCGAAAAATGCGGCATCCGCCTTGACAATTCCAACGGGCAGCAGACTCCTGCGCCCGTAAACCAGACCACAGGCGCCGTTCCGCTCTGGAACGCCCAGCCGCAGGGCTTCGGTGAAAACCTCAGCGATTACTCTGAAGACGAGCTCGACCGCATAAATAATTTTATGAGCGGAAACACTGCCCCCGATGATTTCGGCGGCTCCGCAGGCGGCATAGATGAAATAGAAGCCCTCACACAGCAGCTTGCAAGCTTTGGCGCTTCCGCAAGCGAAATGCCCGAGATAGGCTCCGTTCATCAGCAGGCAGAAACACCCATTATCCACCACCAGCAGGAACCAGCCGAGGGCGAAAGCCGCAAGGTGGAGGATTTCTCCCTGCTTGAGGACAGCATGAATTCCTATGCGGAGAACAATGCCGTTTCCGAAAGCGGTCTGCCCATAATCGAGGGCGGCTCCATGGACGAGGACCCCTCGCAGGATGTTTCGCTTGATCCTTACGCATTCGTAAATAATGTCCTTGATGGCACGCCGGCTTATACTCCCGTTGACCCTGTCGAGGAAAAGACATCTGTATTCACAGAACCCGTTGCAGACGTTCCTACATACGAAGAGCCTGCCGCAGAAGCTCCTGCATACGAAGAACCCGCCGCAGAAGCTCCCGCATATGAAGAGCCCGCCGCAGAAGCTCCTGCATACGAAGAGCCCGCCGCAGAAGCTCCTGCATACGAAGAGCCCGCCGCAGAAGCTCCTGCATATGAAGAGCCCGCCGCGGAAACTCCCGCATACGAAGAGCCCGCCGCAGAAGCTCCTGCATATGAAGAACCTGCCGCGGAAGCTCCCGCATGTGAAGAACCTGCCGCGGAAGCGCCCGCATACGAAGAGCCCGCCGTGGAAGAACCCAAGGAAGATTTCTTTGAGAACGAAGTTCCTTTTATGGAGGAAGTTGCTCCTGTTATAGAGGAAACCCCTGCATATTCCCCTGACGAAGAACCCGCTCCGGCCGAGGAAAAGGCACCCGAAGAGGAACCCGAGGCCCCCAAGGGAAATCTTGTATACTGCCGCAACTGCGGTCAGGATATGTACGACACGGAAACCGTCTGCAAGAACTGTGGCGCACCGTACAAGGGAATGTATGTTCCCCCGCGCGACGCTCCCAGCAGAAAAGGCTCCGAGAAGCGTTCTTCAAAGAAGTGGATACCCATTACCGCAGCGGCGGTCGTTGCTGTGGGCGTAGCCGCTGTGCTTATCGCCACGACAACTTCCAAGCCCTCCGATAACTCCAATATCGTCGGAAACAACACCCTGCCCATAACATCCTCCGCTCCCGAGCAGACGGATCCCGTCGAGGACGTAACAGAGCCCGTTGATACTGACGCGACCGAGAGCACGCCCATTGATACAGTGACTTCCGACAACGACGCGGAGGTCATCTCCCCCGTCGACGTATCCAAACCGTCTTCCTCCGTTTCCACCGAGGAAGACGGCAGCAAACCCTCCACATCTGTCACAACGCCGGAACACACCACCCGCACCACAAAGAATACCAACACTACAAAGACTACCACTAAGCCTAATACCACCACAAGGCCCGCCGCTACCACAAAGGCAACGACAGCTACCTCCGGCAAGCCGGCTGCGGTGGTCACTTCCAGCAAGGTAAAGTCCCTCGAAAAGGACAGACAGGCGATAATGGACGCTGCGGCAGTCATAGCGGGCGAGGTTGGCAAGATAGATATGTTCGCGCAGAATGTTATCTACGCCATCGACAACAGCAGCGGCAGCGAGGACACCGCAAGAACGGCATACTATAACCGCGATTTTGCGAAGAATATGATAAACATCATCAAGAACGGCAAGAGCTCCGTTGACAACGCTGTAAGCGCCGCCGACCCCACGAACAAGGAAATGAAAGCGGCCTACGACTCCCTCAACGCGCTGAAAAAGAAGTACGACGCATATTATAACTATATTATCTCCCCGTCCGGCAAGGCGTCAAGCTTCGATACCGACTGTGCAAATTATCTTTCCTCGTTTACATCCTATCTCAGCTCCAACCTGAAATACACAAAAATAATCACCGATGATTACAGCTCCGGCGACACCGCCGCCGCATACATCGCCGCCATGAGCGACGCAGTTACGGCTGCAAACAACGCGGTTTCGTCCCTTACAACGCTCCAGTCCAAGATAACCGATCTCGGCAGCAAGAAGTTCGAGGGCAGCGTTGTTTCGGAACTTTCCAAGAGCAGCGTTACCAAGACCTACGCAAACGCTGCTGCGTACACCATGCGCGTAAAGGCGTACACAATCATGCTCAGCGGCGCGCCCGCGGATTATTCCTCCGCGCTCAGCTCGCTCAACTCCGCAAACAACAATCTGCAGGGACTTGTGGACAGCTACTCAATGATACAGGAAAACAGCTTCTCCAACTATAAGAGCGAAAGCTCCGACGCTATTTCCAATGCAAAGAGCAATGTTTCTTCCGTGACAAAGGCTATTTCCTGATAACAATGCAGTAATAATTAAAGGCACTTCGCATTGAAGTGCCTTTTTGTCATTTAAGAAGCCCGTTCCACCTGTCATATTCGGGGAAAAACCGCTTCACAAACGCGTAAAATCTCGCCGAATGATCGTGGTGCCAGTAGTGCGCATATTCATGCCATAACACCGACAGCACCGTTTCCCGCGGATACGCCGCCAGTCTGAAATTTACCGAGATATGCCCCCGTGTGTACGAACAGCTTCCCCAGCGGCTGGACATATCCTTTATGAATATCCTCGTAGGCGGCGGAGCCAGCCCCGCGGCGGAAAGCTCCCGCCTGACCTCCGTGTCAAGTTCGCGGCAGAGTTCCGAAAACCGCGCCGCCTGCGCCTGCCGTATCAGCCGCCCGACATACTCCCTGTCGTCGCCGTGCCGCGTGAACACACGGCACTCGTCCTGCTCCAGCAGAGCCGTTTCCCGTGCGCCCTGTATTATCCGTATCGGGTATTCACGTCCCAGCCAGCGCACCGAGTTTTCTATCTCGTTCCTGTTGTCACGCTCCCGAAGCCGCTCCGCGGCATTCAGCAGGAAATCCGCCCGCTCCGCCAGCAGTTCTTCTATCCGACCGACAGGCACCGCGCGGCTCGCGCTGACATAAACTATCCCGTCCGCCTTAACGCGGAAATTGATGTTTTTCACGGATTTCCTCGTAAGCTCGTAGGTCAGCTCCCTGCCGCCGCCAAGTTCAAGCGTTTTCATTTCCGTTCTCCCCGAGCAGCGCTTTCCGCGCCTCCGCCGCCATGTACAGCGACCCGCCGATAAAGAGCACGCCGCCCTGCGCGGTCATTTCCGCCGCAGAAACAACGCCCCCCGCGATGTCGTGCGCCGCACGGCACTGCTTTCCGAGCCGCTCTCCGACGGCGCAGAGCGTTTCCGCCCGCACTGCGTTCGGCGCGAATCCGTCCACGAAAAACACCCTCTCAAAGCACGGCAGAATTATCCTCAGCGCGGTTTCGTAATCCTTTGTGTCTATCATGCCGATGAGCGCGGTCTTTTTCCTAGCATCGGATGAAAGCACCTCCCGCGCGGCGTTCATCGCCTGCGGATTGTGCCCGCCGTCAAGAATGATATGCGGAAGCCCGTCTTTCGGCGGAAACTGCTCCAGCCGTGCGGGCATTGCCGCGTCCGAAATGCCCCTGCGTACATTTTCGTAGGTTACTTTACTTGACGATTTGTTATCTTCAGAGAATATATTACCACCAGATATATTATTCAGCACTTCCAGCGCCGTCATGGCGTTCCCTATCTGATGCCTGCCGCAGAGGGAAACGTGAAATTCCCTGCCCCTGTAGCAGAAATCACTCCCCGCAAGCCCGCATTTTTCAATATTCAACAACGAAACATCGGGAACAATAAGCCGCGCACCTACGCTTTCGCACCTTTCCCGCAGAACATCCATGGCGCTTTCAGATATTCCCGCCGCCGCCACGGCGGATCTGCCCTTGATCACGCCGCTCTTGCTTTTTGCGATCTCCGCTTCTGTTCTGCCGAGAATTGCAGTGTGGTCAAGCCCTATCGAAGTTATCACCGCCGCTTCGGGAGTGGGTATGATATTCGTGCAGTCCAGCGTGCCGCCTATGCCCGCTTCGATAACGCAGTACTCTGCGCCAACTTCCGCAAACCACAGAAAGCACACCGCCGTTAGTATCTCAAACTGGGAAAACCCATTATCCATGCACTTTCCCGCCGCTTCCGCGACCCTTTCGGTCAGCCGCGCGAAGTCCTCCCGAGGGATAAACTCGCCGTCAAAGGTGATACGCTCGCGTATGTCTATTATATACGGAGAGGTAAATCTCCCGGTTTTATACCCGCAGTATTGGAGCGACCGTGCAATAAATTCCGCCGTAGAGCCTTTTCCGTTCGTCCCGACGATGTGTATGCATTTCAGCCCGTTCTGCGGATCACCCAGCGCATGGGCAAGCGCCGTGAACCTCGACAGATCCTTTACCGGCGCGCCCTGCTTTGAAAAAGATGACAGGTATGCAAGACTGTCCTCATAGTTTCTTATCAATGCCATCCGCACTCGTCGTAGTCCTTCCACTTCTCGTTGTAGCGGAATTCGTCCGCAAGCTTTAGGCAGATGAACGCAACCGCCCCCGCAACAACTATCACCGCGCCGATTATCGGCAGCGCCGTCTTTGCAACAGGGCCGAGCTTCTTTTCAATTATCTTCTTTACCATGATATACCTCCTGTATTACTCTTCGTTGTTTTTCTCATCTATCAACATTCTGTATAGATCTCTTTTTGATACTCCCGAGGCCTGCGCAGCCTGTCGGCACGCTTCGGTGAGCTTCTCGCCGCCTGCGACGAGCTGCCTTGCAAGCTCCGCCGCCTGCCCGATGGTCATGCCCTCGTCCGTGGCGCCCTTAGAGCCCTCCACAACGACGACATATTCCCCGCGGGGCTCGGCTTCGTCATAATAATGCGCCAGCTCCCCCAGCGTGCCGCGTATGACCTCTTCGTGAAGCTTCGTAAGCTCGCGGCAGAGGGCGCACTGCCTTTCCCCGCCGAGTTTGTCGTTAAGGTCGGAGAGCGTCTGCTTCAGCTTGTGCGGCGCTTCGTAGAATATCAGCGTGTGCGGCATTGAAGCAATCTGCACCAGCCGCTCCGCGCGCTCCTTTTTGTTTACGGGGAGAAATCCCTCGAATGCGAAGCGCTGCGTGTCTATCCCGCTGACAGCCACCGCCGCCACCGCCGCATTGCACCCCGGAATGACCTCCACGGGTATGCACATTTCGTAGCACTTCTGCACCAGATAAACGCCCGGGTCGGATATGCAGGGCATACCCGCGTCGCTTACCAGCGCGACATTCTGCCCATCGGAAAGAAGCTCCAGTATCCTCGCGCTTTTCTCCGCCTCATGCGGCTTGTAGTAGCTCAGCATGGGCTTTTTTATGCCGAAATGCGTCAGCAGCCGCAGGGATACGCGGGTGTCCTCCGCGGCGATGTAGTCGGCGCTTTCCAGCGTTTCTATGCCCCGCGGACTGAAATCCGACAGGTTTCCTATCGGCGTGCCGACTATCGAAAGCTTTCCATAATCACTCATAAAGCCGCGAATACTCCTCTGTGTAAGATTTGTCGTCGTTGCGCAGTATCATGGGCTTTTCGACTATCATTCCCGACTTTCCGCCCTTCTTTCCCGTGATAAGAAACAGCCACGGCTTGTCGAGTATGCTGTTGAACACGAATGTTATTGATTTCGGCTCTATCTTGTTCGCCCGCATCGCGCAGATAACGTCGCCGAGCCGCTCGGGACGGTGGCACATCTTAAGCGCGCCGCCATATTTCAGCAGCTTTCCCGCCGCCACACACACATCGTCGACGGTGCACATAAGTTCGTGCCGCGCGATGGCCTGCGGCCGCGACATCTTTTCAAATCCCGAGCCGCTGGTCATGTAGGGCGGATTTGCCGTGACGATATCCACCGTTTCATATGCCAGAACCGACTGTGGCATATCCCGCAGATCCGCGAGAATGGGCTGCACCGTATTTTCCAGATGATTTTCCTTTACCGTCATGCTGAGCAGGTCGATTGCCTCCTGCTGAATATCCACCGCATAAATAAGGTGCGGCATTACGTTCTTGCAGAATATCAGCGGGATAATGCCGCAGCCCGTGCACAGGTCGCAGACAACGCTGTCGGGTCTTACCCCCGCATAATAAGCCAGCAGAAACGCGTCTGTTCCGAACCGATGATCGTCGGAAACATACATTTTGATTTTTCCAAGCTCAAAAGTTTCCATCAGTTTTCTCTCCCTTTTATGATATCCGTATCAGCCTATAAGTATCTGCCCGTCGGGCACTACGATGTTCTTCCGCTTTGCGCTGTTCATTACCAGGGACATTATCAGCGATACGGGACCTATTCTTCCCACGAACATCGTGACGATCAGCAGGCACTTGCCCGCGATCCCTGCGAACGCCGTTGCACCCGATGTAAGCCCCGTTGTCGAGAACGCCGAAACAGCGTCGAAAAGGCACTGTACCGCACCCGCCTGCCTGCCCGTTTCCGCGGGCATAGAGAAATACAGCGCAACGAAGCATATCCCCACCGCCAGCATAGAAAGCACGGAAATGACCAGCGTTCTGTAAACTGCAAGTTTATCTATCTTGTGGCGGAATATCTCAACGTCGTTCTTGTTCTTCATATATGAAACCACCGTCATAATAAGAACCAGCAGCGTCGTTACCTTTATGCCGCCGCCCGTAGAGCCGGGCGCCGCGCCTATAAACATAAGCAGCACCGAACCGAGCTGCGTAAATTCTGACATCTTGTCAACCGGGACGCTGTTAAAGCCCGCCGTTCTTGCCGAAACGGACGCAAAAAACGCATTCAGCAGCTTGTCGCCGAAGCTCATATTGCCTAAGGTTGCGGGATTGCCCCATTCGGCGATAAGGTAGAACAGCGTGCCCGCAGCAATAAGACCTCCGGTCATTATCAGCACTGCGCGGGTATGCAGCGAAAATTTTTTCAGCTCCTTGAAGCGGATGAAGTTCTCCCACACGATAAAACCAAGTCCGCCCACGATGATAAGAGCCGCCAGCGTTATCAGCACCACAGGGTCGCTCTGGCAGGATGTAACGCTGGAAAACTGCGCTTCCACTCCCATAAGGTCGAATCCCGCATTGCAGAACGCCGTTATGCTCATAAAAAGGCTCATCCACGCGCCGTATACGCCGTATTTTGGTATAAACACCGCCGATAATACTATCGCGCCGCACAGCTCGAATATCAGCGAATACTTCATAATGCTGATAAAAATTCTGCGGCCGCCCTCAAAGCTGCTTTCGGTAAGGTCGCCCGCGGCGTTTTTCAGCGTTCTGTATCCAAGCTTCTTTCCCGCCGCAACGTTGAAAAACGTGATTATCGTAACAAATCCCAAACCGCCTATCTGTATCAGCAGCGCAATTACTATCTGCCCGAACAGCGACCAGTGCGTGAACGTATCGAAAACTATCAGCCCCGTAACGCAAGTTGCCGAGGTCGCCGTGAAAAGGCAGTCGAATATCGGCGTGAACTGCATATTTTTTGAGGATATCGGCAGGCACAGCAGAAGCGTGCCCGCAAGAATTATTATCAGGAACCCCACAACGAGCGTCCTTGCAGGATCCAGCCGCTTCGTTGTCTTAGCTATAACAGGCATATCCAACCTCCCCTTTTATATTTACTCCGCCGCACCGGATGTGCTTATCTCCAGCGAGGAAACCGTCATCGGCTCCGCACCGGAGTTTGTGAGCTTAAAGCGGACATTTTCTGTCTTTGCCCCGACGATGACCTTTATAACAACGGCATCGCCGCGCTGCTCCGCTATGGAATAATTCAGCGTGGTATCGCCCTTGTCGGACGTTACGCTTATCTTCGCGCCGCTTATATCCTCGCCGCGCACGGTGAAATAGTATCTCCCCGCCTTATAAAGCGTAAAGTAATTCGTGTATACCGCCGCGCCGTTCGGCAGTGACAGCGTAACATCATCCCCGTCATAATCGGGGTCGGTGATTTTCCCGACGCGCACAGCGTGCGTCGTTGCGGGAAGCTCCGCGGCGCTGAATGTCGTCCTGCCGTTTCCGCCGGAAACTCGCAGACCCTTATCCTCCGCCCATTCCACCGCCTTTTCTGTGCAGGCGAATATCTGCACGTTGCGGTCGGCGCTGCCTATGCGGTGCGCGCCGTCAAGCCACAGGTCAAGGTTTGCCTCCCTGCCCGCAAGGACGATGTCGGGAAGCTCTCCATCCTCTCCCATATCCGCAAGCTTCGACAGGCTCGTCACCACCTCAACATCGAGGTCGTCGTAAAGGAACTGCGCCTTTACATAACGATCCCGCGGGAGGTCGAAGCAGGTAACGCCGTCAAACTCACCGTCCAGCAGGTCGATGGCCTCGGACACATACTCCGCGCCGCACAGGGAGTTTTTGCCCTGCGGGATGGTGTACTGCGTGTAGCAGTATATGTTCGAATAAAGCAGCAAAAGCGCCTGCGGTATCGCAATATAGCAATACGCCCTGGTATCGCGGTTTCTTATCATCCGCACCAGTACCCACACGAAAAGCATGGATATCGTAGTTATCATCATTTTTATGAAGCTGTCCTGCGTAAGAAGCGACAGCACCCTTTCGCCGTAGCGCAGCGGGGCAATGCCGAGTATCATCGCACTTACGAACCTCTCGCCGGAAAGGAACACGGGAACCACCCTTAACATTGTCAGCAGGTCAACAACAGCCCCCAGGCACAATGCCGCAAAGCACTGCCCTATCCCCAGCTTTCCGCGGTACATAGGCACCATCGTCGCAAGTATCGCTATGGGGTAGAGATATTCGGTGTATCTTCCGTATATAACGGAGTCCGCCCGCTCGTAATACAGCGGGGATGTGGACTTGAACGCAATGCTTATCACAAATGCCGCGCCCATCACCAGCAGTGTGAACCACAGCAGCACCGCATGAACATCGTCAGTGTAGGGACCCGTTTTCGGGTCGACTTCGCCGTCCTTTGTCATGACTATCTTTGAACTGCGCCTTTTATAGTAGAACACCAGCCCCGCTATGACCGCCACTATGCATATCGCGCCGAACCCCCATGTGGAGGATATGAAATAGAACAGATGTCCTATAAGCGAATCGAAAAATTTCTCAAACGAAACGTTCTCGCTTATCGAAACGCCCGTGATATCCCCCGAGGAACGCTGCACGGTTATCAGCCGCGAGAGCATTTCCTCCAGCGTGTTTGTGGGTGCCTTTTCCCCGCCCATGTTCCAGAGGGCGTTCTGTATGAAGTTCTTTATAAATTTGTCGGCGACAAGTCCCGCCGCCGCGCCGCCGTAGAACCCCGCAAAGCAGAACACGCGCTTTTTCTTCATCGTGAGGAATACCAGAAGCTGAAGCACCAGCCCCGCCGCAACAAGCGCCAGCATTCTACCGTGCGAGCCGTATGCCGCCGCCAGCGTAAGCCCGCCGAGGACAGACAGCACCTGCTTTTTCGCGGAGTTTTCCGCGCCGCCCGCCTTGTACATAAGCAGCACGAATATCCACGGCAGTATGCTGCACATGGTTTCGTTCCATGTATATTTGGTGAGCAGCATATAGCTCGGATACAGCCCGCATATCAGCGAAAACAGCACCGAAGCAGCCTTTTTTATGTTGAAAGTTCTGCGCGAAAGGTGATACACGATCACCGGCACAAAGCTCATGATAACGCCGTTTATTATCAGCATTATGCGGTAGCGCAGGTACGGGTCGTCCGTCATGCGGAAAACGGGGATGTAGAACAGGCTCTGAACATACCCGTAATACCCGCCCATGGACACCGTGGGCTTCCAGTCGTATCCGTTGAAATACGCCGCTACCGCCGTTACGCTGTATTCGTCAGGGGTGAGATTGAATATCGTGGTGCACAGCGTCATCAGAATATGAAGCGTCAGCGCGCCGATATAAAGATATATCATCACCGCCGCGTCGCTGGCTAAAAAGCCGCGCGCACCGCGTCTGATATGCGGAATTTCCGCTGTATCGCTCATGTTTTCCCTCCGGATAATGAAGTTGTGTTTCTCGTTGTACCCGCCGCGGATTTATAGCGGATAAAGTCGCGGGCGCCCTCGCCGTAGGCATATACGGTGTATTCATCCGTACGCCCGACAACATCGTAGCTTCCACCCTCAAACGGTGCAACAGTGCCGCTCTCCGCTACCAGCAGGCAGGATTCGGGAACATCCTTTGATTCGTCTATAAGCACGACCTTGGTAAGCGGGTCGAGGAACTGAACCAGCCCCGCGACGCTCGTTTCGGTCTGATAGAAAACTATTTTCGGCGACTGCGAATCGTTGTAAACAAGCTCGGACACGGCTATTGCAGGGGCAGTGTCCTCCTTGTTCCGCTCCGACATATCCGGCAGAAAAACGAACGCCGAAAACGCCGCCGTATATGCGAATATACAGCAGACCAGCCCCGAAATTATATTTGTCCTCCGCCTGCGCGAGCAGGATGCGAACACCCCCGCCAACGCGAATATAGTCAACACGCAGGAGCTTATTATAACAAAGCTTATCCCCGTGAACTCTCCGTTTATGTCCTCGCCTATCCTCCATGGCAGAAGCCCCATAACGGACAGCACATCCGCCGCTTCGCCCTTTATCATCGGATATGAGAACGCCGCGAACAGTATGCATATAACAGCATACGCTCCCGCGCCATAGAGAATATGTTTCAGCTCCGAGCCGTACAGCACCACGAACGCCATAACTAGAAATATCGCCAGCGGCGCGATGTTTTCAACATATCTGCCGAAAATTACGCTGTCCTGCGCCGCACCGACGGTGCTGAACTTATACACCGCCGAAAGCAGTATCGAGCCGACAGCCACAAGGAACGAATAAAGCGCAAATACGGTAAGTCTTGGGTTGTATTTATGCTTTACGGAATCGTATACCCGTGTGCCGCGCTCCGGGGGAGTTTTCCATGACCGCGCGCTTTCGCGAAGCCACACGACGATAAGCATGACAGCAATGACCGCAGCCATCGCCCCCAGTCCCGCCGAGGACGAGGCAAACGCATAGATCTGCCCGAACAGCGCCGCGAAGAAATGCGCCGCGCCGCCCTCCGCCGAGAAACCGCCTAGCCGCCACATTTCCGTTTCAAAGGTGCTCGAGGTTATTTCGCCCCTCCATACCGCCTGCTTTATAAGCTCCGCCGCGAAATTCTCCGTCGCGAAGGATACTATCAGCGATATTAAAAACGCGGGCATGTTTACAAGCTTGTCACCCGAGAGCACCTGCGCGATTATGACCGTAATCACCAGCGCGACCACGACCGCGATAAGCCGCGAATGCGCCGCAAACGCCACCGCGCACATGAATCCTGTAAGTATCGACATCGAAAACCGCGAGGAGCCCTTGTTCCTCTGCCATGTGACCATAACGCACCATATCAGCAGCCACGGCATAAGGCTTGCAACAGCCTCGTTCCAAACGAATTTCGAGTAGGTTATATATGTGATGTAAAACCCGCAGCACAGCGATATCACCGTTTTCTTGCGGACGCTTTCGATGCCCAGCCTTGCCGCGATGTTGTATGCAATAAGCGGGATAAGGCTGATTATAACACCGTTTGTGACCAGCATCGCCTTGTACAGCGCATACGGGTTCTCAAAAAACAGAAACAGCGGGGTGTATATCAGCGCCTGTATATAGCCGCAGTAATGCCCTATGCCGCTCATCAGCCCCGACCAGTCGTGCCCCGAATAGTACGCGGCAATGCCCGCCACACCTATCTCGTCGGGATGCACCGCGGGAAGCTCCATATACATGGAAAGCAGAGCATTCACCACCACCGAAAACGCGAACATAACGAACATTACGCCCTTGTCGCCGAATGTGTCGTAGAACTGCCTTAATCGTCGTATCATTTCTTCGTGATTTCCTCTTTTGTATAGCTGCAGCAATTATAATTCGGGTAGCCCGAATTTGTGTTGTTGTATTCTATGCGCTTTACATGGAACAGGGTTTCGTCCATGACTTTGCGGCAGCCCGAAACGGCATCCGCCATAAGCCCGAATATCCCCGTTTCTATCCCTGCAATAGCCAGCACCGCCATCAGCACCAGCGACTGTATATGCCCGCCGCCGTCGCCCATGCAGAGGTAAACTATATACCTCACCGCCAGCGCCAGCGCCGCCAGCAGGAACACAGCCGCCACCGTCAGAAATGTTTTCAGCGGCTTTCGCATGACATAGTTGCGGATTATCGTCCCGCTTGAGCGTTTTATATATCCCCACATGGATTTGAAAAGACGGCTCTTGCGCAGCTCGGGGTTGGTTTCTATGTCAACGGACATTATCTTGTTCCTGTCCGCACCCGCGCTGATTATCGTTTCTAGGGTGTATGTGTAGTCCGAGAGAACGTTCAGCCGCATTGCCGCTTCCCGCGTGTAGCTTCTGAAGCCGCTGGTGGTGTCGACGACATCCGTACCGCTGGCACTGCGCACAACGCTGCTGCCAAGCTTCTGGAGCTTTCTTTTCAGCGGCGAAAAATGCTGTATCGTATCCGTGCGGCGGTTGCCGATAACCATCTCCGCCCTGCCGTCTAGCAGCGGTCGAACTAGCTTTTCAATATCCGACCCCGCGTACTGGTTGTCCGCGTCGGTATTTACGATGATATCCGCCCCAAGCCGCAGGCAGGCGTCTATCCCCGCCATAAAGCCCTTTGCAAGCCCCCTGTTGTGCACAAAGCTGACGATATGATGGACTCCCAGCGCCTTTGCGCACTCCACGGTGTCATCCGTGCTGCCGTCGTTGATGATGAGATATTCTATCTCGTCAACTCCGTCGATATGCCGCGGAAGATCGTGTATCGTTACAGGAAGCGTTTCCGCCTCGTTATAGCAGGGTATCTGAATTATAAGCTTCATGCCCGTGCCTCCGATTGTTTATAATTGTCCGTCACTGCATCAGCAGATTCGGCAGCAGCACCATCAGCGACGCCGCGATCGCTGTTATCAGAAAACCGATTATCGCCCGCAGCCATGACGGATGACCGCTGTCCGCCAGCGCCTCGTAGTATTCCTGCCCCAGATTATCGCCGAATTTCGCGCGTATCTTGAGAATTTTCTTCACCGCATGGCGGTAGTAGAGATAATCCCCGAAAAGGCACAGCGCCACTGTCACCGCAAAGTTGAGGAAGCTGCACAGCATATAAAGATTATTGAACCATGCAGGCACTGCCTCGGTTGACACCACCCCCGCATACAACAGCAGCGTCGGCGCCGAGGTGATAAGGGTGGCAAGTATCGACAGAATGCCGAGCCAGTCCATCTTGCGGTAGAACTGGAATATCGGCGAGAAAAGTCCCGAGCAGAGGTTGACGGAAACATATATCTTCCTGCCCACCGCACGGTTTCTAAAAACGCTGAACGCCCTGCCGTAATGCATAGTGGACGTTGCCGCAAAGGTAGTCAGCTCCTTCATGCTCACGCCGTCGGCGCCGCGGGTCTCATCCTGCATATTCTTGAAAAAGCTGTTGTAGTATTCCTCCGCCGAGCGGATCTCCTGCTCCATCTCCTGCTCAATATTCTCTCCCGCGGGAGTACCCTCGGGGTATTCGGCAGCGTGGGGATCGGGTTCGGTGTGTTCGGGGTGCTTTTCGGGCTTCTGCTCGTCGGGGAGATAGCCGTCCCACGAGAAGCCCTGCGCATGGTATTCCTCCACGCCGCAGTGTCCTTTTGCGAGGTAGCACGACCTGTGATGCGGCGTGCCGCAGATGGGGCAGACGACGATATCCGCGTCCTTGGTGAACGGCGCCCTGCATATCGGGCAGAGTTTATTTTCAAATCTAGACATTTGTTATTCCTTTCAGTCACGGCGGCCTTCCTCCGCCGTATATATCCGCAGTTACTGATTTCATCCGAAACAGAACATAAATATACATATTAATTATAACATATTCTGCTCCGCAATTCAACCTATATATCCCCATGCAATGTGAAAATCTGAAAAAAATTCTCGCGACAGGCAAAAAACTCCCCATCCTTTCGGATGGGGAGCAAACTATCTCTTATGTATCAGCGATATCAGCCGTTAGCCTGGATAGCAGCGTTGATCTCGTCGATCGCAGCCTGGATAGCAGGGTTGTGTGTTTCACGAAGCTGAGTGTAGCTCTCGCCGGTAAGGTAAACAAGATTAGTCAGGGACTGGATCGGGTTCTCTGTTGCAGAACCGTCGGATACGGTGCCGAGGCCGCTCTTGAAGTCAACAGTAGGAGTTACAGGGCTTGTGCCGTCAAGCTTGGTCAGAGAGTAGATGAAGTCGAGGTTATCTCTGCTCCAGCCGTACTTGTCGATGGACTGCTGCTTACCAGTTTCGGTTACGGAATCATCCTGTGCAGCGGTTACGCAGCAGTCGATCCATGCTGCAACGCCGTCAGCGTAGTCGGAGCCCTTTGCCCACATCAGCGCATCCTGCTTGAGGGTTACATAGTGAGCGTCAGCCTGCGGATCCTTGGGGAAAGGTACTACTCTGATCTCATCCTCTGCCCAGCCGTTCTTCTGTGCGTACTTGGTCAGTGTGTTCTCGAATACCCATGTGCCGCCGTCTGCATAGAACAGAACCTGACCGTCAGCCCATGCCTTGGGGTTAACGTTCCAGCCGTTGAGCTCGTGTCTGGGGTAACGCAGGTTTTCCTTCTGGAGAACGGCGAGCATATTGTTCTCAACTCTCTCGACAGCGGGATCGTACAGGTTGTTTACGATCTTGGTGCCGTCGTTGCCTATCATAGGAGTACCTGTGGAAAGAACGAAGTCATCCTCGGGGTTGTAGCCGTCGATTACATATCTGTCATCGCCGGACTCCTGCCACTGACGAGCGATCTCAAGGAATGTATCCCATGTCCAGTTGCCTTCTTCAAACAGGGTTCTGGGATCGGATGCGCCCATATCCTCAATCATGCTGGTGCGGTAGTACATCAGGTTGTTCATGGAGATCTGATAGAATGCGCAGTACTGTCTGCCGTTCAGTTCGAACAGCTTTCTCAGATCTGCAGTCTTTTCCCACTTTGCGGAGTCAAGATCAATGATCTCGTCGATGGGCTGGTATCTGCCCTTCAGAACGCCGTAGGGGAAGTCACGGATCTCGAACGGGAACAGGTCGGGAGAATCATCAGCTGCGATAGCTGCGCCCAGCTTATCGAAACGCTCTGCGTAAGCAACGGATGTGTACTCGAAAATTCTGCCCTCGCGGTCGGGATCGGAACCCTCTGTAGGAACGCCATAAACGCTCTTGAACAGCTCAGCCTCGGGAGTGGTTTCGTCGATATCCCACCAAGCCATCCACTTGATACGTCTGTTGACATTCAGGTCGGGGTTATCTACCTTATCGGTGATATCGCCGACAGCGCTTACAACGTTGTCATCTCTTGCAAATGTTGTAGTTGTTGCACTGGTAGTTGCTGCCGATGTGGAAGGAGCTGCGCCGCCGTTACTGCTTACAGCAGGTGCAGACTCATCGCACGCGGTCATAGAGAGCACCATAGCGCCCGCGAGAACCGCAGCAGAAACAGTCTTTAACTTGTTCATTGTTTACCTCCATAGAAATTCACCGCGGGGACCTCCCGCAGTCATAGGTTTTCTCATTCTTTATTATATCGCATTCTGCGGCGGTTTTCAATATCCAAATCACATAATAAACACATAATTTTTTTGTGCATTTCATCAGTTTTTAAGGAATAATTTACTTAAATAAGGTACTAAATTTACTTGCAAATGATATCGCCGCAATTTCAGAAACACGAAATATACTTTCACGCGAAAAATCACCGCAAACAGAAAGATCCCCCCGAAAACCGGAGGGATCCGAAACTTATCAGAAATCAAACAAGTTCGATGATAGCCATCTCTGCTGCGTCGCCGCGGCGGGGACCGATCTTGTAAATTCTTGTGTAACCGCCGTTCTTGTCAGCATACTTGGGAGCAAGCTCGTCAAATACCTTCTTAGCTACATCTTCCTTTGTGATGTAAGAAAGAACCTGGCGCTTGGTGTGCAGGGTGTTTGCCTTGCCGAGGGTGATCATCTTCTCTGCCTCCGCGCGAACTTCCTTAGCGCGGGTAACGGTAGTTTCGATCTTTCCGTTCTCAAGCAGGAATGTAACCATGCCTCTGAGCATTGCTTTTCTGTGGTCGCTGGTTCTGCCCAGCTTTCTTGTACCTGGCATTTTTCATTCTCCTTTCAATAGGAATTGGTATATAAAACCGATTAGTTGTTTTCGTCGGAAGGTGTTAAGTCACAGCCGAGGGACTGAAGCTTAGCCTTTACCTCGTCGAAGGACTTCTTACCGAGGTTTCTTACCTTCATCATGTCCTCGGGGGACTTGTTGACAAGGTCTTCAACGGTATTGATGCCCGCTCTCTTGAGGCAGTTGAAGGAGCGAACGGACAGCTCGAGTTCCTCGATGGTCATCTCGAGCACCTTGTCCTTGCGGCTCTCTTCCTTTGTCTCCATGAGCTCCTGAGGATTGGTTTCGTCAGAAAGCTCTGCGAAGAGCTGGAGTCTTTCGATAAGGATCTTAGCTGCATAAGAAACAGCCTCTTTTGCAGAGATAGTGCCGTCTGTCCAGATCTCGATAATGAGCTTCTCATAGTCTGTTCTCTGGCCGACACGGGTATTCTCAACTGTATAATTACACTTCAGGACAGGTGTGTAAATGCTGTCGATCGGAATAACGCCGATAACGGGCTGGAGCTGAGCCTTGTTCTGCTCCGCAGAAACGTAGCCCCTGCCTCTGTCGAGCGTGATGTCCATGTACAGCTTTGCGCCTGCACCGAGGGTAGCGATATGCATACCGGGATCGAGTATTTCTACTTCGCTGTCGGTCTTGATGTCGCCCGCGGTGACCTCGCACTCGCCCTCTGCCTCGATATAGATGGTCTTGGGGGCCTCGCCGTACATCTTAGCTCTGAGTCCTTTGATGTTGAGGACAATTTCTGTAACATCTTCTTTAACACCGGGGATGGTGGAAAACTCGTGCTGAACACCGTCGATCTTGACGGAAGTAGCAGCAACGCCCGGTAACGAGGAGAGTAGCACCCTTCTCAGGCTGTTGCCTAAGGTGTTTCCATATCCGCTCTGGAGAGGCTCCAAAACGAACATTCCATAAGTTCCGTCAGACCTCAGCTTTGAGGTCTCTATATTGAGCTTTTCGATTTTTTCAAGCATTTGGTAACCCTCCCACAAGTTCGTCTGTTAATTATCCTGTGCTTGCTGCTGTATTCGCTGTTAATTTTAAATCACACTCTGCCTGTGCCTTTACAATGAAGTATTGGCACAGAACGCGTGTTTTAGACATAGCGTGCAGGATATGAATTAAAAATAACTGCACTAAATATCTGTATGCTAAGAAGCAATTATTTAGAATACAGCTCGATAATTAAGTGCTCAGCGATCTCGAAATCGAGGTCATCGCGCTGGAAAGCACGAGTTACCTTAGCCGTAGCAGCTTCCTTGTTAACGTCGAGCCACATGGGAACGAGTCTGCCGCCGGCAACCTCTGCGATCTGCTCAAACTTCTTGCTCTTCTTGCTCTTTTCGCTCAGAGAAACTACATCGCCAACCTTAACTCTGTAAGAGGGGATGTCAACTCTCTTGCCGTTCACACAGAAATGACCGTGGGAAACGAGCTGACGAGCCTCACGACGGGTGATTGCAAGACCCATTCTGAAAACGATGTTGTCCAGGCGGGATTCGAGCAGTCTGATCAGGTTCTCACCTGCGATGCCCTCTTCCTTGGTAGCGAGCTCATAGTAGTGATAGAACTGCTTTTCAAGAACGCCGTAAACGAACTTCAGCTTCTGCTTTTCCTTCAGCTGGGAGCCGTACTCGGAAACCTTCTTGCGCTTGCCGCCGTCGGGATTTCTCTTGGACTTCTTGTTCTCGGAATAACCAAGAACTGCGGGGCTGATGTCAAGTGCTCTGCACTTCTTTAAAATCGGGTCGCGATTAACTGCCATGATGATTTTCCTCCGTTATTTCAAATATAGTATTGAGTCAAGCGCACCTTAACGCTTTCGTAAGCCGTGCGCCGCGCCTCGTCGGGCGCTGCTCAACGCCGAGTAAACGAATAGCTCGGTTCGTGTAACGATCAGACGCGTCTTCTCTTGGGGGGACGGCATCCGTTGTGGGGGATGGGTGTAACATCCTTGATGAGCTTAACTTCGAGGCCTGCTGCCTGAAGAGCTCTGATAGCTGCCTCACGGCCTGCGCCGGGGCCCTTAACGAATACTTCGACAGTCTTCAGACCATGCTCCATAGCAGCCTTTGCTGCTACATCTGCTGCGGACTGAGCAGCGAAAGGAGTAGACTTTCTGGAGCCTCTGAAGCCCAGTTCTCCCGCGCTTGCCCAAGAGAGCACGTTGCCCTGAAGGTCGGATATAGTAACGATAGTGTTATTGAATGTAGACTGGATATGAGCCGCACCGTTTTCAACGTTCTTGCGCTCACGACGTCTGCGAACTACCTGCTTTGCGCCTTTAGTTGCTGCCATTTATATACCGCCTTTCTTTAATTACTTCTTCTTGTTTGCAATAGTCTTCTTGGGACCCTTGCGAGTTCTGGCGTTGGTCTTTGTTCTCTGACCGCGGCAGGGAAGACCCTTGCGATGACGAGTTCCGCGGAAGCAGTTGATCTCTACCAGACGCTTGATATCCAGAGCTACCTTTCTTCTGAGGTCGCCCTCTACAAGATAACCCTCGTGGTCGATAACGTCACGGATCTTAGCCTCTTCGTCGTCAGTCAGGTCCTTAACGCGTGTATCGGGGTTGATTCCGGCCTTTGCCAGAATATCATTTGCAGACTTTCTGCCGATGCCGTAGACATAGGTCAGACCGATCTCTACGCGCTTTTCCTTCGGCAGGTCTACACCAGCGATTCTTGCCATTGTTTTTCCTCCTCTTTGATTGGGATCAAAGGACTTTATCAGCCCTGTCTCTGCTTGTGCTTGGGTTCAACACAGATAACCATTACTTTGCCCTTGCGCTTGATTACCTTGCACTTGTCGCACATGGGCTTAACTGAAGGTCTTACTTTCATGAAATACCCTCCTTTAAGGTTTGTTTACTTTGCCTCGGATCACTTGGCACGCCATGTGATCCTGCCTTTTGTGAGATCGTAAGGCGACATTTCAACGGTCACTTTATCACCGGGCAGTATGCGAATGTAGTTCATTCTCAGCTTGCCGCTGATGTGAGCCAGGATCTTATGACCGTTTGAAAGCTCTACCTTAAACTGTGCGTTAGGCAGTGCCTCAAGAATAACGCCTTCAACTTCTAATACATCTTCTTTAGACAAGCTATTCACTCTCCTCGGCGATGCTTTGTGCGCTCAATGCGCGTAGCGCGCTGCGCAGTTTTTTATCCGTCAGCCCGTCGACGTTTATCACGCTGTCGGTCTTTCGGATGTGTTTGAGATTTTTCTTTTTCGGGGAGGCAAGCTTACGCTCCTTGCCGTCGGCGATAAACGCAAATCCGCCGTCAGCACCCGTCACGACGAACCAACTGTCCTTGTCGTGCCCCGCGGCGCTTATAACAACCGTTCCTGAAGTAACTTCCATATTATCAGTGACTTTCCAGTGTGAGTATCACGGGCTCTGCGTTCGTTATCGCGATGGTATGCTCGAAGTGGCAGCTGAGACTTCCGTCCGTTGTAACCACCGTCCACTTGTCGCCGAGAATTCTTACCTCGGGGAAGTGGGAGTTTACCATGGGTTCGATAGCGATCGTCATACCCGGGGTGAGCCTCGGACCTCTTCCGGGGCGGCCGTAGTTCGGCACCTCGGGATCCTCGTGCATTTCCCTGCCTACGCCGTGGCCGATGAACTGCTTTACGATAGCGTAGCCGTTCGCCTCGACGTGAGTCTGTATCGCGTTGGAGATATCACCGATCCTGTTTCCTGCGACAGCCTGCTCAATGCCCTTGTACAGAGCCTCCTCGGTAGCCTTCATCAGCCTTTCGGCCTCGTCGGATACCTTTCCGACCTTAAAGGTCTTGGTATTATCGCCCATGAAGCCGTTAAGCTCCGCGACGATATCGCAGGAAATTATGTCGCCTTCCTTCAGTATCTTCTTCTTTGAAGGGATACCGTGGATAAGTTCCTCGTTTACCGAGAAACAATTATGCCCGGGGAATCCGCCGTATCCGAGGCACGGAGAGTGACCGCCCTTTGAAACGATATAATCGTTCACTATCCTGTCAAGCTCCCATGTGGAGATACCGGGGACTGCGTGTTTTCCTGCAAGCGCAAGCGCCTGCGCGGCGAGCTCGCCCGCCTTGAGCATAAGCTTTAGTTCGGTTGGATTTTTGATCTGGATCATTTTATTCGCTCTCTAAAAGGGATCAACCCTTGATAGCTGCGAGTGTCAGTCTGGATGTTTCTGCGATCTCGTCCTGACCCTCAACGGTAACGAGCTTTCCTCTTGCGGCATAGAAGTCCTTGAGAGGAGCTGTCTTTTCGTGGTAGGTCTTAAGGCGGGCAACAACTGTTTCGGGCTTATCGTCCACTCTCTGCACTACCTTTGCGCCGCAGGCATCGCAGATACCCTCGACCTTGGTAGGTTTGAACTGGATGTGATAAGAATTACCGCAGCCTTCGCATACGCGTCTGCCGGACATTCTCGCTGTGATTTTTTCATCGGGTACGTGTATTTCAACGACCTTGTCTATCTGAACACCCATCTTCTCAAGCGCCTCAGCCTGTGCAACAGTTCTGGGGAATCCATCGAGGATGAAACCGTTCTTTGCGTCGTCCTGAGCAATTCTGTCCTTGAGGATACCGATAACGATCTCATCGGGGACAAGCTCGCCCTTATCCATGCAGTCCTTAGCCGCAAGACCCGCGGGAGTGCCGTTCTTAACAGCCTCGCGGAGCATATTGCCCGTGGAGATCGCGGGAATATTGAGTTCCTTGCAGACTACCTCTGCCTGTGTTCCTTTGCCTGCGCCTGGTGCGCCAAGAAAGATCATATTCATAGTATATACTCCTATTCGTATGCTTTACTCAGCCATCCCCCCGACCTCTCGGTCGGGCGAACGAACTATTGAGTTACTTAATCAAGGAAACCGGGGTGATGACGCATCATAATCTGGCTCTCGAGCGAACGAACTGTTTCAAGCGCAACGCCGACAACGATGAGGATCGTAGTGCCGCCGAGGCTGACGCCTGTAAGTCCTGTGCACAGAGAGAAGATTATCGGGAATATCGCGATGATTCCGAGGAATATCGCGCCGATCAGCGTGATCTTGTTGAGAGAGTTGTAGATGAAGTCGCTGGTAGGCTTTCCGGGGCGGTAGCCGGGGATAGCACCGTTGTTCTTCTTGAGGTTGTTTGCGATCTCAACAGGATTGTACTGTATCGAAACGTAGAAGTAGTTGAATGCGATGATCAGCAGGAAGTAGATTACCGCATAAACTGGGCTGCTCTGGCTGAACACTCTTACGAAGCCGTTCCAGAAGCCCTCGCCAGTACCGTCTACGCCGAAGAAATAGCAGATCGTCTGCGGCAGGCTCATCAGCGACATGGCGAAGATGATAGGCATAACGCCCGACATCGCAACCTTGATCGGGATATGAGTGGACTGACCGCCGTACATTTTTCTGCCGACAACACGCTTAGCATACTGTACCGGAATACGGCGCTCCGCGTTTGTCATGAAGATAACGAACCATACCATCGCCACGAAGATTATCAGGATGATAATAACGTAGATGATGTTGGACATATTGCCCTCACCGCTGCACATCTGAATGAAGTAGTTGATAGCGCTGGGGACATTTGAGATGATACCTGCGAAAAGGATCATGGAAATACCGTTTCCGATACCCTTGTCGTTGATACGGTCGCCGAGCCAGATGATGAGCGACGCACCCGCAACGAAGCAGGCGATGATCGTTATCGCTGTGAGAACAACGGA
The DNA here is from genome assembly GCA_934481445.1 of uncultured Oscillospiraceae bacterium. GTDB lineage: Bacteria > Bacillota > Clostridia > Oscillospirales > Ruminococcaceae > CAG-115. The sequence goes on from CAKSPC010000026.1 coordinate 31,974, forward strand.
GAATGTATCACTGGTGGTATCATATATGTCGCCATACTTGAGAATGGCTGTATGGCTGCCGTCTGTGTTATTGCCGTTTCTGAGCGTGAAGTAGAACGCCGTCGCCTGAAGCACTGCAATAACGAGTGAAGTGATCTTGGTGATCGTGTTGATTTTCTTTCGTCCCTCGTCGCCTTCCTTGGAGAGCTTCTCCAGAGGAGGGATGGCGACCGTCAGCAGCTGGATGATGATCGACGCATTGATGTAAGGCGTGATCGACATCGCCAGCAGCGTGCCCTTTCCGAGCGAACCACCCGTCATAACGTCGAGGTAGTTCAGCAGCGACGCACCGTTCATCATTGTTGCGATGGCGTTGTTGTCGAGGAAGGGAACGAAGATGTTGGAGCCCAAACGGAAAAGGATGATGATAAACAGCGTGTACAAGATCTTCTTACGCAGCTGAGTGTCTACCCACGCGTTACGAAAGACTGTAAGCATTCCGTTCATTACATCACCTCAGCCTTTCCGCCTGCCTTTTCAATTTTTTCCTGAGCACCTGCGGTGAACTTTGCAGCCTTTACAGTAAGGCTCTTTGTAAGCTCGCCGTTGCCGAGGATCTTGATGCCGTCCTTAGCGTCCTTGATAGCGCCGCACTCGATAAGAGCAGCAGCGTCAACGACAGCACCGCTTTCGAAGCGTGCTTCGAGGTCGGAAACATTTACAGTTGCATATTCAGCAGCGAAGATGTTGTTAAAGCCTCTCTTCGGCATTCTTCTCTGCAGAGGCATCTGACCGCCTTCAAAGCCGGGTCTGATGGAGCCGCCGGAACGTGCCTTCTGACCCTTGTGACCCTTGCCGGCTGTCTTGCCGTTACCGGAACCGTGACCACGGCCGATACGCTTAACGTCCTTTACGGAACCGATAGCGGGCTGTAATTCGTGAAGCTTCATATTGCTTTGCACCCCCTAGTAAATTTAGAATGTTAAATAATCAAACCTCTTCAACCTTTACCAGGTGAGCGATAGTCTTGATTTTACCTTTTGTTGCCTCATTGTCGGGCTGAGTAGTAACAGAGTTTACCTTGCGCAGACCGAGGGAATACGCTGTGGCAATCTGATTCTTCTTGCAGCTGTTCAGAGAACGTACAAGTGTGATTTTAAGAGCCATTGTTATTCTTCCTTTCCTACGCTCAGATTAAAGATCCTTAACGGACTTGCCTCTGAGAGCTGCAACTTCTTCAGCTGTTCTCAGGGAAGTCAGACCCTCCATTGTTGCGCGAACAACGTTGCAGGGGTTGTTGGAACGCAGAGACTTGGTACGGATGTTCTTGATGCCTGCCATCTCGATGACAGCACGAACGGGGCCGCCTGCGATAACGCCGGTACCCTCGGGAGCGGGACGCATCAGAACTGCGCCTGCGCCGAACTTGCCTGTGATCTCGTGAGGGATCGTTGTACCCTTCAGAGCGATCTTGTGAAGATTCTTCTTCGCGTCCTCGATACCCTTGCGGATAGCGTCGGGAACTTCGTTAGACTTGCCCATGCCAAAACCTACTGTGCCGTTGCCGTCGCCGACAACTACCAGTGCGGAGAACTTCATGATGCGTCCGCCCTTAACGGTCTTGGAAACGCGATTGATAGCTACAACCTTTTCGCTGAGCTCGTTTTCAGTTTCTATAAATGCCAAGTTTATCCCTCCTTATCAGAAATTAAGTCCGCCTTCTCTAGCACCCTCGGCGAGAGCAGCAACTCTGCCGTGGTATACGTAGCCGCCTCTGTCGAAAACGACATCGGTGATGCCGGCTGCCTTAGCCTTCTCGGCGATCATAAGACCAACCTTCTTGGCAGCCTCGCAGTTACCGCCGAAGCCCTCGAAACCCTTTTCGGTGGAGGAAGCGGCTGCAAGCGTAACACCCTTTACGTCGTCAATGATCTGAGCGTAAATGTGCTGCGAAGAACGGAAAACATTAAGTCTAGGGCACTCGGAAGTACCGCTGATCTTAGCGCGGACACGCTTGTGACGGCGAAGTCTGCTCTTGTTTTTATCGATGATTTTAACCATTTATTTTCAGTCCTTTCGTTGTGGGGATTACTTCTTACCCTTACCCGCTTTACCTTCCTTGCGGCGGATAACTTCGCTGGCGTACTTAACGCCCTTGCCCTTGTAAGGCTCGGGAGGACGCTTGCCTCTGATTTCGGAAGCGTACTGGCCAACCTTCTGCTTATCAATACCTGTAACGATGATCTTGTTGGGAGCAGGAACTTCCAGCTTTACATCGTCTGTATCGGAAACAACAACAGGATGAGAGAAGCCAAGAGTCATAACGACATCCTTGCCCTTCTTTTCGCATCTGTAACCAACACCGTTGATCTCGAGTTCCTTTGTGTAGCCCTCTGTAACGCCTACGATCATGTTGTGAACGAGGGTTCTTGTAAGGCCGTGGAGAGACTTGCTGAGATTCTCGTCATCGGGGCGAGTAACCTTGATCTCGTTACCCTCTGCGGAGATGGTGATCAGCTTGTTGAATTCCTTTGTGATGGTGCCCTTGGGGCCCTTTACTGTAACAACAGAACCGTCGATTTTAACCTCAACACCTGCGGGAACAGCAATAGGCTTATTACCAATTCTTGACATATTACTATTCCTCCTTATTACCAGATGAACGCAAGGACTTCGCCGCCGACATTAAGCTCGCGAGCCTTCTTGTCGGTCATGATGCCCTTGGAAGTGGATACGATAGCGATACCGAGACCCTTCATAACCTTAGGCATATCCTTGCAGTTAGAGTAGATTCTCAGACCGGGCTTGGAAACACGGCGAAGACCTGTGATGACCTGAGCCTTGTTGTCTGTGTACTTGAGTGTAACTCTGATGACGCCCTGCTTGTTATCATCAATAACCTTGAAAGCCTTGATGTAACCTTCGTCGAGCAGGATCTGTGCGATCTGCTTCTTCATGTTGGAAGCGGGGATGTCAACAGATGCGTGCTTTGCAGAGTTTGCGTTACGGATTCTTGTAAGCATATCTGCGATGGTATCAGTAATCTGCATTCATTTACCTCCTATACGAAAGCCGTTACGGAACCGAATGTTCCGTCGTACTGACATGATTTGCCCTTTCGGGCTGTATGGGAACGCGGTGCGTTCCAAAAAGCCGGGCTTTTTTCGTAGCCAAAAACCCGCCCGGCGAGGGAACAGATTATCGAAACGGTTTATCGACGTTTCTAATATAAATTACCAGCTAGCCTTCTTAACGCCGGGGATCTGACCCTTGTAAGCAAGCTCTCTGAAGCAAATTCTGCAAATGCCGTACTTGCGCAGATAAGCGTGGGGTCTGCCACAGATCTTGCATCTGTTGTAAGAACGTGTGGAGAACTTCGGTGCTCTCTGCTGCTTAGCGATCATTGACTTCTTTGCCATGAGTTTTCCTCCGTCCTTTCTTTACTTCTCAAAGGGAGCGCCCATAAGAGTGAGCAGCTCTCTAGCTTCTTCATCAGTCTTTGCAGTTGTGATGAAGTTGATATCCATACCGCGGACAGCGTCGATCTTGTCGTACTCGATCTCAGGGAAGATCAGCTGCTCCTTCAGGCCGAAGGAATAGTTTCCTCTGCCGTCGAAAGAGTTGGGGTTGATACCTCTGAAGTCACGAACACGGGGGAGAGCAACGTTGAACAGTCTGTCGAGGAACTCGTACATGATATCGCCGCGAAGTGTTACCTTAACGCCGATGATCTGACCCTCTCTGAGCTTGAAGTTAGCAACAGACTTCTTAGCGCGGCAGGGAACAGGCTTCTGGCCTGTGATCATGCCGAGCTCGTTGGAAACGGTCTCGATGATTTTTGCGTTTTCCTTTGCCTCGCCGCAAGCAACGTTGACTACGATCTTATCGATCTTGGGGGTCTGCATAACAGACTTGTAGCCAAACTTCTTGAACAGGGCGGGAGCAACGGTTTCCTTATAGAATTCCTTCATTCTAGCCATTGTAAAAACTCCTATCTGACAGCCGGATTTTAATGGGCGCGAACTGCGCCGCATTTCTTATATCCGACCGATCTTCGGCTTGATCAATACTTGAGCTCTGCGCCGCAGTGCTTGCAAACTCTGATCTTCTTACCGTCCTCAATCTTGTGAGCCACTCTTGTGGTCTTGTCGCACTTGGGGCAAACGAGCATTACCTTGGACGCATAGAGAGCGCCTTCAGCCTGAACTCTGCCGCCGAGCTGACCTGCCTGCTTGGGCTTAACGTGCTTGGTAACCATGTTAGCGCCTTCAACGATGACCTTGTTCTCCTTCGCGGAAACGCTTACAACCTTACCCTGCTTGCCCTTGTCGTGGCCGCTGATTATCTGAACCTTATCGCCGGTTTTAACATTTAAGTTATTCATACGGTAGGTCCTCCTTAAAGTACTTCGGGAGCGAGGGACAGGATCTTCATGAAGTCCTTATCGCGAAGCTCTCTTGCAACCGGCCCAAAAATACGAGTTCCCTTCGGATTTTTGTCCTCCTTGATAATAACCGCTGCGTTTTCATCGAAGCGGATATATGTTCCGTCGTCACGTCTGAGGCCCTTTGCGGAGCGGACAACAACACACTTAACAACGTCGCCCTTCTTTACAACGCCGCCGGGTGTAGCTTTTTTAACGGAAGCAACGATAACGTCGCCGATATTTGCGTATCTTCTGCGGGTACCGCCCAGCACTCTGATACACATAAGCTCTTTCGCGCCGGTGTTATCGGCAACCTTAAGCAATGTCTGCATCTGAATCATGGCATTACTTCTCCTTTCGTAGATTTACGATATAATATTGCCGCTAAATTACTTAGCGCGCTCGATGACGTTAACAAGGCGCCATCTCTTATCCTTGGAAAGGGGGCGAGTTTCCATGATCTCAACTCTGTCGCCTATTCCGCAAGTGTTCTGTTCATCGTGAGCCTTGAGCTTGATGGTGCGCTTAACGATCTTCTTATAAAGAGGATGACGAACATTATCCTCGATGGCAACGACGATTGTCTTATCCATCTTGTTGCTTACTACTCTACCAATTCTGGTCTTTCTTAAAGCTCTTTCCATGTTTAGTTCTTATCCTCCTTCCTCAGTCATTAGCCGCGAGCTCGCGCTGACGCTGGATGGTCTTGATGCGAGCGATGTCCTTCTTAACAGCCTTAATTCTAGTGGGGTTGTCAAGCTGGTTTACGGCAAGCTGGAAGCGCAGGTTGAAAAGCTCCTGCTTGAGTTCGGCGAGCTTAGTGTCAAGCTCTGTTTCCGAAAGGTACTTGATTTCCGAAGCCTTCATTAAAGCTCACCTCCGTCTTCCTTCTTTACAAATTTGCACTTAATGGGGAGCTTGTGCATTGCAAGACGCATAGCCTCGCGAGCAGTCTCCTCGGGAACGCCGGCGATCTCGAACAT